>DKWE01000043.1:0-30084 GCA_002491565.1 Lachnospiraceae bacterium UBA7160 | reverse complement strand
ACTGGCACACAGCGCCCCTCGCGGGAATAAATCTCCACCAGAAGCTCCTCGTTACTCTCAATCCGCGCAAGAGAAAGCTCTCCCCTTCTCTCAAACGGCACCTCTTTCCCCTGGCAGATGAGCTTCCTGACCGGTCTCCTGCTCCAGATTCCAATCTCTCCGCCCTCCCGCAGCACAACGGTCCGCTTCTCGCCGTCATCGGCTTCCAGTTTCACCGCGTCGATGCCCACATACTTATCCGTCAGCCCGAGGACACGGCAGTCCTCCCGGACCGGGATCAGCACAAACAGCGCCGCATCATTCTGCTTCAGTGTAAAGGACACCTCCGTGCTGTCATCGAGCGGATACACTTCCTTCTCATTCCAGGAGTACACAAGGTACTCCTTTCCCTCCAGCCCCGGAATATCCCTGGTGCGGATGCTCCCGGTGCACTGCTTCTTCTGATTTACCGGAAATGCCGCGATCACAAAGCAATCCTTTTTGCGGTTGAACAGCTTCAGCGGCTTTTCGCTTTCCACAGGATTCTCAAACAGACAGTCCAGTGTGGGTATTCCCACATCGTCACAGCGGATCAGCCGCCCGTCCGAATACATCAGCGGCCGGATTACGCTGGCATCCGTCCTTCCAGGTGCATCGCTCACATAGACCGGCCCGCCGCTGACCGCGCGCAGGATCGAGTTCTGCCGGTTCTCCTCATGGCTGGACCAGAACATATCCCAGTCTCCCCAGAAAAACTGCCCCTGCAGCAGATTGTTGTAGCCATTCTGCACCGCGTGCTCCGTAAACCCGTGCGGCACCTGCGGTACAAAATCATCGCTGCTTCTGGACACCGCACTGGAAGGCCGGTTCCACATCTCCTCGCTTGCCATTCCCATGCAGTTGATCAGATTATTGTCAAAGTGAAGCGCCGCCGATGCGCCGAGCCCCTTCTGCACTGCCGCGGAGGCTTCCCCATAGCTTTCCAGCCCCCGATAAAACAGCGACACCGCGCTCTGCCCGTCTACCTTTATGAAGTCAATTCCGCAGGTCTCCCGCAGATAGGTGTGCCACTTGTCATAAAATAAAAATGCTCTTCCTGCCTCTGCATCCGGCACAATTCTGCCGTCAGGAAGCTTCCGGCTGCCGCATGCAAGCGCGCGGTCTGCCTCGCTTCCCTCCTCCAGTCCATTCCAGTACCCCATAATGGCATGCCATACGCCGACCTGGTGTACTCCATAGCGGTTCTTCATCTTCGCAGTGCAGCCGGCCAGTCCATCCGGAAATTTCTCCCGATCCGCATCCAGGCCCCGCAGCACCTGCTGTTCATAGTCCGCATCGAGCCAGCCGTCATCGATCAAAACCCATCTCGCCGGAATCTGCTTCTCCTTCAGCTCCTCCAGCTTCTCAAGGAGCCCTGCTTCATTTACCTGATGATAAAAGGCATCCCAGCTGCACCAGCCGAAATATTCCAGCATTTCCGGATACCTGCGGCATTCCCGCTTCCTGTCTGGATGCCCAAGCAGCTCAAGAGCCAGAGAGACCGCTCTTCTACAGCATTCGTACGGATTGTCGCCGGACGCTTCGACGAGACTCAGCCCCTCGATCGTCTGGCAGCCTGCCTGATTCGAGGCCATCGTCACAGTGATCTGCCTGGCGGTTCCCGAAAAATCTGTCCGGCACCGCTCATTGCACACGGCGAGAAATACGGTATAGCCCTCCTCGCGCTCCATCAGCAACAGCTGTGTGCGCTCCGGAAGCGTTCCGCCCGCCTCCACAAAGGCCGGACGAATCCACCAGTCCTTGTGCTGATAAATCGCCAGCAGCCGTTCTGCCCGCCCGGTATGGATCACAAAAGAAATCCCTTTTAGAGCGTCAAAATACGTCTGAGGGCCAAAATATGGCTGCTTTCGATCCATTCTTGCCTTCACAAAAAACGCGCTCGCATCTTTTTGCTCTAAAACCGAAAACTCTGTGTAAATACCCTCCTGCTTCGGTTCCTCAAACTGCCACCTGTCCATCGTCTCCTCCCTTTATTCCCTGCCATCTCCCTGATGCTTCAGAAACACTTCGTTGATCCCCTGATTAAAAAAGTTATCCGCTACGATTTCTCCTGCGCCGATGACTCCTGCATTCCCGTTCAGGGAAGAGATGCGCATGACATTTTCCTTCGCGCCTTTGACTTTTCTGGTGTTCGCCACGCTCTGTACAATCGAAAAGTAGCGGGGATAATTCTGAATCATGATTCCCCCCATGATTATGATGTCCGGGTCAAGAATGTTAATCAGGTTGCTGACCGCCACCCCCATGTAATGCGCAGACCGATTCAGAATCGACAGTGTCAGCAAATCCTTTTTCTCCGCCATGTCAAACACATCTTCTATCGCCAGATTGTCCTTTTTTTCATAGAGCGGATGATTTTCGTCATAGTTCAGCTGCTGAGACAGCTCCCGCAGCACCGCAATGCCGGAGCTCATCGCCTCAAGGCAGCCCCGGTTCCCGCAGTTGCACAGAGGGCCGTTCATATCAATCGTAATGTGGCCGAATTCTCCCGCAATCCCGTTTGCGCCCACATTAATCCTTCCATCGACAATAAAGCCGCTTCCGATACCCATATCCACATCAATGTAAATCAGATTCGACTTATCTGTCCCCTCTCCATCCCAGTACTCCCCAAACGCAATGGCATTGGTATCTTTATATAAATGCACCTGACAGCCAAGCCGTCTCTCCAGCACCTCCGCGAGCGGAAGATAATTCAGAAGTGACATGTTCGGCGGTGTCAGAATGACCCTGTTTTCCATATCAATCGGACCCGGCGCTCCCACACCGATTCCCAGAAGCTTCTCTCTCTCGATCCCGGTTTCCCGGATCAGCTTTTCAATCTTTTCCACAATGGTGTCAACAAAACTGCTCTGGCTCTGAAATTCCTGCGCCTTCCCGCAGCGCTCCGACGCCAGAATATTCCCTCTTAAGTCCATCAGCGCAATGCTTGTCACAAATTTATTGATATGTACCCCGATCGTATACCGGTACGACTCATTGATTGCATAAGTCAGCGCCCTTCTTCCCACACTGACCTTCTCCATCTCATCACAGCGGATGAGTCCGAGCTCTTCCAGCTCTTCCAGAATTTTCTTGATCGCCATGAAGGTCAGGCCGGTGGCGGATGCCAGACCGGCTTTGGTCGCCGTCTTATTCTTCCTGATATAGTTCAATACACTGCGTCTGTTGTAATTTTTCAACTGTACCTGTTTGTCTTCTTTGTTCATTCCGTGTCCCTCTCTCCTGGTTTTTTGGAAGACACGCCGGAGTTTTCACCCTCCGGCGCGTCTTCGGGACAATCTCTGCTGTCATTTCACTTGCGGTTATGTTTCACGGCCATCCTGACTGCGAACAATCGCACGCTTTGCGATGCGCACAAAATGCGTAAAGCACGTATTTCGGTGCAACACATTAATCCATGACAACTTCCGGATACTGATCGCGCAGCTGCGCCTTGAATTCCTCAATGATCGTATCATTGTCCTTACCATCTTTTATACCATTTGTTGCCACTTTCTGGAAGAGGTTCTGTGTAGAACGTGTGTATTTATCCGGTGTAATGCCCGCAATCTTGTCACAGGTCTCGCTGTAGGTAGCCAGCAGATTCTGTCCGCCGAAATTCTCAGCCGTGAAGCCCTCCGACAGCTGATCGCAAACCGCCTTGCTTGCCGGAACCTGATTGTAGGATTCCATGTTTACGGTCTGGAACTCATCGGAAGCAAGATAGGAAAGGAATACACCCGCAACATCCTTCTTCTCGGAATTGTTGTATACGCAGGTACCTGTTGCGCCTTCATAGGATGCCTTGAACGGGGTTGCTACACCAACATTCCCGGTATTTGCTTCCCAGTCTGTAAAGAAATCCCAACACGGCATCACACGGAACAGAATTGTGCCTTCATTCCATGCTGCTGCCCACTCGGAGCTCCAGGAGCCAAGCTCTGCGTTTGCGCTGCTCTCGTACATCTTTCTCATGTTGTCGATCATGCCCATCCAGTCGTCGGAGATGGTCAGCTTGCTGTCACGCACCAGCGGCTCAAAGGAAAATGCATCAATTTTCACCATTTCTGTGATGTTCGGCCACAGTTTTACCGTGCCGCCGGACTTCTCATTGATCTCCTCGCCCTTTGCGATGATCGTATCCCAGTCGCTCAGCATTGCGGAAATTTCCGCCGGGTCGCTCGTGCCGAGCCACTCCTCGCAGGCATCTCTCAGATACCACAGCACAACCGGAGAAGACTGGAAAATCATTGCCTTGTAATTTCCGTTGGAATCCTTCATCTGTGCCAGCTGGAAGTCATAGTAATCTGCAGTCAGCTCTTCCACATTGATGTAGGAGAGGTCTGCGATCAGATCGCTGTCCAGGAACTCATACATATAGTTCTCTTCCAGATCAAAGACATCCGGAACATCCGTGCCGCTCTGCAGAGCCGTCAGAATCTTGGTCTTGTACTCATCGCCTCCGAATACCTGCAGGTCGATCTTTACATTTGGATAAAGCTTGTTGAATTCGTTGACCAGATTGTTGGCGCTGTCCGTGTAGGTCCAGTATGTAAATTCGCCTGTTACATCTGCAGCCTCCTCTGCCGATACGCCTGCCACACATGTGCCTGCAGTCATCGCTGCACCCAGAAGCATTGCAACCAGTTTCTTACTCTTGTTCATGTTTAAATCCTCCTTATTATTTTGTTTTCTGATTTATATTTGTTGGCTCTGCACGATCCGCCTTTTCGTTTCTGGCGCAGCTGCCTCCGGAAGTTTCCTGCAATTGCAGAAAACTTCTGCGGTCTTCTTCGGCCGTCACTAAGCAACTATCCGCTGAACGCCTGGCACCTCACGGGACAGTGAATGCGTGGACAGTAGCCAAAAAATATCATTTATATTGCGTTTGTACCTTGTCAGCCCTTCACAGCTGCTCCAATTGAAATCTTCTCCATAATGACCCTTGATGCCATGCAGAACACGATCACCATCGGAATCACTGAGACCAGCATCCCGACATACTGCGCGCCGTAATCCGCATGGGTGGAATCCCGCACCGTCGCAATCATCAGCGGCAGCGTCATCTTTTTCTTATCATTCAGTACGATCAACGGCGTCAGATAGCTGTTCCAGCTTCCGATAAATGTCATAACGCCCTGTGTCACAAGCGCCGGCACCATCAGCGGCAGCACAATCTTATGGAAAATGCTCAGCTCCTTGCACCCGTCCATGATCGCAGCCTCCAAAAGCTCATTTGGAAGTCCGCCGTCCAGATACTGCTTGTAGAAAAATACCGCGAAGCAGTTGGCAATCGACGGAACCAACAGTGTGAAGTACTTGTTCAGAAGATTCAGCGCCTGGATTTCCTTATAGAATCCGATGATACCGAGCTGCCCCGGCAGCATCATCGCTACCATGACTACGCCAAACAGTGCATTCTTTCCTTTAAATTCAAACTTAGAAAACGCATAGGCCGCCATCGCTGTGAAATAATTCTGGATCAGCGTTCCCGCTACTGCCAGCAGCAGGCTGTTGAAAACGCCGCGGTACAGATCAATGTTCTGCGTCAGTCTCGCATAGTTCTCCGCCAGCTTGTCTCCCGGGAGTACATTGACCTTTGCCACAATATTGTAATTGTCATGCGTCGCTGAGATAATCATGACAAAGAAGGGATAAAATGCTGCGACGGCAACCAGCAGTGCGAACACATACACAATTGTGCGCGCGGTAATTCTCTTCGCCTTCGACCGCGCTAAAGCTTTGTCCTTCATCCTTTTCTCCTCCCTGTCTTCTTCGCTCCGTATTCATCACTCTTATCTTTTGTAACAATCAGTGAGAATACGCTGAAAATTGCAATGATCACAAAGATCCCGTATGCCACAGCAGCCGCATAGCCGAACTGGAATCTCACAAACGCGGAATCATACAGGTATTTCACCATCGTCGTTGTCGCATCGCCCGGAACATTGGTAAATACCAGCTTGGATTCATCAAACATCTGCAATCCGCCGATAATCGAAGTCACCATGACATAGATCAGAATCGGCTTCATCAGAGGAATCGTGATCTTCGTAATCTTCTGCCATGAGCTTGCGCCGTCCACCTCGGCCGCTTCCAGAACCTCCTCCGGAATGGAATTGATTCCTGCAGTAAAGTAGATAATGTTGAAACCAAAATTCTTCCAGCAGATCGCAATCGCGATGACCACCCGCGCCAGCATCTGGTTATTCTGAAAGTCCACTGCCTCCAGGCCCAGCGCTGAGATAATGTTGTTGATCGCGCCTCCCGGATAGGAGAACATCGCGCCAAACAGAAGTCCGATCGTAACCGGTGTCACCAGGTTCGGGAAATAATAGATATTTCTCAAAATCATTCTCCCCCGGAACCAGCGGTTGCTCAGAATCAGAGACAGGACAAACGCAATCGTGAGCTGTGGTATGATGGACATGAGCCAGATCAGGATTGTATTGCCGATCGTCTTGAAAAAGAATCCGGACTCGATCAGTCTTTTATAGTTTCTCATGCCCACATACGTGAATTTCCCTGACAGCACATCCATATCGCAGAAGCTCAGGATCAGCGAGTACAAAATCGGGAACAGGCTGAATATTAAAAAAACTATAAAAAATGGTAAGAGATACATATAGGCATATCTGCTTCTTTTCTTGTAATTCACCTTCATCTTCCTTTCTTTTTTTGATATTCTGTACAGTTTTTCTTATTTTTTCCCAAGTTCAAATGCATTTTTACTGTTGCTATCACTATACCACATTTTTTCTTTGTGTCAATTAGTAATTAAACTTTTTTTAATAATATCAGCATTTTCTCGATTTATCACAAAGAAAAGCCCTTTTCCTCGTCGAAAAAGGGCTTTTCTTGTTGGTTTTTCACAAATTATTCGCAGTATATTAAACTTCGTTTAATACGCATTGATTCCCACCTGCGGGAGCGCTTCAATGAATGTCAAGTTCCGGCGGGACATCCAGTTCCTCCGGGACGTACCTGCCATTCTTTTTGCGCTGCCGGACACACTCCGTCAATAAATACTCGATCTGCCCGTTCACGGAGCGGAAGTCATCCTCTGCCCAGGCAGCGATGGCATCATACAGCTTGGCGGACAGCCTCAGCGGAACCTGTTTCTTCGGTGCATCCGCCATAACTAATACAGGCTCCCTGAATTTACAACGGGCTGGGCATCATGATTTCCGCAGAGCACCACCAGAAGATTCGATACCATGGCAGCCTTGCGTTCCTCATCGAGAGTTACCACGCTGTTTTCATTCAGCCGTTCCAAAGCCATCTCCACCATGCCGACTGCGCCGTCCACGATCATCTTTCTCGCATCGATGATAGCCGAAGCCTGCTGTCTCTGCAGCATGACCGCCGCAATCTCCGGCGCATAGGCGAGGTAGGTGATCCGCGCCTCGATGATCTCTAACCCTGCCTCTGCTACCTTCTGCTGGATCTCGTCCCGGATCCGCGCTGCAACCACCTCGCTGGAGCCGCGCAGGCTTCCCTCATCCGCCACGCCGTCTCCGGTCGTGTCCACATTCGGCGCAACGTCATACGGATAGATGCGGACAATATTGCGCAGAGCGCTGTCGCACTGCAGCGAGAGATACTCCTTGTAATTGTCCACGTTGAACACCGCCTTCGAAGTATCCACCACTCTCCACATAACCGCAATTCCGATCTCCACCGGATTGCCGAGGCAGTCATTGATCTTCTGGCGGTTGTTGTTCAGCGTCATGATCTTCAGGGAAATCTTCTTGCTGCCAAAATTCGGATCCACATTCATCTGGCCGCCGTTGGATGCGATCTGCAGCAAATTCTTCCCGGAACCGCTGTCCACATCCCCGCTCTGGTTCAGCCTGGTCTTCGACGCCGGATTCACTGCAGTGCAGAAGGGGTTCACAAAATAGAAGCCCTCTTCCTTTAAGGTCCCTACATAATTGCCGAACAGCGTCAGCACCAGCGCCTCCTGCGGCTTCAGTACCTTCAACCCGCAAAATGGAATCCAGCCCAGCACAAGATACATGATACTGATCACCAGCAGCACCGGACCTCCGATGCTCCCCTCATCCGTCAGCACCCCGCCGACTACGCACACCACGATCGCCACCAGATACAGCACGATAAATAAAAGCAGCATCGCCATACCATTTTTACTGTTGTTTAATACTTTTTCCTCCATGACTCTTCCTCCTTTTTTGATGTGTTTATGATATCATTTTGATATCATAATGTCAAGGAGAAATTTACCGGATGATGGGTGCATAATCTGTCTATTTCCCATTTTCTTAATTCAATTTTTTCCATAAGAAAAGCACCTGACGTATGTGATGGAATCAGATGCTCATCCTCTTATTTCTTTAATCGCTTTTTTAACTCCTTTTCAGGCAATCGCACTTTTCTCCCATTGTGCTTAAGTAATTCCTGTATACAATATTGAAATTCATCCAAATCAATGTACATCCCTTTCACCAATTGATCTAAGATTCCAATTGTCCCCATAACCTGCACGCCCTCGGCTTTTGCTGCTTTTCTCAGCGGCCCATCACCAGTCAATAACGTAAGCCCCCTCATTTTTGCTATCGCCAATGCAATACAATCATATGTAGATGGCTTTGAATATTTATCCGAAAGATCTTCCGCCAAAAAGAATTCTTCCTCTGACAGCTCAGTTGCCTGAAGCCCCATTTTAATCAAGTCACTTCCTATATTCGGAGGATTCAGCAGCTCATCTTCGATTGCATCACCATCCATAAGATAAACATAAGGGAGCCTAAAAGGTAATTCCAAACGATCTATTATCATAAAATCTAACCACACATTTGTATCGCTGCTGATATACTCCATCCACTATCCCTCTGCAGCAAAGCATTGATTCGCCACAAATTCATATGGCTGTTTCAAAAGCTCTGCTCCTTTCTGGACAGTGATCTCATTTTCACTGACTGCCCGAAATACAAGCTGTGAAAACAGTATTGGTTCTTCTTTCTCTATCCGAACCGGTTCATTTTTCTTCCATCCTTGCTGTCCTGCCCGAATATAAAAATCCTTTGCAGCGCCTGCCGCAATAATTCCGCAAATTTCTGCCCTTTTTACAAGTAAATACATAGAAATTCCATATTCCTTGCAGATTAGCTCCATATCCTTCGTAACCGCAGTTCTTCTTATTCCAAGTTCCCGCTTTGCATCTTCCTCAGACAGAAGGAATGCACCACTGATTGCAGTTGCACGCGTCTCTATCTCCTTCTCCTCCATATTTTCCGGCCATTCAAAAATGAAATGAGCCATTTCATGCACGATCGTAGAACGAATGCGTTCCGGAGTCATATTTCTATTCACAGCAATATAAGGTCTTTCATTTACAAGTCCATTCATTCCTGAAAATGCGTCTGATGGAGCGTCAAAGAAATAAACCAGAATTCCCTTATTTTCAAGTAGTTCTACAAGATTTCCAATCGGTCCGGCATCTGATATGCGCAACTGATTTCTAAGAATTTTAGCATCCTGTTCTGCGTTTTCAGACAAACACACACCATGACGGACTGGTGCCTCCGGCAGAACCTCTCCCCCCAGGATATCTACTATCGAATAAAATCTGTTCATATATTCCTCAACAGATTCCCTCACATATTCCTGCTGACCCGCAGACAGTTTGCTTCCTTTTCGAAATTCGCCATGTGCAAAGGCCAGATTCTCATTACGACTACTTAAAAAATCGGCAACTCTGACATCCAGCGCCCTTGCAAGAGCCTTAATGATATCCATTCCCGGCCTTCTCTCTCCATTCTCATAATAACTGATTGCCATGGGCGTTACACCTACTAAAGAGGCAAGTTCTTTCTTGGTCATATTTTTTTTCAATCTGTAATATTTCAAATTTTTACGAAACATCCCATCGCCTCCTTCTGTTTATATTATATCTGTTTTTTATAAAAAGTAAACAGACTTTCGCTTCTTTTTCACAACTGCCATGCACCCGAAGCATAGCAATATCTGCAGCACGGTCGAGCACGGAATTCCCAGCCCGATATGAAACAGCGATACGGGCGTCTGCCTGCTCATATACCAGGAGACCGGGATCCGGACCAGAAAGGCAGCGGCGATCCCCTGCACCATCACAAACGCAGTCAGCCCCATCCCATTGAAATATCCGATAAAGCAGAACAGAAAGCACGTCAGCATACAGTCAATCGCATACGCCTTCAGATAGTCCGCACCGGCCGCGATGACCTCTGCATCGTTCGAGAAAATCCCCGCCAGAAGATCTCCATGGAAAAAGGCCAGGAAAAACATGCCGATCCCGATGACAGTCGACACTCCGATCACATACCAGAGCGCCCGCTCCGCGCGGTCGTAGCGGCCTGCTCCCCGGTTCTGTGCGACGAACGCTGACATCGCCTGCATAAAGGCGGACGGCACAAGCATAATAAACCCGCATACTTTTTCCGCAACTCCGACTCCCGCCGACGCCACAAGACCAAGCGAATTAACAATTGCAAGAATAATCAGAAACGACGCGCCCACCAGCAGATCCTGCAGCGCAATCGGAATGCCGAGCTTCACAACCCTTCCGATGATACCCCCATTCCACCGGATCTGCTTCCTGCCAAATGCGAACGGAAGTTCCTTGCGGCGGATCAGGGCAAACGAGATCACGACACTGATCACCTGCGCAAACACCGTCGCCAACGCCGCGCCTCTGGTTCCCATATGAAATACTGCAACTAGCAGCAGATCCCCAAGAATGTTGCAGACGCACGCGATCATCACCGTGACAAGCGGTGTCTGTGAATCCCCCATCCCACGGAAAATACTTCCGATCAGGTTGTAGGCGATAATGACGGTAGATCCGATCCCGCAGATCCGGATATACTCTGTCGTCCGGTCAAAGGCTTCTTCCGGCGCATTCATCAGCCCTGCAAGCGCTCCTGCATTGACCGGCACCAGAACCGTGAAAAGCAGCCCAACCGCCAGAAACAGGCAAATGCTCGCGCCGATAATCTCGCCGCCCATCTTCCGGTCGCCCTCCCCGATCTTCTGGCCCAGATAGATCGTCGTTCCCATCGCCAGACTGCTGATCAGATTCGTGATCGTCATCATCATCTGCGAGCCGGTCGACACCGCCGACACATCCGTCGAATCTGCAAACTTCCCCACCACCATCAAGTCCACCGCACCATACATTGCCTGCAAAAACAGCGCAAACAGAATCGGCACCGCAAACCACAGAAGCGGACCCACAATTTTCCCTTTCGTAAAATCAGCCTGCCGTTTCAATTTCTTCCCTCTCCTTTTCTGCACGAATACACCTCCCGGTCCGTTGTTTTCGCGTATGCTTCAAAGTCCTCCCATATCACTTCATTGCTGTACTCTCCTCGCTCAGGTACAGCTGAGCCTGCAGCTGATAAAATTCATAGAATTTCCCTGCTTTTTCCAAAAGAGTCTGGCAGCTGCCCTGCTCTGCAATGCGTCCATTTTCAAAATATAAAATCCGGTTGCTGAGACGAACACCAGCCAGCCGATGCGTGATAAACACGCAGGCCTTCTCCTTTGCCAGCTTGTTAATCTGCCAGTAAAGTTTCATTTCGGCAATGGGGTCAAGCGCGGCACTAGGCTCATCCAGCACTACACAGACGCTATCCTTTAGCAATGCTCTTGCGATAGCGATCTTTTGTTTTTCCCCTCCCGAAAAATCCACCCCGCTTTTCTCATAGCCTTTTCCCACGTACTGTTCTACTCCATCCGGCAGGCTGTTGACTGTTTTATCCAGGTCCAGCTCTGCCAGAAGTGCTTCCGCCTCCGCCTTGTGATACGCTCCGTCAAACACAAGATTCTCCCTTATCGTATAGGCAAATAACCGATAATCCTGAAACACAGGCGCAAAGACTGCCCTGTATTCTTCATCCGTATACCTGTCTATATTTACACCGTTTAGCAGGATTTCACCCTTCGTCGGTCTGTACAGCCCCAAAAGCAGCTTTACAAACGTTGTCTTTCCGGAACCGTTTTCCCCGACAATTGTCATGACTTCCCCCTTGTTAAGGGTCACATTCACAGCCTCCAGCGAATACTTTTCTGCTCCGGGATAACGAAACCAGACATCTCTAAACTCTATAGACAGCATTTCTCCCGAATGAGTCATTGCTTCCTTCCGTCCGTTGCCAATCTCAAACCGTTCAGGCAAGCTGCGGAAGCATTCCAGATATTCCAGAAAAACAACATTCTTTATGATCTGGTTCCATGCTGCAGAGATCCTTTTTACCGCTCCCATAAATATACCGATAGAGGAAACGGTCAGAGAAAAGTAGCCAATCTCTATTCCTCCCTGAAGAAAACGATGGATCAGCACAGTATACAATACGAAAGTCTGCAGCAGCTGCAGAGCCGCCTGCAGCGACAGCAAATGTCCGCAGTAATGCTCCCTGGACCTTTCCTTTTCCATTTTTTGCTTCTGATACGCAGCGAGACGTTTCAGGAAAAAAGATTCAGGATAATACAGACGGATATCCTTTGCGCAGGACACATCTCCCATACAATTGCGCGTATAGCTGATGGCCCGGTTCAGCGGCACCGCCTCCAGCTCGTATTTCATTCGTCTGGCGCCCATCCGGTAATCCAGAAAACAACACAGCGCAATAAATACTGCCACAATACCCAGCAAGACGTACCCCAGATGTAAAATGATCCCCACACAGCCCAGAACCTGTACTGCTCCGCCGAACACGAAAAAAGCTTGTTCCAGAATTACTCCCGGCGACATGTTTGCCATCCAGACATTGCCATACAAATCTGCCACTTCCGAGCTCTCTGTCGCCGGATATTCCATGTTCATGGCCTTCCTGCTGTTTTTCGCGATAAAGACATCCTGCATGCGCATGTACCGATAAGAACACTGCCATTCCAGAACTGCCTCCAAGGCCCGAAACAGAAAAATACCGGCCAACAACAGAAAGAGCGTAAATATAACAGAATCTGTCCGCCTCTCCTCCCCCGCCAGCTTGCTTACCAGGCGGCTCACGCAGACCGATGCATACAGAGGGGCGATTGATGCGGATAACGCCCGCGTCAACAACAGAAAAGGATAGGTCTTATCTGCATCCCACACAATACCAAAAGCTTTTCTGATACCTGCCAGCTGCTTCCTCATACCGCCTCACCTTCCCTGTACATTTCGGCCTGCGCCTGGTACATTTCATAATATAGCTGCCTGTTCGCCATCAGCTCAGCATGTGTCCCCCGCTCCTCGATCCGGCCACCCTCCATCACCAAAATCATGTCAGAAAAATGACAGCTCGACATCCGATGCGATATGTATAGAATCGTTTTTTCTCCTGCCATTCTGTGAACCTGCTCATAGATTTCCAGCTCTGAACGCGGATCAAGCGCAGCGGTAGGCTCATCCAATATCATAACGGCAGTATCCTTGTACAGCATTCTGGCGATAGCCAGTTTTTGTTTTTCTCCGCCTGACAAATCCACCCCATCCGCATGATAATTGCGAAACAGCAGGGTATCCAGCTTTTGGGGCAGCTTATAGACTGCATCCTTCACACCAGCCTTCCTCAACGCTTCCCAGATAGCCCCATCGTCCTGCCCTGTGACCGTTATGTTTTCTCTGATGTCCAAGGCAAAAATAGAATAGTCCTGAAACACCGCCGTCACCTGCTGCCTATACTTTTCCAGAGGGATTGTCCAAATATCCACGCCGTCCAGAAATATCCTGCCCTCATCAGGCTGATACAGCCTCAAAAGCAGCTTGATCAGTGTTGACTTGCCGGAACCGTTCCGTCCCACGATGGAAATGCTGCCCTGCAAAGGGAGCTCCACAGATACTCTGTCCAAAGCCTTCTCTCTCATCCCCGGATAGGTAAAGGATACCTCTCTAAAACAGATCGTATGCTCCGGCACATCCTCCCTTACCCCTGCCGTTTCCAAAGCATCCGTTTCTTCCTCCATCTCCATCGCCTTCATAAAGTCAATGAAATACTCTCCATACAGGTTAAAATTCAGGTAAGACTGAACCATGGAAACCAATGTCTGGGAAAGACTGTTCAATGCCGCTGCATATCCTGTAAAGCCTCCCAACGTCAGACTTTTCTGAAAAACACACACCACCAGGTATCCATACACCGCCGCCGTCTGCACCAGTTCCCCCAGAATTCCAAGCATATGTGAAAAATAAAATGCCGGTTTCGCCTCGTTTCTGGCAGTATAAAAATGCTCCTTATTCCGTCTGAACTGGCCCAGCAGAAAATCCTGCAGCCCGTAAAGACGAATCTCCTTGGCATACTCGAAATCTATCATAATGTTCGTCACGTACTGGTTTTTGTTTCGATAAGGGGTAGTCTTTACCCGTTCTTCATAATTGGCGCGTTTTTCCCTGCTTCCACCAATCACATGGAAAACCAGCGCCGCCATAATAAGCAGCGCTGGAATCATGCCAAGCCACAAAAGGGACATTGCAAGCGCCACCGCCGTCACAGCACCGGAAATAAGATTGGCTGCTTCTGTCCCTATGGCGTCCACACCTCTGTCTCCACCTAAAGACCTGACAGCATAGCTGATATTCCCGCTGACCGCATTATCCGCCCTGATAAAGAGTTCCTTCACCTCAACACTCTCCACTTTTTCCAGCGATATGCGCTGCTGCTTTTCGGAGATTTTATAATTCAGAAAATCCTTGAAACCGCTCTGCAGCAGCGTCTGTTTTTTCTGAACCCACGTACTCAGCATGGTCAAAATAAAAGTACTGCCCGCCAGCCCCAGAACCGGCCGAAAAGCTTCCCCAAAGGTCCCTCCCTCCAGCAAGGAATCCACGATCCATGCCGGAAAAATAATTGCTGGAAATGGCTGCACGATCTTTACAATAACACTGCATAGCAGGAGCATAAGATATGCAGGATTCCATGACCAGGAAAGCCTGCATAAAAAGAAGATCGAATCGAATACCTGCTTTTGCTTTTTCACTTGTTTGTACTCCCTTCTTCACACAGCAGCAAATCATCTCTCGATGCCCCAAGCGCCTGTAATTCCTCTGTAAAACCGGCTGCGCCAAAAAGCACATACCATACCTTGCGGTGTTTCTGTTCCCATGCAATGCTCTCAGCTTTCTTCTCTAGTCCTGCTCACGATCAACAAAGCGCTCCATATTCCCCGCCTCCTGCAAATCCGCACGCCAATGTCCTGTTTTATCACGATGTTGAATAGGGACATAGCCGCCGCTATCTCCCTTTTCCCATCATAGAATTTTCTGCACCGATTGTCGTTTGAACAAGCAACCTGTTAGTCTGTGATAATTTTTACTTTCTTGCCTGAAAATGCAACTCCAAATTTCAGTATACGGTCTACGCCGTCCTCCCGCATTTCCGAATCGTATCTCTTATCCACGATCTGAGCCAATGCTTCTTCGGACAATGTATCAAGTGCATCTTCATCCAGACCACTCTTCCATTTTAATTCCATAATAATTCCCGGATACTTATTCTCTCTGGGAATCAGGCTGATATCATATCTCCCGTCCCCGGACTCCCGGTTCGATTTAATCTTGTAATGATGATCCATCAGGGCCACTAACCCAAGTGCAAGCCCATGATAAAATCCCTCCGCACCTGCATCATAAAAACTGATGGACTTATCCATGTACTCTGCCATCGCTTTTTGCAGCTTCCTGGGATCATTTGCATAAAGGCTCTCTGCTATCCTGTCTGCAGTAGTCCTTGTAATTGCGCCAATCTGTAACAGATGCGACAGTATCTCGCTCTTATAGACTGCCGCAATCTCTCTGTTCGGAATAGAGACCTCGCAGAGATATGCCCCGTCCGCCTGCAGCTCCTTCTTCGGTGCGTTCAGATATCCTGCCACCAGCAACAGACTGTAGATATTCGCCGGATCCTCAGACAGCGCTCTATATACTACATTCTGATCTATCCGTGCAATCACCTGCCCGCCCTGAAGCAAAGCGTATAATTTTTCTATAATATCCTCTGTAGCAACCTTCAGAACCTCTTCAAGCACTTCATTTTTTCCGGTATTTACCCAGTAAGCACGCGGGATACAGCCCCTTGCAATGTAATTTATTACGGACCAGGGATTATAAATTTCTGTCCTGCCAAACAGATACCCGTCATACCAGTCCTTAAGCTCTCCTTCTTTATCTGTCACTCCGTAATATTCCATCATTTCATGGACCTCTGAATAAGTAAATCCAAAATAACGATCATACTCTTCGTCCATCACAGAATTGACAGTCAGATTATTGAGCCCACTGAAAATACTCTCCTGCGCAATACGCAGGACACCTGTCAGAAAACCGTAAGAAAGATTCTTGTTATCCTTAAATGCTCCCGAGAAAAAATTTCTCATAAACCGAATGATTTCGTCATAGAAATCCTTCGAATAACCTTCCTGAATCGGCGTATCATATTCATCAATAATGATGATCGGCGCTTTTCCATAATGCTCCGCCAGCATCTTAGAGAGTTTTTCCAAAGCCGTTGTCAAATCTACCTCTGTTGCGCTTCCATCCAAAATCTTTTTGAAATAATTCTTTTCATATTCCGCGATCCTGCTGCTGTTCAGTATTTCCTGATGCCTTCCGAACTCTGCCTGCAGAAGCCCTCGAATCTTATCGATCGTAAAATCCCAGGAATCGAACTTCACGTCCTTAAAGGTCAAAAATATGACAGGATACTTTCCCTGATGAGACCGATATTCATCGCCGCACTTCCAAATATCCTTCTCTATAAAATATTTACTCGTATCTTCCTCTGATATCTCAAAAAAAACTCTGAGCATATCCATGTTCAAGGTTTTTCCAAATCGTCTTGGTCTTGTGAATAAGGATACCAAAGGCTTCTGATCCAGAAATTTCTTAATCAGCAATGTCTTATCGACATAGTAATACTCTGACTGTGCACGTACATAATCAGAAATACCAATCGGAAGAGGTCTTATCCTTTTCGCTGCTTCCTTCTTACGATATCTTCCGGATGAAATGCGGCCGTCAGACGGCTTTTCTGCGTCATCCGGAATCCGCCATGCTCCTTTTACTTTTACAGCGCCCGGAACCCTGCCTTTTTTACACAAATCATTGACCGTTCGTCCGGAAACGCCCCACTCTATCGCGATTTGCTTACAGCTCTTCATCCCCATCACCTCCGATCGTTCTGCAATAAGTGTACTGCCCGCAACGCAAATTATATGTCATAATCCGCAATTTATCAAGTTCTGTTGATTTGTTGCGAGACGCCATCGCCAAATATACGGTCAGACTTCCTACATCCTGTTTCGGTACTCGTTCGCAGAAACCCCGGTCAGCTTCTTGAATACACGGGAGAAATGCGCCATATCCAGAAAGCCCACGATCTCCGCAACGTCCCCGATGCGCAGTGATGGGTCGGCGAGCAGCTGTTTGGCCTCGTCGATCCGGATCGTATTGAGCAGCTCCGAAAAGCTTTTGCCGGTGTGGCGGTTCAGCAGCTTGCTCAGATGCCACTGGCTCACATACGTATGCTCCGCGACATCTGTCAGCGTCACTTTCTGGCGAAAGTTCTCCTGCATATATTCCAGTGCCCGATTGACGATAAAGCTTCCTGCAGCGCTTTCTGTTCCGGTAGCTTCTGTCCCGGCTCCTTCTTTCCCTGCGCTTTCTCTTCCAGCCCCTTCTTTTCTGCCGCTTTCCTTCCCGGTGCTTTCTGTTACAGCCCCTTCTGCGTCAGTGAACTCTGCGCTGCCCAACGCTGCTCCTGTCTCGTCCTCATCCAGCTGAGCCTCTTCCTCCCCCGTGATTCCTTTCTTTCTCAGGTGCGCCGCCATCGCCTCCACCGCTTCCTCCAGCTCCTCCATATTCGACGGTTTCAGAAGAAAACGCGCAACGCCAAGCCGGATCGCCTGCTGTGCGAGACTGAAATCGCGGTAGCCCGTCAGCACGGTCAGCTCCATATCTTCAAACTCCGATTTCAGGGCAGCCGCCATACCAAGACCGTCCATCTTCGGCATATAAATATCGGTAAACACCATATGCGGGCGCAGCGAGCGGATCAGCTCCAGTCCCTCCTGCCCGTCGCCGGCGGTCCCTGCCACCTCACAGCCGTACTTCTCCCACGGAATCAGCTGTGTAAGCCCCCGCACAATAATCGGCTCATCATCGATAATCACTACTCTGTACACGACTCTACCTCCCTGCGTCCCATCCAGGCACACTTACGAAACCTTCTCCACGCATTCCGCCCACGGGCTTTCGCTCACGCTTTGTCTCATCTGTTGCTGATAAAAACAGCTTTTACTCATCATACCACAGAACCACTTATTTTTCCATCTCAACCGGTCCGCATTTCTCAGCTGTTACGGAATTGCTGTTACCGTTCAACCACAACTGCAAAAATCCTGCATTCCAGCAGGATTTTTAGCCAACATTGTTTGAGCAGGCTGTGCATCGGCACAGCCTGCGAGTTGTCGGCGGCAGTTGCGGAGGCCTCACCCTTTAATTGCCCCTGCAGTCAGCCCCTTGATGATATACTTCTGCAGGCACGCATAGACGACAATTACCGGCACGATTACGATCGTCACTGCAGCGGCCATCAGGCCGTAGTTTGTTCCTTCCATCGCGGTCAGCTCCTTCAGCAGACGTGTGATCGCCCACTGCTTCGGCAGACGCAGGAAGAAGGTCTGCGTAAAGAGGTCATTATAGCTCCAGAGGAAAGAGAAGATTGCTACCGTCGCAAACGAAGGCTTCGCGAGCGGAATGATAATCTTCCCAAAAATCTGCAGCGCACTGCACCCTTCCATAAAGGCCGCCTCCTCCAACTCCAGCGGCAGGCTGCGGATATAGCCGGACAACACGATGATCGCGAAGGACAGGTTGCCCGCCACCTGCGGAAGCGCACAGGAAAACAGGGACATCCAGCGGTTGCTGCTGTTGACAACTCCCCACGACGCCTCCATCCGGAATACCGGGACAATCGTGGAAAATGCCGGGAACATCATACTTGCCACCACAACGGACATCAGGAAACTGCTGCCCCGGAACTGGTAGCGCACAAGCGCAAAGGATGCCATTCCGGCAAGCGCCATCACCACAAATGTCACCGTTCCGGACACGATCAGGCTGTTTACGTAAGCGCCAAAGATCGGCACGCGGTCAAACGCACGCTTGTAGTTTGCCAGGGTAAACAGTTCTCCGGTCGGAAGTGCAAAGGAATTCGCGATAATTTCATTTTTTACCTTAAAGGAATTCATCATAACCCAGCCAAGCGGGTAAATCGTCGTGAGCGCCCAGAAGATCAGGATGGCGTACACGGGTATCATCCATGCATACGATGTCTTTTTCTTATTCATATCCTTCCACCCCCATCAGTAATCCTTTTCTTTAAAGATCGCATTGACAACCCGCGCCGCCACAATCCCGAGTGCTACAATCAGCACTGCCAGTGCACAGCCGTAATCGGTGTTCCGCGTTTCCACCGAATGATAATACATGTAAGTACTTGTCAGCCACGTCGCATTCTGCGGCATTCCCTTCGGGAACATGATCCATGGCAGGTCAAATACCTTCAGCGCACCTGTTGTCGCGAGTATCACGCAGGTACACAGGACATTGTGCAGCAGAGGCAGCGTGAGGTAACGGATTCTCTGCCAACGGTTCGCTCCATCGATCGATGCCACCTCGTAGAGGTCTGCCGGAATGTTATTCAGACCGGTGAGCAGAATGACAAAATAGAAGCCGACATACTGCCAGATGACCGGGATAAACATCGTCACGAGCGCACGATTCTCTGCTTTCCAGTCGATCAGACCTTCATAGCCGAAAAGCTCCATGAACTGATTGACCATTCCTTTATCCATTAAGAAAATCAGGTTGAAGAGCAGTCCGAGCGCCGTCGCAGAAATGACGATTGGGAAGAAATAGACAATCCGGAAAAACTTTGCCCCAATGCGGATCTGGTCTACGAGGATCGCCAGAACAAGCGCAATCCCGACCTCGAAGATCAGTGTTGCCGCCATCAAAAGCAGCGTATTTTTCAGAGCAATCCAGACATTTTTGTCCTGAAACATCTCCGTATAGTTCGAATACCACGGATCCAGCCATCCTTTGCTCGGCGCGGCAAGACCTCCGATCTTCTGAAAGCTGTTAAAAATATTCATTACAAATGGATAATGGAGAAAAACCACCATAAACGCAAACGCTGGTACTAAAAACAGCACAAGCGGTTTTTTATTCTTATAGATCATACCAACCCTCCTGTCACGCCATACGCAACCCAAATATACCAATGAATTGTTTCACACTACTCATCTCTATGCTCCGATCCGTGTGGTCGGACAAGCGTCCAGTATTCCCAGCCCGCATCATGGCATTCATTCCACTAAACTTCAAAGGTAACTGTCTGGCCGCCGCTATCCTATGCAGCCTGAACTCTCGCAGCCAGAGGCTGCCAAACAGTTACCTTCCGAGAAAAAGGATGCGGTCAGCCACACCTGCGTCTGCCGCATCCCCTGTCCCCAATGGTGTTGTAGCTGTCGTAAGCTACAATCTATGGCAGATAACCAGTCTGTCAGATATCAGAAACAATATCCTTACCTGCATCTTGCAACACCCATCTTCTATCTGATTTACTGTGCGTGGTACACACTAAGTCCTTCTGCCACTGCGTCTGCTGCCGCTACCTCGCCGGTAACGATCTGCGGCATTCCATCAAAGGTGGAAACTCTGCACTCGCCGCTGAAAATATCCTGAACAGCGCCTGTCAGAGACGTTACACCACTCATCATCTCCATTGCCTTCACCTGCAGAGAATTGAAGGATGCCTCATCTACTGCCGGAGCTGCCTTCAGTGCGGACGCGGTGTGCTGTGCAAACTTTGCAACCATCTCATCGCTCGTCATATATTCTACGAAGCTGACTGCCGCATCGCGCTTTGCTTCATCTTCCCATGCTGCCGTACTGATGTAGTAGCCCATCGAAAGTCCGCCGATCAGATCGGTTGCTGCTCTCTCACCCTTGCCCGGTACGTAGGTCACAGTAAATTTGTCAAGTTTCTCTGTATCCAGTGTAGACGGATCCTCCGGGTCTGCCTGGCATGCGCCTGCAATTCCGCCAACCTTCCAGGAACCATCGATCAGGAACGCTGCCCTGCTCTCAGTAAACATTGCGAAGGTCTCATCGTCCGTCGCGGAAAGCGTATTCTCCGGGAAGTAGCCTGCCTCGTAGAGCGCCTTGATATCCTCCATTCCTGCTACCCATGCCTTGCCAACCTCATCGTCCGCTGTCTCCGGAATCGTCAGATGGTTGTCAACTGTGCCATTGTTGAAAATTGCAAACTCCCACCAGTAATGCGGGATATTGCCGAGTGCTCCTGCGATCGGTGCATAGCCTGCATCCTTGATCTTCTGGCAGTCTGCAAGGAATGCATCCCAGGTATAATCTGCGCCAGGAACTGCCACGCCTGCTGCTTCAAGTACCTCTGTATTGCAGAACATTGCCTCCCAGTAGCCATTGACCGGAACTGCGTATTTCACTCCATCTACGATTGACGGTGTGATCAGGTCATCATTCATATTCGCCGCATATTCCGGATACGTCTCACGGATCGTATCGATCGGAACAACCTTGCCAGCCTCGATGAAGGAATTTGCATCTGCCCCGTTGAAGAAGAAGAGTACATCCGGATCTGCGCCGGTCTGGAAGTCCATCTCTACACGAGCCTTAAAGGTCTCATCAGAGGTCGCGGACGCGTCGTTTACGGTATTTCCGGTAGACTCCTCCCAGGCCGCTACCGCATCCTTGAAGTTCTGCGAGTTTCCATCCTCACCTGCGAAGGTTGTCGTGACATTCAGCTCTACGCCATCCGCCATCACCGGAACTGCACCAAGCATCGAACAAACTAATGCACCTGCTGTTAATACTGCGAACTGTTTTTTCATGTTGTTTTCCTCCCTTAATCTCATTTTCGGTTCCGTGGAACCCTGTTTGTTATGTCCCTATTATGCACCTTCTTTTCACTTTTTTGAATAACTGTAAGTGGCATTTCTTGTTCTGTCTTGTTCATCTTCACGATCTGGCTTGTCTATTTTTGCACTGGCATTGTTAATTTTGCTACTACCTTTCCATCTTCCCGCTCTGTAATCGTCAGGCCGCACGGATCACCGAACAAAATCCTGAGACGCTGGTTCACATTTGCGATTCCGAGATTGCCTGCAGGTTCTTTGCCTGCGCTGTAATTGGGATCGAGCAGTCGTTCAATCCGCGCACGGTCCTCCTCTGTCATCCCTCCGTCGTTGATCGTCTCCAGATAAAGATACGTGTCATCACAATACCCAAGCAGCCGCACCGTCCCGGAGCCATTCGGAACCACACCGTGCTCCACCGCATTTTCGATCACCGGCTGCAGAATCAGCCGCGGTACCATGCAGTCCATCAGTTCCTCCGGCAGCTCTTTTTCTACCTTCAGACGGCTTCCCAGCCGCTCCCCTGTGATGTACAGATACGAATTTACATAGCCCATTTCCTCCGATAACCGCACCTGCGGACGCTTCCGGCGGTCCATCGCTGCATCCAGCATCGTCGAGAGCGCACCGATCATTTTGGATACCTTCTCATTTCCGGAGAGGCGTGCCTCCCAATTGATGATTTCCAGTGTATTATTCATAAAATGCGGGTTGATGTGGGACTGAAGCGCCATGATCCGCGCCTCCCGCAGTGCAATCTCCTCCTGATAGATACGGTCAAACTGCTGCTTCAGATGCGTAGACATCTCATTCATCGAGTCGCGCAGATACGTAAATTCCCGGTTCGCGAGCGGAACACACACCTGATAGCCGAGTTCTCCCTGCTCGATGTGGCGCGCTCCCTCACTCAACACTTCGACCGGATCCGTGACCTGTCTCCGGAACACATGCAGCATCAACAGCAGCATTGGAACCAGGCTGAGCACCATTCCGCCCAGGACATACGGATATCCATAAAACGGATACTTTGTGACTTCCTTTTGCAGAAGCATGGCGGTGTGCAGCTGATAATTGTCACCTGCCCGGATATCAGAGACACACAGGCGTCCTCCGACCCACGCATACCCGCCGCGCGATTCCGCTTCGCCGCTCCCCAGCCACTCGCTAAGTGCTTCTCCGTTCCGAAGCGGCAGCATCTGACCGCCAATCTGCGCACAGACTCCCTCCGCAAGCGGATACTCGCTGAGACTGTTGAAGCAATAGTCCCGGTTCAGGCAGAAGACCAGCGTCGCCTGCCTGTGATACCGCTTGTCCACCAGATTTCGCACCAGATAAATCCGGTCCTTGCACACCAGAAATCCGATTCTGGTGTCAAGCGTTTTCGCGCACTCGCGTACTGCCTCGTGATCTGTGGTCTCATAGACGCGGATCCCCTGGTAGCTTCCGTTTGCACGCTCATTATAAACACTGTACAGAACGTCCTCCGTCTCGAACCACAGAATCGCACTGGAAACTGCATCGTTTTTTAAATATTTATCTGTCAAATAATTTTTGTAGGCGCGCCCCGCGTCAAAATTGCCAAGTATCCCCGCAAGATACCGTTCATGCACCGCAAGCAGCTCTCCGTCGTAGGATGCCTGCCGCGAGGCTGCCACCGCGCCGTTCAGACGCTCCACACAGATCTTATTGCTGAATTCCAGCTGGTCTCTGAAATTCTCCGCCGTCATATCGCTGTGATTGCTCGCCATATACACACCGAAAATCCCGATCATAAATGCAAGCGGAATCATCCAGCAGATCCCCACAATTCCTGCCATTCTCCACCACATAGAGGGCTGTTTCCAGCCCTCCTTTTTCCTGTACCTTCTATGCATTACTTCTTCCCCGCCATCTATCCCTGTGTTTTCATGCTAACCACAATTCAGCCAGTAACTGTCTAAGCTTTCAATTACACTCTACGCAGGACGGTACTGCAGCTGCAGCAGGTTCTCGAACTTCCGGCACTGCCATGCTGCTGCCTCCCGGCTGTCCATCTCACAGAAAATGCGCAGCAGCGGCTCCGTCCCCGAAAACCGCGCAATGATCCATCCGCCATTTTTGAAATAGACCTTCGCGCCGTCAAGATAGGACACCCGCTCAACCTCCTCATCAAACTCCGGCAGCTGTTTTTCCTCAAACAAAAGCTGCTTCAGCTCTTCCTTTCTCTGCGCCGTGAACTTGTAGGAGCGTTCTTCCATGTAGCTGTGTCCGTAAACTTCCCCGATCTCCCGCGCCAGATCCGACAGCCGCTTTCCGGTCACAGCGACCATCTCCACCAGCAGGGACGCTGCATAGATGCCATCCTTGCCATTGATATGCCCGCGCACCGTCAGACCGCCCGAGGATTCCCCGCCGATGATCGCGCCTGTCTCCTGCATCTTTGCGGAAATATGCTTAAAGCCGACCGGCACCTCGTAGCACGTCTCTCCGAAGGATTCCGCCATGCGATCCAGCACATGCGTCGTCGCTACGTTGCGGACCGCAGGACCTCTCCAGCCCTTATACTTCAGCAGATAATAATACAGCAGCACCAGAATATCATTCGCATGCAGATAGTGTCCTGTGTCATCGACCACGCCGATCCGGTCCGCGTCCCCGTCCGTCGCAATGCCAAGGTCGCACTCCATCTCGCGCACATAGGTACACAGCTCCGTCAACGCTCCTTCGCTCGGCGCCGGCATCCGCCGCCCGAACAGCGTATCATGCGCCTCATGAATCAAATCAATCTCGCAGCGCGCCGTCGACAGGATCGTCTTCATCGCGATCTGGCTCACACCGTACATCGGATCAAGCACGATATGCAGCCCGCGGTCACGGATCGCCTGCATATTGATATTCGCGATAATATTGTCAAGATATTCATTGATTGGGTTGAACTCCTTCACCCAGCCGGCGGCTCTTGCCTCCTCATAATCCATCCACGCAATCTTCTCGCCGGACGCCTCGATCTTAGCTGCATACGCCTCGATCTCCTGCGTCTGCTCTTCCTTCGCGTCCCGGCCGCCGTAGGTAAATACCTTAAAGCCATTGTAAATCGCCGGATTATGGCTTGCCGTCACCATCATGCCATAGTGCATCTGGTGCTTTTCGACGTAAAACATAATCAGCGGCGTCGGCGACGACCGGTTGACAAACAGCACCCGGATCTTCTGCGCTGCAAATACCTCGCACGCCCATTTCACTGCTTCTTTCGAGAGGAAGCGGCGGTCGTAGCCGATCACGATTCCTTCCTCCTCCACATGCTCCTGCTTCATTTTTTCTGACATCGCCCGCGCAAGGAGCTGAATGTTTGCCCTCGTAAATTCATCTCCGATCACTGCACGCCAGCCGCCTGTACCAAAATGTACCATATAAAATCCCCCTTCTTTCATTCCATTCCTAACCATTCGGAAACTTCTGTCTCATCCGGCACTTCCTGTTTTCCATCTGCTGCATTTTCCTCCGTCGACGATGTCACCGCGTTTCGTACCGCACGAAGCGAATCACGGAAGCCCCCCGCTATGCTCACGTTTCTTATTCAGTACACTCGGAAAAACAATCTGCGGATAAATGTAACGCTAGTTCCCCATCACCACGCGCACGGTATGCTCCGTCCCAGCCGGAAACGGCTTCACCGCGCTGACCCGCTCTCCGTCTACATAGAGCTCCTTCACGCCCTTCATCACACCGTCCGGATTCTCCACTTCGATCCGGTAGGTGCTGCCGCGCCACATGCGGACCGCCGAAAAGCCCTTCCAGTCAGCCGGAATACACGGATCAATTTCCAGCGCGTCCATCTGAGGACGGATTCCGAGCATGTACCGGGTCGCTGAAAAGTACGCCCAGCCGCCGCTTCCCGTCATAAACGGGTGGCGCGCCCTGCCGTATGCCGTGTGATCCTTTCCCATAATGAACTGACAGTAGGAATACGGCTCGGACTCCCGGATCTCAATGCAGTCGTTCTGCCTTGCCGGGCAGAGCGCATTGTAAAACTTCATCGCACGGTCGCCGCGCCCCAGGCGGCACTCCGCGGCCCACACCCATGGGTTGGGGTGGCTGAATATGGAAGCATTTTCCTTGACGCCGGGGTATACACGCGTCACGAACCCGACCTCCTCATCCGGCACCGTATACGCCGGACCGTTCAGCATAATCCCATACGGGGTGTAGAGGTACTGATCCACGCTGTCAAGCGCACGCTTGCCCCGCTCCTCATCCGCTGCACCGGAGAGTACCGCCCACGCATTCGATTCCAGATGAATCCGGCCCTCCCGGTCCGTATGTGTCCCGATCTTTCTGCCACTCTTGGTAAAGCCGCGCAGGAACCAGTCCCCATCCCAGAGCTGTGTCTCGCACACCTGCTTCACCTTCCGGTACATCGCGCCGTAGGTTTCCACATCCTCCTGCAGCCCTTTCCGCCGTGCTGCCTCAAGAAAATGCTCCAGCGCCCATACATGCAGGAACGATACCAGGGCGCTCTCCCCGCCTCCGAGATTCAGACAGTCGTTCCAGTCGGCGCGCAGTCCAAGGCAGACTCCGTGTTCTCCGACCTGCTCGGCAGAAAAGTTGAGAATCCGCTTCATATGCTCATAGACCGTTCCCTCACCGCCATCCGCATATCCGATCACCTCATCGAGAAACGACTCCTCTCCCGTCTCGCGGACATACTCCATAATCGCCGGAATCAGCCACAGCGCATCGTCCGAGCACGTATCCTTCAGTCCATGGATCCGGCTCGCCTCGTCCGGCACCGGGACGACCGTCGGTGACGCGAACGGACGCACTCCCTCCTGCGGCTCAAACCAGGCCGGGTCAAACAGATGCAACCCATACCCCTTTGACACCAGCCCGTGCAGCAGCTGCACGATCCGCTTCCGGCACCCGGCCGGGTTGGAATGTGGAATAGTCATCGCATCCTGCGCCGTATCGCGATAGCCCAGACCTGTCCGCCCGCCGACCTCGATAAACGAAGCAAAGCGCGAGAACATGACGTTGACTTCCGCCTGATACAGATTCCACGTATTCAGCATCGTGTTCATATCCTCATTGGGCGTCCGCACCTGAAGCTTTGAGAATTTATCCTCCCAGTAAGCCGCAAGCTCAGCTGCGGCCCGGTCCACCTGTGCAGGATCCTGGTACTTCTCCCGCATACGCACCGCGTCGCTGCGTCTTCCCTCGCCCAGCAGGAAAATCAGCCGCACTTCCTCTCCCGGCGCGAGCACAAGCCGCTTCTGAAGCGCCGCACAGTGATTGCCGCCCTTCTCCACAGAACCTGCGCACGTCCCGCGCTCCACCGCAAGCGGATTCGTCTCCGTCCGGTAATTTCCGATAAAACGGTCTCGCACGCAGTCATAGCCATCCGGCTCAAAATTTGCTGTGAAATACTGATAGCCAAATTCCTCGTAGAACAGATCGTACTCGATCACACCGTCCTCATACGAGGAGCCAGACGCATAGAGGCTCATCTGGAAGTTCTGATTGTCCATGTCAATGTGATGGAACGAAAACTCGCAGTAGGAGAAAACACTCAGGCTGCGCGGCCGGTCTGAGGTATTTTTCACCTTTACATCCCACAGCTCCACGGTATCCCCCAGCGGGATCATCAGTTTCTGAGACGCCTCAATTCCCCGGTATCCGCACTCATACACCGTATAAGACATCCCGTGGCGACAGCGGTAGGATGCCTGAGCAAGCGGCTTTCCGACCGGCTGCCAGGAAATACTCCAGTAATCTCCGTCTTCGTCATCCCGCAGATACACGTAATGCCCCGGCCGGTCCATCGGCACTCCGTTTGGCCGAAAGCGCGTGATGCGGTGGTACTGCGGCGTCTTATAAAACAGATAGCCGCCCGCCGTATGGTTCACAACTGCACACATCTCTTCCACTCCGATGTAGTTCGTCCAGGACGCCGGAAGATCCACCCGGTCGATGCAGTATTCCCGTCTCTCATTGTCAAAATGTCCGTATCTCATAGTTCCCTCCCATTTTTGAGGACAATCCTCATTCTACCTATTAGTCACGCCAGGAGCGATTGCAAAGCAATCTCTCCCCATGACGATACACAAGCCGCAAAGCAACCGTTCTCCTCATTCCATATGCTGTCCACGCGGCAATCACCCCCGCGATTCCTGCAATATGTCACTTCCTGCGGCTCACGTCCCCACAGTTCCCTTTCCTCTAGTATAAAAGAACCGACAGAAAAAAGCTACTGCCGGTTCTGCGAAATCTTGTCAAATTTAGCCCTAATACACAATACGGTTGCGTCCCGCATTTTTTCCCTGATACAGCTTCTCATCCACGCGGCGGATCAACTCAGATAACTCTGACTGGAAATCATTCTCCTCCACACCGATTGTCAGCGTAATCGGTATCTCGTTTTCCTCCCACTGAAAACATGTGCCATTTAAATGGTTTTTCAGATCTACAAGCATCCGGTATGCCTCATCTCCATTCATTTCACTAAAATGAAACAGGAATTCCTCCCCGCCCCAGCGACAAATCCTCGCCTGTTCTCCCAGATACTCCTGAAACATACCAGTCAGCCAGACCAGCACGGCATCCCCGCAGTCATGTCCATAGCAGTCATTTACCTGTTTAAAGTGATCAATATCCCCCATCGCCACTGTAAAAGCCTCCGTCGGATGAGCTTTGCGGTATCTTTCCATATAATTCAGCATCGACCGCCTGTTCCAGACTCCGGTCAGCGGGTCGAGCGATGCCAGCTGCTCCAGGCGTTCATTGTAGAGGACCAGTTTCTGCTCCGCTGTCTCAATATTGGAGCTGAAGAACCCGCATATAACCGCCATCCTCACAAAAAGTATCAGAGAATTCAGAATCTGCAGCTCCATAATGCGGACACCTGGCAGCTCGATCACAGGGTCAAACACCCGGCAGTAGCAGAACATCCCGAACCGCAGCGCAAACAGACTGACGGTGAGCAGCAGCTTAAATTTTAACGCGTCATAGACAGAGAAAAAACTCAGCACAAGAAGCGAAAACATAAAATGCTGAATGCCGCAGTCCCAGCCAAACAGATACACAAAGAATACACCCCATACGGTTTGAAACACTCCGTAAATGATAAGGTTTGTCCTCTTCTTCACCCGGTACGTCAGGCAAAAGCATGCAATCATCCCTGCATAAAACAAAAGCTCCGGCGCCCAAACCATGCTCCTTACCGGAAATGTCAGCAATGCGAAGGCCAACCCATACACCATCTCTGCCAGATACAGTACACGGAGCAGTACCAGCACGTATTTTGCTTCATTTTCAAATGGAGATTCCTGATTAATTTTGACATAGATCTTCTTCAGCAAGTCCATATCGCCTCCTCCGCCGGATGGCTAACCTACACGGTATCATTCTGTATCTGTCAAAGCACAAAGCAGATACAATCTATAAATATCACTCGCAGCTCGGCCGCTCGTTAGCTATATTATACCACCAACCGACATTCTTTGTATAGCATAGATTCTATTACTTTAATCGCCCTGTGTTTTGCACATAATTCTGCTATAATAATGCACAGGAAAGGAGGCGTGTAATATGCCGCAGGGTGCGTTCTTTTGGGCGCAAGGGAAGCTCTTTCCTCTTTGCGGAGGAAACATTTTGGATAATTACGTTGTAAAGCTCTATGCCCGTGCATACCCCTATATCGCAGAAAATCTTTTAGAACCGGGTACAGCCCTAAGTATGGTTGATGAACTGGAAAAAGCGATTTTCAGCTTGGAGCAGCTACCGGAACGCGGTGCAATCCGCCGCGTTGGAGCTTATGCTAACGGAGATTGCCGCCATTCGTTCGTTAAGAATTATGTTATCATCTACCGCGTGCTGAAAACAAAGAAAGAGATGCATATCGTCACAGTACGCTATACACCGAGCAGCTTCTAAAACTGAATATCAAAGGGGAAGAAAGGCAGTTCAATTATGGGCTGTCTTTTTTCGTCGGAAAGGAAAGATTATCTGTATCAGCTTATCATTGCAGAAAACCGGGTGTTGCGGTGGCGATTGCCGCTGCTCTTGGCGCAAAGGAGAAAAAGGACGGCTATAATTTGTATTTTAATTGGCTGGTACTAGACATACGGCGAAACATTGTTGTTTCTTTTT
>DKWE01000011.1 GCA_002491565.1 Lachnospiraceae bacterium UBA7160 | reverse complement strand
GAGACCGAGGAAGTAACAGAAGCGCCGACAGAGACCGAGGAAGTAACAGAGGCACCGACAGAGACCGAAGAGACAACGGAGGTGGAGTCTGAGACGGAAGAAGTATCGGAGGTATCGACTGAGGCAGCAGCAGAGACGGAGCCGGTAGAGGTACAGACAGAAGCGGAGGCATTTGTAGCTCCGGAGGGCACACACTATCGTGCAGCGCTTCTTCTGAACGGCAATCTGGGAGACAAGTCCTTCTATGATTCCGCAAATGAAGGTCTGACAAGACTGCGCGATGAGCTGGGTTCCGATGTCTTTGATTTTAAGGTAGAGCAGATGGGCGGTACTGCAGCGGATGAGGCAAAGTGGGAGCCGACACTTCTGGACTACTGTGATTCCGGCGAGTACGATGTCATCATCATGGGGACCTGGCAGATGGCTCTGCCGCTTGCAAACGCGGCAAAGGATTATCCGGATCAGAAGTTCATCTTCTTTGATGAGGCATTTGACTTTGAGGGAAATGGCAACCCGGAGAACATTTACAACGTCCTGTACAAGCAGAATGAGGTGTCCTACCTGGTTGGCGCGGCAGCTGCGATGATGACGACGGATAGCAGCCTTGAGGGCATCGATCCGGACAACCATATCATCGGATTCCTTGGCGGTATGGACAACTCCGTCATCAATGACTTCCTGGTAGGCTATATCCAGGGTGCAGCAGATACGGATCCGGATATTGAGGTAGCAGTTGGATTCGTCGGCGACTTCGTAGACTCCACGAAGGGCAAGGATATCGCACTGTCTCAGTACCAGAGCGGCGCAGATGTAGGATTTAACGTAGCAGGAAACGCGGGTCTTGGACAGATTGAGGCAGCGAAGGATGAAGGAAAGTATGCATTTGGTGTGGACTCCGATCAGGCAGCTCTGCTTCCGGATTATGCAGACTTTATTCCGACTTCTGCACTGAAGAATGTTGGACAGTCCCTGTACCTTGCAATTCAGAAGGATATGCTCGGCGAGCTGAATTACGGTACGCAGGAGACCTATGGCTTCAAGGAGGGCGGTGTTGCTCTGGTGAAGGATGCGCACTATGAGGAAATGCTTCCGGAGTCGGTTCGCACAAAGCTTGAAGAGCTGGAGGCTTCCATCGTAGCAGGTGACATCGTGGTTAACACCTCTGCTGATATGGATCAGGCTGCAATTGAGGCTCTGAAAGAGTCTGTAAAGGTTGGAAGATAACTGAATTGCAAAAGTGTGAAACACAGAGCAATTTATAGGCTTGAGACGAGCCGTCACCAGTACTGACATGGAGACAGGTTAAGGATAACTGGCAGCGTGAATTCGCGGGGGTTGTTGCCGTATGTGATGCATACGCAGCAGCCCCTGCTGTGTATTACTGTGAAGGCTTAAAGCAAACCAGAAAATAACAAAGGAGGGAGAATGGAGTTGGCAAAAGAAACCGTTTTGGAAATGCAGCATATCATGAAAATTTATTCCAACGGTGTAGTAGCGAATAAGGATGTCAGCCTGGAGCTGAAAAAGGGTGAGATCCATGCGCTGTTGGGGGAAAATGGCGCCGGAAAGAGTACACTGATGAAGGTGCTGTTTGGTATTGAGCCGCCTGATCAGGGAAAAATCATTCTGAACGGGAGCGAGACGGCGATTCGCTCGCCGCAGGATGCGATCTCCAAGGGGATCGGTATGGTGCATCAGCACTTTATGCTGCTGCCATCGCTGACCGTGGCAGAAAACATCATACTGGGTGTGGAACCCCGGAAAAAGAAATTTTTTATCGATATGAAGCAGGCTGTAAAGGCAGCCAGTGAGATTGCGGAAAAGTATAACTTTGATATTGATGTCACAGCAAAGGTGGAGGAGATACCAGTCGGGATTAAGCAGAAGGTAGAGATCCTGAAGGCACTGTACCGGGGTGCCGATATCCTGATTCTGGATGAGCCGACCGCTGTGCTGACACCGCAGGAGACAGAGGAGCTGTTTGTACAGCTGGAAAAGCTGCGGGACGATGGGCGCACTGTGATTTTTATTTCTCATAAGCTGGACGAGATCAAGCGCATCTGTGACCGGGCGACGATCATGCGCAGCGGAAAGAGTATGGGGACTTACAATGTGGACGAAATCAGCACAAATGACATGTCGAAGCTGATGGTTGGCCGTGAGGTTGTTCTGGAGTTCGATAAGGAGCCTGCAAAGCCGAGGGAGGTCCTGCTTGAAGTCCGGAATCTGAGCGCCTACAATACACAGGGTGTCCAGAAGGTGAATGGGCTTTCCTTTGAGGTACGCGGCGGTGAAATCCTTGGCATTGCCGGCGTGGAAGGAAACGGCCAGTCGGAACTGATCGATGCGATTACCGGACTTTCCAGGAAGTATACCGGAGAAATTCTGCTCAAGGGCGAGGATATCCGGAAAGAGTCCATCAAGGGGATCCGCGAGAAAAAGCTTGCGCATATTCCGGAGGACCGCATGGCGTCCGGCTGTGCATCGCATCTGAATATCCAGGAGAACCTTTTCTCGAATCAGTATACAGACGATGCGTATTCCGGTAAGCTTCTGCTCAGGACAAAGACAATCCAGAAGCGCAGTGACGAGCTGATCAAAGAATATCTGGTGAAATGTAAGTCTCAGAAGCAGGAGGTTGGCATGTTGTCCGGCGGCAATATTCAGAAGGTGATTGTTGCTCGTGAATTTTCAACAGGTCCGGATGTGATCATTGCAAACCAGCCGACGCGCGGTATCGATGTCGGAGCGACAGAATTCATCCGCAGAAAGCTGCTGGAGTTCCGGGATGCAGGCTGTGCGGTGATCCTTGTCTCTGCAGATTTGAATGAAATCTTCTCCCTGAGCGACCGCCTTGCAGTTATGTACAAGGGGAACTTTTCCGGCGTATTCACGGATGTGGCACACGTGACAGAGGAGGAACTTGGACAATACATGCTTGGCATTAAAAACGATCATAGAAAGGCAGGTGCGGCAAAATGAAGAGCAGCGTAAAGAGATTTGAGATCGTGCGTATGTTTTTTGCTATCGTGATCGCACTCCTTGTTTCCTTCGGTATCATCTTCCTGGTGAGTGACCAGCCGCTGACTGCCATCTATACGCTGATCACCGGACCGTTTAAGAGTAAACGGAATTTCGCGAATGTCATCGAGGCGATGATTCCCCTGATGTTTACCGGAACAGGTGTCTGCATCATGTTTTCCGCAAATCAGATTAATCTGGCCGGAGAGGGTGCGTTCCATCTCGGAGGTCTGGTAGCAGCGGTAGTCGCGCTGAAGTTTGGTCTGCCAGCCGGTGTAAGTCCGGTAGTGGCGATTCTGCTCTCAGGACTTGCAGGCGCTGTGTTCACCGCCATTCCGGCAATCCTGAAGATCAAAACGAATTCTTCGGTACTTGTTTCTTCCCTGATGTTGAACTATATTGCGCTGTGGTTCGCGATGTTTATCCTGATGCATTACATTTGCGATCCGAGTATCGGTTCTGCATCTTACGTGATTCCGGAGGAATCCACGCTGCCGACGCTGGTCGAGCGCACCAGAATCCATCCGGGGCTCTTTATCGCACTTGCCGCTGCGCTGCTTGGCAGTGTATTTCTGTACAAGACGAAAACGGGCTATGAGCTCCGTCTGACCGGCCAGAATGAGCGGTTTGCGCGCTATTCCGGCATCAATATTGTCAAGGTCATCTGCGTTTCCCAGCTGCTCGGCGGCTTCATCGCGGGTATCGGCGGCGGTGTGGAGCTGCTCAGCCCGATTTACACTCGTTTCTCCTGGACCTCGCTGCTCGGCTATGGCTGGGATGCGATTATTATCTGTACACTGGCGAAAAATAATCCGCTGTACACACCGCTCGCGGCGCTGTTTCTCGCTTATCTGCGCACAGGCGCTTCTATCATGGCGCGCTATACGGATGTTACGCTGGAAATTGTGCAGATCACGCAGGGAATTATCATTCTGCTTGTGGTAGCAGAGCAGTTCTTAAGCGGTTACAAGCACAAGATGATCGCAAAAGAAGCGATGGAGTCTCTGAAAGAAAAGGGGGTGTAAGGACATGGCTGGTAATATTTTTTCTGCTGATTTCGTCAATGCGATTCTGCGTATGTCGACACCGATTCTGTTCGCCACACTGGCTTCCGGAATCGCGTCCAAATCCGGCATTACGAACATGGCGCTGGAAGGGATGCTGCTGTTTGCGTCACTGTTTGGAGTTATTTTCAGCTCCCTGACGCACAGCTTTCTGGGCGGTCTGCTGCTGACGATGTTGATTGGCGGTCTGATTGGCCTGGCGCTTGCATTCTTTATCCTGCAGCTGAAAACAGATGAGATCCTGGCTGCGATTGCACTGAATCTGATCGCGACGGGCGGTACAGTGCTTCTGCTGCTTGCGGTATCCGGAGACCGCGGTGCGTCTACCTCGATTTCGAGTGTGTCTGCGCCGATTGTACACATTCCGTTTGTTGAGAAGATTCCGTTCCTTGGAGAAGTGCTCTCAGGCCAGAATCTGATGACGTGGCTGGCACTGCTCGCGGTCGTAGTGGTCCATGTGTTCCTGTACAAGACACCGATGGGCCTGAAGATTCGGGCGGTTGGAGAAAACAAAAATGCGGCGGAGTCCGTCGGAATCAGCTCAAAGAAGATTCAGTACATTGCGCTTGTCCTGAGCGGTGTGCTGTGCAGCATGGGCGGCTACTTCCTGTCCGGCGGTTACATGAATATGTTCACAAAGGATATGTCAGCGGGTAAGGGCTTCATCGCGCTGGCTGCAAGCTCCATGGGAGCTGACACGCCGATCGGCGGATTTCTGGTGACGATGCTCTTTGGTATCGCGCAGGCGCTCGGCAATCTGATGCAGCTGACGACAATCCCGACCGAGCTGATTCAGATGATTCCGTACCTGACGACACTGATCGGACTTGCAGTATACAGCTATACTGTGATGAAGCGCAAGAGCAGGCTCGGAGTGCACTAAGCAGTGACGAATAAACGGAAAATGGCGTTTCATTTCACATGAAACAGGAACATGGCTCCTTGAGCTGTGGAATATAAGGGGCTGTGAAAAAAGTTCTTCCTGCGCCTTAGAAAACAACGGTTTTCTGTGATATTCCGATGTTTTCACGTAGAAAGAGACGGCTTTTTTCACAGACCTTTTTTACATATCGAAAATTAGACAACGTTTCAGACTCCCGCAGAAAAAATGATTCAGAAGCTGCCTTCGGGTGAGATATTGCAGGCCGTGTAACATGGTAAAATTAGGTTCCGGTTTCTTGTTTTTTGGAATTGAGAGACTCATGAAGGAGGAATACAGGATGATACAGACAACAATTACACTAAAGCCTTATGGTACGGGCAGGCAGGTGGACCGGATGGAGGTGTGCATCGATCTGGAGAATTTGCATCGCGTATCAGGCGAGGAGTTGTGTTCCATGCAGCTGTCGACGGTGACGATACCAGGCTGCAGCCCGGAGGGATTTCTGGTGACAGACGGGGTAGGGGAGGTTCCGGTGCGGGTATCCGAATCGAAGCCGTATCCGTATGAGCTGAGAAACTGGATGGCAGAGCGGGAAACGGAAGGGACGGTTGAGATCCGCTATACAGTCAGACCGAGACAGCTTCGGGATTCTGATATCTGCGGCCCGTATTTTGATTTTCGCTGTGAAGATGGCGGAGCGAACAGCGCAGGTATTTCGTTTTTGGTAAGGATTCCGGGTGCAGAGGGCAAGGCGGCGCTTCACTGGGATTTGAGTGAGATGCCAGAGGGAAGCCGGGGCGTCTGCACCTTTGGCGAAGGCGATGTGACAGTGGACGGTGGACTGGAGCTGTTGCGCCAGTCGTACTTTGCGGTGGGGGATCTCCACAGTATTACAGAGGGCGAGTTTGGATTTTACTGGCTGACAGAGCCGCCGTTTGCGATGGAGAAGATTGCGGATTATACGAGGAAACTGTTTGGAAGGATGCAGGTCTTTTTCCGGGATCAGGATCCGGTGTACCGGATTTTTGTGCGGAAAGATCCGTTTTTGACGAGCGGTGGGACAGCGCTGTACCGCTCCTATATGTTTGGCTGGAATGATACGCAGCCATTTTCGGTGGAGGAACGGCGTTTCATTCTTGCACATGAAATGGTACATAACTGGCCGCATCTGAATGATGAGCCGTATGGGGTCACAACCTGGTATTCCGAGGGGACGGCAGAATTTTACAGTGTTATGCTGCCGCTTCGGATGGGGCTGATTACGCCTGCGGAGGCAATGGCGGAGCTGCAGAAGCGGACGGACGCGTACTACACGAATCCGACGCGGGGGATGGAAAATATGGAGGCAGCAGCAATCTGCTGGCAGGACCGCCGGGCGCAGCGTATTTCCTATGGGAGAGGAATGCTGTTTCTCGCCAATGTGGATGCGGAAATCCGAAGCGCTACGGGAGGAACACGCAGCCTGGATGATGTGATGCTCAAAATTCTGGAGAAGGGGCGTGCCGGGGAGAACCTTGGAAATAAGGTGTTTCTTGATACAGTTTTGCAGATTTCCGGTCTGGATGTGACCGGAGAGTGGGAAGCGATGAAAAATGGAGTTCCGATTGTACCTGGGGCGGATTGTTTTGACGGACATTTTACTGTGGAGGAGAAGGAAATGCCGGAGGCCGATACCGGGAAGACGGTGATTTCTTATCGGTGGAGGCTGAAGGAGGAAGCAAACAGATGAAAAAGAGATTTACACCGGAAACGATGAAGCAGATTACTTATGTGACGTGGCCGGTGATTTCCAAGGATGGCAGCAGGATTGCTTATGTGAGCTATACTGCGAAGGAAGAGGATGGGAGCTATCCGTCCCGGATTCATTGTATTACAGGAAAGGACGGCGGGAAGCTCTGCCTGACGGTGGCAGACGGGAGCTCTGCGAAGCAGCCGCAGCTGATAGCGGACGAAGTGCAGGAGGTGTGGCTGTCAGGTGCGGACGGGAGCTCTGCGAAGCAGCCGCAGTTTTTACCGGACGGCGTGCAGCTGGCCTGTCTGTCTGACCAGACTGGGGAAAATCAGGTCTTTATAAAGAATCTTGAGACAGGTGAGATGCGCCAGGTGACGACGCTGCGCCACGGCATCGAGCGGTATTCGCTTACGGAGGACGGTACGAGGCTCGTGTTCGAGGCAGTGCTGTGGCCGGAGGAGATCGAGGGAGGATGTGCCTTTGAGGAAATGGATGCCGGGGAGAAAGCACGCTGGAAGGAGGAGCTGGACTACCGGCCGTATTATATTACCGATCTTGTTTATAAGATGGACGAATGGCACGGGATGCGGAAGGGAGAATTTTCTCATATTGGAATCGTGAATCTCGATGGCAGCGGCCAGCGGCTGATCGATACCGGCGGGATGGAGGCCGTTTACCCTGCATGGTCGCAGGACGGGGAATTGCTTGCTTTCTATGGGTATCCGTATGGCGGGGCGAAGGGCCGTGATGCGGAGCTGTTTATGTGCCGTGCAGATGGGAGCGAGGTAAGACAGATCACGCGGGATGCCGGGCTTAGCGCGGATCATTGTCCGGTATTTATGGCGGATGGCAGGTCGGTGCTCGGAATGGCGTATCCGGATTTCGGGGACGGAAGCTGTATGCTGCTGCCCTATCTGGCGCGTCTGGACGAGCCGGAGCGTTCCGGGCTGCTGTTTGAACAGTGGGAAGAAAACGTCTGCCACGGGGTGTATCCGCTGGCGGCTGGGCGGCTGGAGTACGGGGAGAAGACTCCCTACTTTTCCTTGTCACCGGACGGAAATTACCTATATTTTATCTCTGGCTTTCATGGGAGGACCGGTCTGTACCGGGTACGGCTTCCGCAGGAGTTTGCGGAAGGAAGCAGGCAGGAGTGCAAGGCAGAGGGAGAAAGCCGAAAGCGTACAGACGGCGCCGAATCGATGGAAGCAGGAACCTCCAGTATGCCGGAGATCGAGCTGGTGTGTCAGGGAGCCACAGATCTGCAGGAATATGCACTGGACAGCCAGGGACATCTTGTGACTGTGATGTCCTCCTGGACGGAACCTGCGGAGCTGTATCTGGACGGAAAAAAGCTGACCGACAGCAATCCCTGGCTGGAGGAGTATGAGCTTGCTCCGGTGGAAGAGCACTGGATCAGAAGCCGGGACGGGAAAGTGGAATTGCAGTATTTCCTGGTGCGCCCGGTGGCTGGAAACGCAGAAGGGAATCCTGTCACTGGTGCGGACGGGCATAACGATGGGGCACAGGCCGAAACAGACAGCCATAGCGATGAGATGCATGCGGAAACCGGGGACCTGTCTGGAAACCGGTATCCTGCGGTCCTGGACATCAAGGGCGGACCGCAGACGATGTACGGACTTGCATTCTGGCATGAGTTCCAGGCTTTGGCGGGAGCCGGGCTTGGAGTAATTTACGGCAATCCCAGGGGAAGCGTCGGTTTCGGAAGAGAATTCTGCGCCGGAGGGGTCTGCTGGAAGCAGGAGGTGCTGGATGACCTGCTCGCAATGGTGGACGGTGCGGTGGGCCAGGGATGGATTGATCCGAAGCGGATCGGTGTGACCGGCGGCAGCTACGGCGGATATATGACGAACAAGCTGATCGGACGGACAGATTATTTTGCGGCGGCAGTGACACAGAGATGTCTGGCAAATACGGCGACCTCCTATGGCACCGGCGATATGGGCTTTGTCTCAGCGGGGGAGATCCCGAAGGATTTCCGGATGCTGGATTATCTGGTGGACAGAGCAAGAGGAAATATCATTTCCTTTATTGATCATTTTAAGGTTCCGCTGCTGATTCTCCACGCCTATGAGGATTACCGATGCAGCTTTGAACAGGCGGAGCAGGTGTTTGTGGCGATGAAGGAGCGAAATCCGGAGGTTCCGGTGCGGCTCGTCATGTTCCCGGAGGAGAACCATGCGATGACCAGAACAGGGAAGCTGCATCATCAGATCCGGCATCTGCAGGAGATGGCAGATTGGTTTACGAAGTATCTGAAAGTAGAAGAAGACGGCGAACAGGATACTGCTCAGACGGAGCCTGCCTGCACAAGCCAGAACAGCGCCGAAGCGGAATGGATTTCCGATGAGAGGGGCAGCGATCTGCTGCATATGGACCACAGTGAGTCAAAGAAAATGGACAAGGACGGTGAGAAGCATGAGTAAGAGACTGCCAGAGTTTACGGATTGCCAGGAGCTGGAACGGTTTAACGGAGGCGACTACTGCGAGAAGCGCCAGCTGGTATGCTGGGCATCCCAGAAAACAGGAGGGATTGTCCTGAAAGATTTGAAAACCGGAGAACGGCAGGTGATTACGGCTGGCGGTCCGGGCGAAGGGAATCCGGCATTTTCACCGGACGGAAGCCGGATGCTGTTCCTGTCCGTGGTGAAAGGGCTGGGCAGGCAGATTTTCTGCTATCATTTAGACAGCGGAGAGCTTCGGCAGGTAACAGAAGTGCAGGGCGCTGTGATGGAGCCGCTCTGGTCGCCGGACGGAAGCAAGATACTCTTCAGTATGATCGCCGGAGGAGCTTCAGAGGAAGCCGGGCAGGCAGCGGAGAAAAGGCGGCCGGACGAGCCGGTAGTCATCGAGGATTTTGGATACAAGTTTGACGGGATGGGATTTATCCGTCCGGATACCCACTGGCAGCTCTTTGTCGTAGATTCCAGAGGCGGGAGTGCAAGACAGCTCACGGAAGGTGCATTTGACTATCTGCATGCCAGCTGGTCGCCGGATAGCCGTACTGTGGTCTGCGTCAGCAACCGGTTCCGTTCGAGACAGGAGGGAATCGGCTATGACCTGCTGCTGCTGGACACCGCAGATTCCGGAAAAGCGGCCCGCAGGCTGTCGAAGGATTACTGGATTGTGTCGTATCCGAATCCCATCCGTCCTGTGTTCACACCGGACGGCAAATCGGTGATTGCCGGAGTGCTCGATCCGGAATATGCGGGGAAGGACCACGATCACGGATATCCGGAAATCTATTTTTACCGGTTTGCTGTGGAGAATGGCGAGGCAGTTCCGGTGTTTGTCAGCGACGAAAACTGTTATCAGTGTGTGCAATTCCCGTACAATGCGGGCTGCGGCCGGGGGATGGATAAGGTGCAGATCAGCGAGGACGGCAAGCGCGTGTACTTTGTCAGCGGCTGGCAGGGGCAGGGAAATATCTACCGCCTGGATCTTGCGGGAGACGGACATGCGCGGCTGCTGGCAGGCGGAAAGCAGGTGTATCACGGGCTTAGTAGAGTGCAGAACGGGACGCTGATGGCGGCAAAATCGGAGCCGGATCTTCCGGAGGTCTATGAGATTCTGGATGCAGAGACAGGAGAGATACTGCAGCGGGCGGCGCAGTCGGCAGAGGAGCTTTTCTCGGGCGTGCAGCTTGGCAGCCCCGTGGATTTTTCCTTTGAAACGCTGGACGGAGAGAGCCAGGTACACGGCTGGGTTCTGCCCCCGCAAAACAGAGAAGAGGGCAGGAAGTATCCGGCAATTTTGTATATACACGGCGGACCGCATCCATTCTATACGTATGGACTGGAACTGGAGCACCAGTGTCTGGCAGCGGCCGGTTTTGCTGTGCTCTATTGCAATCCGAGGGGGAGCAGCGGCTACGGATGGGTGCATCAAAACTATGCCCGCGCTGTGGACGGGTCGGCGTATTACGATCTTCTGCAGTTTGTAGACGAGGCGGTTCGCAGATTTGACTGGATCGACGGGGACCGGATCGGCGTGACGGGGGGCAGCTATGGCGGCTATATGACGAACTACATCGCAACGCATGCGAAGCGGTTCAAAGCCTACGTATCGCAGCGCAGCATTTCGAATGAGCTGATCTCCTATGCGAGCTCTGATATGCAGGGGCAGAGCAAGGACTTCTGCAGCTTTGAGGACTTCATGGTGGATCAGCTGAAGCAATCGGCGGTATCCTATGCAGAGCGGGTCGACCGGCCATTTCTGATCCTGCACGGGACAGAGGACTACCGGACGCCGGTGGAAGGAGCGCATCAGCTTTTTGTCGCACTGAAAGACCTTCACCCGGAGCTTCCGGTCAAGATGGTACTGTTTCCGCATACCGGCCATGAGCAGCCTCAGGATGCGCGGCTGCAGAGACTATACTACAAAGAATTGGTAGAGTGGTTCCGGAAATATTTGTAAATGGTAGTTCAGCCTTATCCGAAGGATATAGTTCAGCTGTAAATACCGTTTAGTAAATGGTAATTAACGCTTTCAACTTGATGGCTATCATGTGGCAAACACATCTATAGATGTTTCCAAGGGGGATCATGTGGCGGGCGACCCGGACGTACTTCTCGACCGGGTCGCCAAAATGAAAAACAATGAATATGCACTATGTACAACTTAGAAAGACAGATAGGTACATAATGCACATTGCACGGAACAGGCAACTATGCTAAAATACAGACAAGATTTACAGCGGCGTGATTCAGGTGGATCAAAGAGGATCACATCAGTTGGAAATCTATTTATTTACAGCTGGCGCTTTACTAGTGGAAAGAGTTGAAGCGGAAAAGGCGCGGGACATGCTGCGCGAAAGAAGATGGAGGTTACTGGATATGAAAAAGTTAACTGCACTGGCAATGGCTGCCGCAATGGCAGCAACCTTAGTACCTGCAGCGGTATTTGCAGAGGATGGAGAGACAAAAAGCGTGCGCATCGGAGCACCCTATGATCCGGTGACTCTGGACTACGCGGAGCTGAACGCGGATCCGGCAACCTATATCGACATGATGGTTGCGGATACCCTGATCCGCGATAAGCAGGGCGAATATATCGGCGGAATCGCAGAGAGCTGGGAAGTAAGCGAGGACGGCAAGACCTGGACCTTCAAGCTGAAGGAAGGGATGACCTATAACGACGGGACCACGCCGGTTACGGCAGAGGATCTGGTCTATGCGGCGAAAAGACTGATGGACCCGGCTGTGGGACATTACAACGCAGAGGGCGGATATATCCTGTTAAATGGAGAAGAATATTACAGTGGGGAATGCGCATGGGAAGAGGTTGGCGTGAAGCAGATCGATGATCTGACGATCGAATACACCTTTAAGAATCCGCAGTACGAATCGACCTTTACCAGCACGACCCTGTTTGCTCCTCTGGAGGAAGCATTCGTAGAGGCACAGGGAGCGTCCTATGGCTCTGCGACAGACAAGCTCCTGACGAACGGCCCGTTTATCATGACCGAGTGGGTTCCGGATTCCAGCGTGAAGCTCACGAAAAACGCGAACTACTGGGATGCGGAGAGCATCAAGATGGACGAAATCAACTTTATCATCGGTGCGACCAGCGATACGGGTGTCGATATGATGCTTGCCGATGAGCTGGACTTCTGTCCGGTAGGAAGTGACATGCAGAATCAGACGCTGGAGGATGCAGGATTCTCCCGGTTCACTTACATCGGAACCTACCGCTGCATCAATCTGAACCATGGCGGAAAGACAGAGGAGAGCGGATTATTCCTTGGCAATACAAACTTCCGCAAGGCACTTTGCTATGCAATTGACCGTACCAGTCTGTGCAATTCCGTTCTGACCGGCGATGAGCCGACGACCCGTCTGACGGCTCCTTCAGAGATGGGCGTAGAGAAGGCATTCAACGAGGAGTTCCCGTATGAGGGATGGCCGGCAACGGCGGATCCGGAGAAGGCGAAGGAATACCTGAACCTTGCACTGGAAGAGCTCGGTAAGACGATCGAGGATGTGCCTGCGATTGACCTGCTTTGCTATGAGGCACAGGGAAGCATTGACACACTCGCTGCGATTCAGGATATGCTGAAGACGAACCTTGGCATTGAGTCTACGATCAATCCGCAGACCATCCAGGTGATGATTTCCAGCGCAATGTCGGGCGACTACGATCTGTGGTTCGGCGGCAACGAGCTGTCCATTCCGGACGCACTGGAGAGCTTCCTGAGCAGCTACCACAGCTCTATGGCGTCCGCACTCCGCAACTATGCGAATCCGGAGTACGACGAGCTGTACGACAAGGCACTTGCTTCCCCGACGCTCGCAGAGCGCAAGGCAAACTACTTTGAAGTAGAGAAGTTCTTCTGTGATAACGTGATGAATCTGGTAATTGGCTGGACAGAGAACGGTTATAACTACAAAGAGGGCTACACCGGCTTCTACAATACCGTAGAGACAGATTTCACCTATCTGGATGTAGAGTAAAATCTGCCAGAGGTGTGACAGCCCGGTTGGGGGGAGCAGCCGGCTTGGCTGCGATACATTATGGACAGGGGCGCTGGTCTCCGGATATTCCGGCGGACCGGCGCTCTTCTGTCTATGGTAAGTCAATCAAAGACCCCGCTGCAAGCAACGG
>DKWE01000070.1:36933-48835 GCA_002491565.1 Lachnospiraceae bacterium UBA7160 | reverse complement strand
ATTGCGCCCATACTGGGCGCACCAAAAAGAGTGCCGCATCCTACGATACGGCACCCTTGCCCTTGACGGTTACAGTATAGCCTTCCTGGCTTCATCCGTCAATACCTTTTTTGAAATTTTTAAAAACCTCCCCTTTCTTCTCCCTGTACATTGCCTTCATGAAATCTACGGTATACAACGCCAGGATGACACTGCCTCCAACCTTTCCTACAATGGACGGAAGACGGTCTACCATATTTACTACGATATTATGTAAAAACAGAAATAACCCCAACGTATAAAAGCCCCAGGCTACCGAACTTTCCAGACAGATGATCCCCCGGTAATTAAAAGGCTTCTCCCGGTAATCCCACCAGATTTCCCCGAAAATCCTCTGCATAATGCGCGCCGTCATGAATTCCAGCGCAGTCGCAAGAAACATGCCCATAAAAAACAGGCGGACCGGATTGCCGCTGTAAGGTCTTAAAAGGAAAAACACCGTCAGCGCGCCAAAGCCGTAGATCGGGCACATAGGTCCTTTTGCAAACCCTCTGTTCGTTATTTTTCTGTTACATACCGACATATAGATGGATTCCACAATCCATCCTAATATACTGTAAATTAAAAACCATAGTACCACATGGTACGCGCTCCATCCAAATATTACTTTATTCCACCACATATATGATCTCTCTCAAACTTTCAGGATATGTTCTCTTTTTCTCTTTCCAAACTTCTTTTGTATGATAGTAAAAATGGAGTGTTTTGTCAACACTCCACTCAACTGCACATATAAAATTTAGTTATATTTACGTTTTCTTGCTGCTTCAGACTTTTTCTTACGTCTTACGCTCGGCTTTTCGTAATGCTCTCTTTTACGAATTTCCTGCTGGATACCCGCCTTCGCGCAGTTTCTTTTGAAACGACGCAAAGCACTGTCCAGAGTCTCGTTTTCTTTTACGATAACATTTGACATTGTCTCACACCCAACCTCCCTCCAGTTGTAGATTGTGCAGAATACAACTGTCTGGGTATTTTATTGCACTAATAAGTATTATACCAGATTTTCTGCTTTCGTCAACTACTTTTTGCAAAATTAACAAAATCCTGATACAATCCGCAAAAAGCGTGTTATTATTCACAGCCGGCACGCCTGCGGATCATCCTAATTCTAGTGCAACTGCCCCGCCAGTACTTCCTTTGCTTTTTCGAGTGCGGCCTCAACGCCCGACGGATTCTTGCCGCCTGCCTGCGCCATATTCGGACGACCGCCGCCGCCGCCACCTACGAGCGATGCGACTCCCTTAATCAGATTGCCGGCATGTGCGCCGAGCTTCATCGCGCCTTCCGTCGCCGCTGCCATCAGGCTGACCTTACCCTCATTGACTGAGGCAAGCAATACGACACCTTCCCCCAGCTTCTCACGCAGCTGATCCCCCAGCTCACGCAGGCCATTCATATCGACGCCTTCCAGCTTTGCAGCAAGAAGCTTCACGCCGGAGACCTCCACAACCTGATCCATGACATCCCCAAGCGCATCCTTTGCAAGCTTGCTCTTCAGGGACTCATTCTCACTGGAAAGCGCTTTGATCTCCGCAAGCAGCCCCGCCACCTTATCCGGAATGCCTGCCGGAGTCGTCTTCAGCAGCTTTGCGATCTCTTCCAGTTCTTTTTCTTCCTTTTTATAATGTGCAAATACGCCGTCGCCGGTCAGTGCTTCAATTCTGCGGACGCCTGCCGCCACACCTGCCTCTGAGACAATCTTAAAGGTACCGACCTCGGCAGTATTACCGACATGTGTACCGCCACAAAGCTCCTTCGAGAAGTCGCCCATCGATACGACGCGCACCTGGTCTCCATACTTCTCATCAAACAGCGCCATCGCGCCCGTCTTCTTCGCGTCATCGAGACTCATCACCTGTGTCACGACCGGAAGAGAAGCGGCGATCTCTTCATTGACCATCGCCTCCACGCGCTCCAGCTCTTCTGCTGTCATCGCCTGGAAATGAGAGAAGTCAAACCGCAGGCGGTCCGGTGTCACCAGAGAACCCTTCTGCTCAACATGGGAACCAAGCACCGTCTTCAGCGCCTTCTGCAGCAGATGCGTCGCACTGTGATTCTTGCACGTATTCTGGTGAGCATGTGCCTCGACCGTCAGCGTTACTGTATCTCCGGTCTTCATCATGCCCTCTGCCATATACCCGACATGTCCGATCTTGCCGCCAAGCAGATGAATCGTATCCTCAACCACGAAACGTCCCTCCGGGCAGGTGATCTCACCCTTGTCACCCGTCTGGCCGCCCATTGTCCCGTAGAATGGAGTCTTTTCCACAATCACTGTCCCGCGCACACCGTCTGTCAGTGCCTCCGTAATCTCCTTCTCCGTCGTAAGAACAGAGATCTTCGACTCGCAGGTCAATGTATCATAACCGACAAACTCAGAGGTCACAGCCGCCGGGATCTGATCATACACTGTCGCGTCCGCGCCCATATAGTTCGTGACCGCACGTGCGGTACGCGCCTTGACCCGCTGCTCCTCCATGCATACATGGAAGCCTTCCTCGTCAATCGTATAGCCCTTCTCCTCCAGGATCTCCTTCGTCAGATCGAGCGGGAATCCATAGGTGTCATAGAGCATGAACGCATTCGCGCCATTTAAGGTCTTCTCACCCTTTGCCGCCATCTCTGCCTCCAGACCGGAGAGCATGTTCAGGCCCTGGTCAATCGTCTTATTGAACTTCTCTTCCTCCTGCGCGAGCACCTTGAAGATGAAGTCCTTCTTCTCCTCCAGCTCCGGATAGCCATCCCGGGAACCCTCGATGACAGTCTTGCTCAGCTCCGAGAGGAACGTGCCCTCGATCCCGAGCATTCTGCCATGGCGTGCTGCGCGGCGGATCAGACGGCGCAGCACATATCCGCGGCCCTCATTCGTCGGCATGATACCGTCCGAAATCATAAACGTCGCGGAACGGATATGGTCAACGATCAGACGAATCGAAATATCCTTCGTCTCATCCTTCTTATACTCTGTCTTTGCAAATGCGCAGACACGGTCGCGCAGCGCCTGCATCGTATCGACATCAAAAATCGAATCCACTTCCTGCACAACGACTGCCAGACGCTCCAATCCCATACCGGTGTCGATATTCTTCTGCTTCAGCAGCTCATAATGTCCTTCCCCGTCGTTCTCAAACTGGGTGAAGACATTATTCCAAACTTCTATATAGCGGTCGCAGTCACAGCCAACCGTACAATCCGGCTTTCCGCAGCCATACTTCTCCCCGCGGTCATAGTAAATCTCCGAGCATGGTCCGCACGGTCCTGCGCCATGCTCCCAGAAATTGTCCTCCTTGCCAAAGCGGAAAATACGCTCTGCCGGAATCCCGATCTCATCATGCCAGATATTCCACGCCTCATCATCCTCCAGGTAGACGGACGGATACAGGCGCTCCGGGTCCAGACCGACTACCCGGGTCAGGAATTCCCATGACCAGGAAATCGCTTCCTGCTTAAAATAATCGCCAAACGAAAAATTCCCCAGCATCTCAAAAAAGGTGCCGTGACGCGCTGTCTTTCCGACATTCTCAATATCGCCTGTGCGGATGCACTTCTGGCATGTCGCAACGCGGCGCTTCGGCGGAATCTCCGCCCCGGTAAAATATGGCTTCAGCGGCGCCATGCCTGCATTGATCAGAAGCAGGCTCTTATCATTATGAGGCACCAGCGAAAAGCTGTTCATCACCAGATGGTCCTTGCTCTTAAAGAAGTCAAGGTACATCTTCCGTAACTCATTTACTCCGTATTTCTTCACAACAATTCCTCCAACCTGTCATCCCGCGCCCTGGAACTACACTCCGGCACGGTTATTCGAACGCCATCCGCCTGCCTGTCAAACCAGTGTGCCGGCACGATTAGATCCAGCCTGACCGCACTGCCTGTTTTGCCATCCGCCGCATTGTCACACCGGCGATGTCGCAGGGTATCCCAGCTGGTGTATTCTCTCATTCACGTACACTGGACGCAGCCTGCGAAGGACCTTCCAGCACATGAAGCCGGAACCTGCTGCAGCTGAACTGCCGGCAATCCGCTTTTCCATGCACTGTCACGCCGACTTTCCGTCCTTGCGGTCACGCAGCTTCTTCCCACAGAAAATCGCCGCAAGGGCAACAGCCGCGAGGGCAATCAGTTTGACCAGTTCCAATAAAAATTCGCTGAAAAATGCTGCTGCCATCTCGATCCATCCTTTCTTACTACGTAACTGTTCATAAGGCAATCTTCATCATAGCACAGCTAACCCGGCATTTCAAGCCATTTTTATACAAAACACAAGACCAACCTATACGTACATTACAGTGTTTGGCGCACTACCTGTTATCCTTCCTCCGATTCCTGGCAGGAGCCCGATCCGGCAAAGAACGAAACAATTTCCTTTTGAATCTCCGGCGGATACATCAGCAACGTATATGGCATGCCGGACTGGCTCATTTTCTCTACCGTGATAATCCCCATGCTGCGCCCCCAAGTCAGGTGCACCACTGAAAAAAGCAGGAGCATCTTAAGCCCCTGCTTTTTCTCTTATTTCTCAGGCTGCCTTACTGCAGCTGCCCGTTTGCTTCTTTATCACTCGCCGTACAGCTCCGTGATCTGAGCCTGCAGCTCTGCTGTTACATCCTCGATGCCTGCATCGATCAGAGCCTGCTGATACTCTGCAACGATCTCTTCTGCTGTTCCGCTGTACTTGCCGTAAGCGATCTGCTTCATGTAGTTCGTGTGAATCTCAGAAATGTTGTTGATCTGAGAGGAAATCGAATCTACATCTGCAACGAACTGGCCATACATATACGGCTGAGCAACCTCGTCATACTTTGCATACAGCGCATTGATTGCTTCCCAGTTGTTTGTGGAATTCTTCAGATCCAGCGTATCGTTACGTCCCCACCAGAAGTTCGTCATACCGTTAATATTCTGCGTATCAGAATTGTATCCTTCCGGCTCCTTCTTGTAGACATCATCAACAACCTCATAGGAAACGCCCTCGATACCGAAGTTGAACAGGCGGTAGCAAGCCTGGTCGTTGCGGATCAGGTCATAAACCATGAGCGCTCTCTCCGGGTTCTCGCTTGCTGCGGAAACAGCCATTGCACCATGCGTGATATTCAGAGAAGTCAGGTTGCCGGTTTCCTCACCAAAGTAGAAGAATCCTACCTCTGCATCCTCATCATCCTGATAAATCTTGTTCGCTTCATTCTTGCTGCACAGATCCGCCCAGGTCTGGGTGTGGTGCTGCTCTGCTGCTACCTGGCCGCTCCGGAACTCCATGCGGTTGTCTGCGCCGTTGTTGTTCAGCACGTCGGTCGGCCATACGCCGAGCTCATCCCATTCCTTCATCAGCTTTGCAAATTCTACCAGCGAATCGGTATCCGTCACATACGGAGAATAAATCGTATACGGAGTTTCCTTTGTGCCGCCCCACATCGCGCCGCTGTTCAGGCCGTCGATGGAAATGTAGTTGCTGTGGGAGCTAATCCAGCCGCCCACCATCGTTGCATAGTTTGTTCCGTCCGAATCCCACATGTACTTCAGCTCCGGATGTGCTTCTTTTACATGCTGGAAGTAGGTGGTCATATCCTCCCAGCTGTGCACGCCATTCTCCAGCCCCGCTTCTCTCGCCCAATCAAGGCGGTATGCGAAGCCATGGTTCGTCCACTGTGTGTAGCCATCCTCCGGCATCAGATAGATCTCGCCGTCATACTTACACATTTCCCAGTTCTCCGCCGGAACACTCGCCCAGGTAGCCGGAGCATACGTCTGAAGCATATCCTCGGAAAGCTCCAGGAACGCGCCGTTCTTTGCATTTGGCCATGCATCCAGCCAGTCAGAAGCTGTACCTACCAGGTCTACGGAGCCATCCATAGAAGCCAGTGTCAGGTTGTAGTTGGAGAGATAGTCGGTCCAGGAAATGAACTGAATCGCAAGCTCTGCGTTTACCTTCTCAGTCAGAATCGCATTGAGCTGATCCATCATGGCGTTCAGATTTTCCAGAGCCTCGCCCTCCGGCTTGTCACCGGTCGTCATGTAGGTAATCACAACATGCTCGGAAGTGTCAACGTCCGCCCAGTTTGCCCAAGTATCGCCCTCTTCTGCGCACGCTGTCAGTGTAGCTGCGATCATGCTCGTTGCCATTGCCGCTGACATCAGTAATGCAATCGTTCTCTTTTTCATGTGAAATAGCCTCCATTCTTTTATTTTCTTTCTTATCTATCATCATCCCGCGTTTTTGCGGGATAATAAACATATGGATTCATCTGCTGTATCTGCATCACACAACACACAGCGTATGATGTCTCACAGCCAGGAGTGCTGCCGCCTATCCTGGCATCAGCCCTTGACCGCGCCTACCGTTACGCCGCTGATAAAGTATTTCTGTACAAACGGGTAGACGAAGATTACCGGGCCGGTCGCGAGGACGGCCGTCGCCATCTTCACGCTGTTGGACGGAATGTCCGTGATATTGACATACTGACCGGCAACACTGTTCTTCAGCGCATCGGTCTTATTGATGACCTCATACAGCATGAACTGCAACGGCTTTACATCCACTTTGGAGGTAAGGAACAGAGAAGACTGATACCACTCATTCCAGTACCCCAGAGCCAGGAACAGTCCGATGGTTGCCAGCGCCGGCTTGATCAGCGGCAGAATGATCGAGTAGTAGATCTTGAAATCTCCCGCGCCGTCGATCTTGCCGGATTCGGTCAGCTCGTGCGGAATCGCCTTTACAAAGTTTTTCATCATGATGACGAGCCAAGGCGACATCATCAGCGGAAGCAGCACTGCAAGATAGTTATCCTTCAGATGATACGTCTGTGTCATCATCAGATAGTACGGTGCAAGTCCTGCGGAAAACAGGCTCGTGAAGTAAATGTAGAAGGAAATCACATTCCGGAACGGGAAGTCCTTTCTCTGCAGCGCATAGCCGGCCATCGAGATGAAGAACAGACCCAGGAAGGTACCGATGCCTGTCATACCAATCGTTAATATGTAAGCCTTAAAGATACTGCCGGTCTTCAGCACCGCATTGTAACCGGCTGTCGTGAACTCCTTCGGCAGGAACTGTACGCCCTCCGCCAGAATGATCGACTCCTTTGTGAAAGAGGTACTGATAATAATCAGAAACGGGAGCAGGCAGCACACCGCAAAAATTGTGATGAACACATAGCCAAACCCGCGGATCATGAGCTCGGATCTGTCGAGCTTAATCTTGGTAGTTTTGTTTTCCATAAATCTGACCTCCTCGCGCCTAGAACAGGGAATAATCCGGTTCGATCTTCTTCACAATAAAGTTCACGGTCATAACGATGACAAACCCGATCACAGACTGATACAGGCCCACCGCAGATGCTGTGGAGAAGTTGAAGTCCGTCATAGTCGCCCGATACACATACGTCTCGATGATATCTGTCGTATCGTACAGAAGCGAGTTGGTACCGATAATATTATAGAAGAGACCAAAGTTTCCTTTGACGATACCGCCAAGTGCAAACAGCAGCAGGATTACAATCGTCGGCTTCAGACTCGGAAGAATAATATAGCGAATCCGCTGGAAGCCGTTGGCGCCGTCTACCTTGGACGCCTCCATCATCTCACCGTCAATTCCCATAATCGACGCGAAGTAGACCACGGAATTATAGCCTGTCTGCTGCCACAGATACACCAGAATCAGAATCGGCGGCCATACATTGGGATCCGAATACGGCTGGAACAGATTTTCCTCCGCAACACCAAGACTCTTTAAAATGCTGTTCACAAGTCCTGTATCATAGTTCAGCAGGTTGAATACCAGGTAGCCGACCAATACCTGTGAGATAAAGTATGGCAGGAACATCATCGTCTGCGATACCTTGCGGAACCACTTGCAGCGCACCTCGTTTAACAGAATCGCCACAAATACCGCAAGCATATTTCCAAGCAGGATAAATGCCACATTGTAGAGAATTGTATTTCTCGTCAATACTGAGAGCTTACCGGAAGTAAACAGAAACTTGAAATTGTCAAAGCCGATAAACTTACTTCCGAAGATCCCCTTTCTGTAGTTGTACTTTACGAATGCAACCCAGATACCCGGCAGCGGCATATAGCTGAATGCGAAGAAAAACACAATCACCGGGAGACACATCAAAAGCAGCACGCGGTATTTGTACACCTTCTGCCAGAATGTCAGGTTACTGGCGCGATACTTCACAGTTGCTTTTTTTGATTTCATACACTCTCTCCTTTCGAAACCAAATGGCTATCTGCTGGTCATTACGCAGATGCTCAATAGTTACAATTTGAAATCGGTTTCAATGACAGCATTGTATCACAGTTCACCCCCCGCAAGTTTTTTCTTATATAGAATTGACGATTTTCGCAATTTATCCAATTTCCTTTTCTCATTTTTGTGTATCTTGTATAGCACTGGAAATAAAAGAAGCACTGAGTATTCCGCTCAGTGCTTCTTTTACGCTATTTTTCTTGAATTCGGTATCATTTTTCTTGTATAGAACCAGCCGATTCCTCTCCCTGGGTACCATTTACAGCCAGTCTTCCCTGCTGCAAAATGTTTCCGGGCTACTGTTAATGACATCCGGATGCATCGTCCACTCATAGATACCTCGGAGCGGGCACCCTTATAGGTCCTTCCCCAACGTACTATGAGCTGGCGGATGCAGATTCACGAAATGCCATGATACAGGGGACATGCCTGCACGTAAACGATTGGGCGCACTTACAGTTCAGACGTCCCGGACGAGAAATATGCCCAAAGGATTGCAAGCTCTCATCGTTCGTCTACAGATTCTAAGGTTCCAGAAGACCTCGGCAGCTGCCGTATCGTTTCTGTCCGGCACTCTACCTCGGCGCAGGTCCGCTGCTCTTCCGCACCACCAGTGACGGGCTGACGATCTGAAGAAGTTCTCCCTCTACCCCCTGAGCCGCCTCAATTGCTGCGGTCACGACCTTCCGGCCAAATTCTTCATAATTATAATCGATCGATGTAATACCCGGAAAGGTAATCTCGGATATATAAGTATTGTCATAGCTGACTACGGAAATATCCTCCGGAACGCGGATACCATGATCTGCCAGGCAATGCATCACCCCGGCCGCCGTAAAGTCATTGATCGCGATCACCGCTGTCAGTTCTTTGCCTTTTTGCAGGAGCTGGTCCATTTCCTCATATCCACCCTCCAGGCTGTATGTGTATGCACCATCCACCATAATGATATCCGGATCATACGCGATGCCTGCCTCTGTCAGCATCTGCCGGTACTGTACCAGCTTTTCATAAGTAGAAAGCACGCTCAGTTTTCCTCCGACCAGTCCGATATGTCTGTGTCCAAGACTAAGTAAATGCTCCATGAGAAGCTCCATCGCTTTCATGGCATCAATCCGTACAGAGCGGCACTTCGTCCCGTCCAGCCTTCCGGTAGTCACAACTGGAATGGTTTTCATGATCTGGTTCACCTTCTCCACATACGTCATGTCAGAAACCATCTCATCCACCTGGCCGCCGATCTGGATCACGACATCCACACGCTGCTCCTTCAGCCGGTCCAGAAACATGCTCTCCTGCGACTTTCCCTTTATCGCATTGCACAGATAGGTAACGTACCCTGCCTCAGCAGCCGCGAGTTCACAGCTCATCAGCATCTCCGCGTAGAATGGGTTCCGGATGTCCGCTGTGATCATGCCGATGCTCCTCGTCTTCGCATCCGCAAGCCCTCTCGCCAGCGCATTCGGACGAAACTGGTACTTATCCACAAGATCCAGCACCCTCTGCTTCTTTTCCTGCCGGACATTCGTACTGCTGCTCAATACTCTCGATACGGTCGCCGGAGAAACCCCCGCCTCTCTTGCGATATCATAAATTGTAATCTCTTTGCTCTCACCTGCTTTTGCACCCTGCTGCATCCCCATAACCGTTTTTCCTTCCTCCATGTTGCTGAAAGCGGTTTCACATTCTTTCTATCATTATAGTGGAAAATGACTGGAATGGCAAGTTCCTTTTTTCTGAAACAGGTAAGAATCACTATTAGCAGGTTACAGTTCCTGGTCCAGGATTTCCTGCATCCGGCCTGCAAGTCCCTTCTGCCCCTTCTTTTCATGACCGCTGGTGCTGACACCAACCACTACATTTTCGTGAAGTGCCACCTGTGGGAAAAAGAAATCGCAGCGCTCCTTATCATTACACACATTCACCGGGATTCCGAGACACTTGCAGGCAAGGTAAATGTCCTGGTTGACTTTTTTATCATTCGTCGCGGCGATAACAAGCGATGCGTCGTACAGATCTTCCCGCTCATACGTCTTGCGCAAAATAGTCAGCCTGCCCGCCTCTTCCATTTCCTTTAATTCCTGATTGACCTCCGGCGCGATCACATAGAGGCACTTTGTAAACTCCACAAGTGCCCGGATCCTCCGCTTCGCGATCGTACCGGCTCCTGCCACCACAACCTTCTTATCTGTAAGATCCACAAACATTGGAAAATAACGTTTTACCTCGCTGCTCATTCTCCCGCCTCGCTTTTCTTTTCTTCATCCTATCTACTATACCACACCGCCGCAAAAATGAAAACGAATAATCACAATTTTTCTGTCGACATTTTCGCAGTGATATACTATAATGAACTAAACGATTTCGGACGTCAGAGCTATGACACCCGAAACGACTACCATTCTAATGTTACAGACCAGCCACCCTGACAGGCAATACTCCGGCGATCCGGAATTTCTTATTTTCAGGACATGCTCGTGTACTACCCTTTCCAGAAGATGGCTTTGTTGTAACCAATAAACAGCAGAGGTAATGACTATGTCTATGAATTTTGTGAAAAAGCTGCCGATTCCGGCAGAGGTTAAGAAAATGTATCCGCTCTCTGACAAGGTAGTAGCGATCAAGAAAGCGCGTGATGCGGAGATCCGCAATGTCTTCACGGGCGCTTCGGATAAGTTTCTCCTGATCATCGGGCCCTGTTCCGCGGACAATGTCGATTCCGTTCTGGACTACATTCACCGGCTCGCAAAGGTGCAGGATGCAGTTGGCGACCGCCTCATCCTGATTCCGCGGATCTATACCAATAAACCGCGGACGACCGGGGAGGGCTACAAGGGACTGGTACATCAGCCGGATCCCGAAAAGAAGCCGGACGTCTTTGCCGGCATCGTCGCGATGCGGATGCTGCATGCCACCGCAATCGAGGAGACTGGTCTGACCTCCGCAGATGAGATGCTCTACCCGGAAAACTACCGCTATGTCGATGATCTGCTCTCCTACGTGGCAATCGGAGCGAGATCTGTAGAAGACCAGCACCACCGCATGACCGTCAGCGGGATGACCGTCCCCGCCGGGATGAAGAACCCGACCAGCGGCGACCTCTCCGTCATGTTCAACTCCATCAAGGCCGCACAGAGCAAGCACAACTTTATCTACCGCGGCTGGGAGGTCTACACCGATGGCAATGATCTCGCGCATGTGGTTCTGCGCGGTGCGACGAACAAGCACGGGAATACGATCCCGAACTACCACTACGAGGATCTGATACTGACACAGGAGCTCTATGAAGCGCGTGATTTGAAGAACCCGGCTGTCATCATCGACACGAACCACTCAAATTCCGGCAAAAAGTATCTGGAGCAGATCCGGATTGCACATGAAGTACTGCACAGTATGAAATACAATGAAAAGCTTCGCCGCCTGATCAAGGGCTTCATGATCGAGAGCTACCTCGTAGACGGTGCGCAAAAGATCGGCACTGGCAGCCATACCTATGGCCAGTCCATTACGGATCCCTGCCTCGGCTGGGAAAAGTCCGAGCAGCTGATCTATGACATTTACCGGGAGCTGTCTGCGCTTGGCAACTAATCAAAGACCCCGCTGCAAGCA
>DKWE01000070.1:5355-36648 GCA_002491565.1 Lachnospiraceae bacterium UBA7160 | reverse complement strand
GACCCCGCTGCAAGCAACGGGGTAAGATCTTTAAAGCTTACAAAAAGGGATCCCAAATCACATTAGTGAATGGAATCCCTTTTTTATTCAGAACCATTGTTCATAGTCCTTTTTTCAATTGTATCCCTTTGATCCGTTTACCTCAGAAAAACGCTGCTCCGCTCGCGTATTTCCAGAAGCCTCCTTATGCCCGCGCTTTGCGGTAGATGCTGCGGACACGGTCAAGGCTCAGGTCGAGGTAGCGCTGGGTGGTCGCAATATCCGCATGCCCGAGCATCTGCTGCACACTCTTGAGGTCCGCACCATTCTGCACGAGGTGTGCGGCAAAGGAGTGGCGCAGCGTGTGCGGCGTGATATCCGCTGTGATCCCGGCGCTCTGCGCATACTGCTTGATCAGCTTCCAGAACCCCTGACGGCTCATCCCTGTTCCCGAACAGTTGACAAAAAGATACTCACTCTTCTCTCCCTTGAGCAGCGCCTCGCGCCCATCCTGCAGATAGCGGTCGAGTGCTGCTCTTGCATTATCTCCAAACGGAATCACGCGTTCTCTGTCTTCATCCTTACAGATCACATAATTCAGAATCAGATTCAAATCGGAACACTTCACAGAAATCAGTTCTGTCACTCGCATCCCCGTGGCATACATAAGCTCCAGCATCGCCTTGTCCCGCAGCTGCTTCGGTGCATTCCCGCAGGGCGCATCCAGCAGCCGAACGGTCTCCTCCAGACTCAGGATCTCCGGCGCCCGCTTCTCAATATGAGGCGCCTTCACTGCCTCTGTCGGGTCATCCGCCAGAGACCGGCTGCGGCAGGCATAATGAAAAAAGGCTTTCATCGAAGCCACATTCCGCGATACTGTTGCGGTAGACAGCCCCTGCTTTTCCAGATATAATAAATAAGAATTTAAGTTTGTTGCCGTCACATTCTCAACATCGTCAATCCCACGCTCCTCCAGATATTTCTGGAGCTTTTTCAAATCCCGCTGATAGGAACTCACCGTACTCTCCGAGGCATTCCTCGTAGCTTTTAAATAGTCAATAAAAAGAGGCAGTTCAAAGCTCATACCCTTCCCCTCGTCCTTCTCTACCCGTATTTTGTTTTCGTCACGCCCCGTAATGTAACAAAGTGCGTTATGTAAATAATATCTTCATGAATTGGAATTTTCCATCCTTTGAAAGATACTGCTCTTCTTTCGATGAATTACATTATACTCATTTTGCAAAACAAAATCAATGAAAACTTTAGACAAAACCGCGGGCATTGTAATCCCGCTTTCACATTCCACTTTTTCCCTCTTGACATTTCGTCTTCTTCGTCCTATACTCACCTTACAAGCATTCGAACATTTGTTTGTTTTGCCCGTTTCATTTCCAGCCACACGGATTCGTACTGATTCGTTTGTCCCGGAAGATTTCACAGAGTATTTTGCAGAGAGGAAGAATTCTGAATGCCGGATTTTACTATGGATACCCCGAACGTGCGCACCTATCTTGCTATAGATCTGAAGTCATTTTATGCCAGTGTAGAGTGCGCGGAGCGTCATCTGGATCCGCTGACGACTAATCTTGTGGTCGCTGATTCCTCCCGCACAGAGAAGACCATTTGTCTGGCCGTATCCCCCTCCCTGAAAGCATACGGCATCCCCGGACGCGCACGGCTCTTTGAGGTCATACAGAAAGTACAGGAGGCCAATCGGGAACGCCGCGTTCTGGCAGCCCGTCAGGGAATACAGCCCTCAGGCAAGGCGTGCTCTGACGCCGCGGCCCTTGCAGACGATCCCTCCCTGGAGATCTCTTTCCTCACCGCCACGCCCCGGATGCAGCTTTATATGGATTACAGCACACGGATCTACCACATTTATCTGAAGTATCTTGCCCCTGAAGACATCCATGTCTATTCGATCGATGAGGTCTTCCTGGACGTGACGGACTACCTCTCCCTCTATCAGATGACCGCACGGGAGCTGGCAGCCGTCATGGTTCGGGAGGTACTTTCCGCCACAGGTATCACTGCCACCTGCGGCATCGGCACCAATCTCTATCTGTGCAAGGTGGCCATGGATATCGTGGCAAAGCATGTCGAGCCGGACGAGTCTGGCGTGCGGATCGCAGAGCTGGATGAATACACGTACCGCAGGCTTCTGTGGTCCCATACCCCGCTCACAGATTTCTGGCGTGTCGGCCACGGCTATGCCAAAAAGCTGCATGCCATCGGTCTTGACACCATGGGAGATATCGCAAGATGTTCCCTTGGCGGACCCAATGATTATTACAATGAGGAGCTCTTATATAGGCTCTTCGGCGTCAATGCGGAGCTGCTCATCGACCATGCCTGGGGATGGGAACCAACTACGCTTGCGCTCATCAAGTCCTACCGTCCGGAAGACAGCAGCCTTGGCTCCGGACAGGTACTGCACTGTCCATATACCTTCGAAAAGGCGCGGCTGATCGTCCGGGAAATGGCCGACCTCCTGGTCCTCGACCTGGTTGACAAGGGACTTGTCACCGACCAGATCGTACTGACGATTGGCTATGACAAAGAGAGCCTGACCGGAGGCCGCGGGAAGGAGTACCGGGGTCCGGTGACGACCGATCATTACGGGAGAAAGGTTCCCAAGCACGCACATGGCAGCATTCCCCTTGGCAAATACAGCTCAAGCACCAGCCTGATCCTGCGTAAGACAACGGAGCTCTATGAGCAGATTGTGAATCCGTCGCTCCTGGTGCGGCGAGTCAGCATCACTGCCAATCATGTGATCCGGGAGGACTGCGTGCCGGAAAGAGACGGGTATGAACAGATGGACCTGTTTACCGATTATGCCCGGCTTGAGGAAGAACGCCGGAAGGAAAAAGAAGCCCTGGCACAGGAAAAAAGACTCCAGCAGGCGATGCTGGACATCAAAAAGCGATTCGGGAAAAACGCAGTTCTCAAAGGCATGAACCTGCAGGAGGGCGCCACCACGATAGAAAGGAACCGTCAGGTAGGCGGGCATAAAGCCTAAGATAGAGCCGCAGGCGGACAGATACAGAACTTAACCTGGATAAATCAGGACAGCAGTTCCAGAATTTTGCTATTTTGCACCAGATTTTGTTGTTAAGGGTCTGAAGGAAGCCAGCAGACACAAAACATTATAGGAAAGAGGCAGACGTACAGCCTAGAGCGTAAAGGAACCGACCGGCATTGAGCATAAGGTTTTATAGCTGTCGTCTGGGAGGAATCGGTTCATGAACCAAAGCAATAACAGCCACAAATACGATGATATAATCCATCTTCCGCACCATGTATCCAGCGTCCATCCGCCAATGAGCCTTCAGAATCGTGCAGCACAGTTTTCTCCCTTTGCAGCCTTGACTGGCTATGAGGATCAGATCTGCGAAGCCGCCAGGCTGACCGATACGAGAATAGATCTGTCGGAAAGTATGAAGGAACTGCTGGACGAAAAGCTTCAGATGATACAGGAACAGCTCGAAGCAGGACGCGGCACAGCCCGCCCGTATGTCTCCATCACTTATTTCCAGCCGGACATGCAAAAGGAAGGTGGAGAATATGTGACTCTCCAAGGCGCAGTGAAAAAAATTGATCTGTATGAAAAAGCGGTTATCCTCTGCCCTACAGACGATGAATCAGATGGAAACAGGCGGATAACCAGCCACAAAATTGCAATCGAGGATATCCTGGAGATTGCTTTCCAGGAGCAAGGTTAGGGTAACTAACAATAGTTTATGGCATATAATTTTACCATCCGCTTACACTTTGCTTCATAGTTTACATCCTACAATTGCAGGTAAAGTTTCAGAGTCCACAGACCAAGAAAGGCTTCCACTGCGCACCCTGCAAGCAAGAGCAGCGCTGTCCGTGCAAAATCCGCGCGCAATCTGCCGCCGGAAGCCATCAAAACTGCCGTCCCCGGGAACTGCCTGCGCAGATAAAACTGAAACTCCCGCTTCCATGCTGCGCCATATAGGATCCACTGCGGCAGCAGACAGCAGCCAAACAGCAGAATTCCCTCCCGCCCGTCCCTCAGACAAAACAGTGCAAGCAGCATCCCTGCTGATGTGCACAGCCATCCTCCATACAAAAGATGCAGCCACAGTCCGGCTGCTGAATACGCGCCGAGGCGCAAAAGAATCAGCGCTTCCAGACGCCCGGAAGCAATGTATGGAAACAGCTCCCATGGCTTTATAGCGGTGCGTTCATATTTCTGAAAGCTATAGAGACTGAAAAATCCTGCATAGGAACCCGTTCCCATATGAAAAAGCTCTGGTAAAGACATGCCAACCAGCAGGCCCGCCAGACAGACTGCTCCGAACAGTTGAAGTACTCTTCTGCCATTTTGCAAACTGACAACCTCGCGTCCCTGTTTCTATACAGCATATGCGAGGTACTGCTTTCGCCATGCCAACTGCCATTCGATTCCCTGGAGATTCATTCATTTCTATTCTCATTTGACAGATAAGCCTGCAATCCCTCATAGATCTGTTCCTCCGTTGGAGGACATCCCTTTATGCAGTACGCAAACTTTGAGGTGCAATTTCCCACACCGAGGCTCCCGTTCTTCCCGCGATAGCCCTGACCGATGCTGATTTTTTCCTGCAGCGCATCCAGCAGCCCCTCCTCGCGCAGGCGGTCGAGTGCCGGAAGCAGACTGCCATAGCAGGCACTGCAGGACTCTACCTCCTCGACGACATCGCACACCGCGACTACCTTGCTGGCATAGGGCAGCTCTTCATCCCAGATTTCCTCTCCCTGCAGGATCCTCCGGCGGCATGTACCATCCCCCGGCTCCAATACCTGTATCTGTGCATCCGCGACGCTGGCGGACCCTGCTCCGAGCCTGGATGCAAGGCCGATATACGGCACTTCTTCTAATTCATAGTGCAGCAGTCCGCAGGCATAGGCATCGACAAGCACTGGATCACGCGCTGCCATAATGCAGTTTTTTACAACAGGGTTTCCTCCATCCTCGAAATCGAGATCGCCGCAGATATGATCCACCACGATAAAATCCTGCCGCAGCCCGGCCGCAAGGTGCGCGATGGGACGGTGCAGTCCCATCGCGTGAAAGCGGCGCTTCTCGGCATTCGGAAGCAGCCCTTTCATATTTTTTAAAGCACAGGTCAGTTTCGTCTGACAATGTCCCTTTAGAACCGGGACATTGATCAGGAAATCCACATCCTGCACACAGCGGCACAGCCGAAGCGAAAGCCCCGCACAGTCCCGCTCAAACCACGCATCCTTCTGCGCGTCATGCAGCTCCGCCTGATACTTCCCGGCCAGCCGGTTGTAGCCGCATAGTTCCATTGCCTCCTCTGTGCAATCACCAACCCAGGAGCCCTCCATGATAACGAGATTACGGCAGCCGCGCTCCTGAAGATACTCTACAATCCCCGCCACGACCTCCGGGTGCGTTGTCGCACCGAGCTCAGCCGGGGTCGGAGCTACCAGATTCGGCTTGATCCCGATCCTGCATCCACGGGACGGCAGCAGAGAAATCAACTCCGCCTCCTCCAACAGCCGCTTTGTCATAGTTTTATAATCCGTGCCATATATTTTGAAAATCTGATTTTTTTCCATATTCCACCCATTCTCCGATTCAATTCCACTATCAGCGATGACTTCTTCAGCCAAAAGCAGGGAAGCCCAGGAATGCCTTGTATAGCTGCCGATCATTCACTCAGCAAGTACCACTTTACACTCTTTCTCACAGAACGCCATTCCATATTTCAGAACTTTTTTCGTTCTCCTGCGCTCCAGGTCAGCCGCATACTTTCGGTCTTCTATCTGCTCAAGTGCATCTGCGCATGCCTCTTCCAGATTACCATCCTCCGCATACTTCAGTTCAATAACAATCCCTACCTGATCCGGTGTATAGATTACTATGTCACTGTACCCTTCTCCAAGCTCTGCGTTCGATCTGGTCAACCAGTCATCCCGGCTCTGTAAAAGCCCTAAAACCATGCCGTGATAAAAGTTCTCTTTCATGCTCTTCCTGACTGCCGTATCCCGCACACTGATAGAGTCCCACAGGTAGTCGTGAAGCATCTCCCCAATCAGCGCGGCATCACCGTCTGGGAATGCCGCGCAGAATTTCTCTATCCTTGACAAATCCGCTCTGGAGGTATCCTTGAACCAGTCTTTCACCTGGTTAACAAATAAGTCTCTTATCTCGGCATTTGGAATTGCCAGATAATATTCATTCGCGGAAACCCGCTTCACAGCTGTTAAATAACCTGTAGTCAAAAGGACGCTCCAAAGATTACCGATACTGGTGTCCAATTCTCTGTATGTCAGTTCCGGCCGTATTACCTTTTGAATTGCTTCTCCTGCAATCAACTGCTCGATCTCATTCCGCGTAGTCTGATCCGCCTTATCAATGAAACGCCGAACCAAATCATTGCCACTGCTATTTGCCCAGTAATTTTCCGGTATGACTTTTCTATTTTTACGCAGAGCCTGTGTATACTTAATCACATCCCACGGACAATAAATGGACCTTTCACCGAATTGATATCCATCATACCAATCCCGAATCGTATCAGAAGCCTCTTCACAACCATAATAGGATAGCAGTTCTTTTACCTCATCATCTGTAAATCCAAAGCTGTCACTATAATATTCATCCGTAATTGTCATAACATTCAGGTTGTTCAAGCCCGTAAAGATACTTTCTTTCGAGATGTGCAAACATCCTGTAATGACGGCAAAATAGAGAGCCGGATTGGTTTTTAACGCATTTCCAAATAGATTTCTGATAAGAGAAATCATCTCTTCGTAATATCCTCCCTGGAATGCCTTATCTAGAGGAACATCATACTCATCAATCAAAATAATGACTTTTTTATCGTATTGCTTCGCAAGCAGCTGCGAGAGGGTTTTCAGACTCGTTTGCAATGTTGTATCACTCATCGAAAAACCGCTCGCGGCGGACATATTGATAAGTTCTTGATAAGCCTGCTTATCTGCAGCCGTAAGCTTATCACTTTTAAGGAGGAACTGAAAACGCATGGCTTCTGATCCGATTACATAGCGCATTGCATTCTCTGCCTGCTTATAGTTCAGCCCTGCTGCACCCTTCAGCGTTATGAAAATAACCGGAAATTGTCCCATATATTGTTCACACAGTTCTTGTTCCTGTGCAATCTTCAAACCATCAAACAACTCCTTGTTACAGCCAATCTCAAAAAAAGATTTCAGCGTGTCCAGTATGAGCGTCTTTCCAAATCTCCTCGGACGGGTAAAAAGGTTTACTTCACCCCAGTTTTCCAGAAGCTCGGATATAAACATCGTCTTGTCTACATAGTAGAAACCCTGCGTCCTGATTTTCTCAAAACCATCTATGCCAACAGGTAATTTTTTCAACATACTCAAGCACACTCCTCGCTACGGTCATATCACTCAGTGAAGGCTTCTCCGCCTTTTCTTTTGGTTATAGCTTATCACAGCGCAAATTAAGCGTCAAACAAAAAATCCACTAAAAGAAGGTGCAACTGATAAAAAACAGACTACAACCCGGCAGTTTGTCTTTTACCTAACGAATTGTAGTCAATTGATTTATGGATAGATTATAGATGAAATTACTGATAAATTCCCAGAATCTTCGTCTCATATACGGCTTCTTGGTTTCGCAGCTCCATATCCGGATAGTCCTCCGGGAAAGTGACTTCTACGGAGACAGTCTCGCCTGGGTGATGACCGATCAGCTGCTCTTCAAAATCATCAATAAAGCTGCGGGAGCCAATCAGGAGCTTCTCACTTTTTCCGTTTGTACTTCCTCCTGTGAAGGGTTCTCCGTCTATCGTTCCGGAAAACTCGATGCTGACAGTATCTCCCTGCCGGACAACCAGACTGGGATCGGTGTTCAGCTCCATATGATCCATTTTATAAACGGTGTAAACCAGCCGGAACAGAAATGCCAGACAGCACACGGCGAGAATCACTGCCAGCATCTGGAAGGGAAGCGCCTTTGCATTGCTCCCATTCTTTTTCTTATTTCCGGATGATGGATGCAGCTCTTTACTCATAAGTTCTCAATCCTTTCTCTGTTATGAAGAACATAATCCAACCAATATTCTGTCTCATTTTATTTCAGCTCCTGATATGCCTCCACATGAATCTGCTCAAATGTACTCATGGAATGGTAGATCTCTGCCCCCATGTCCAGCAGCGGAAACGCAGCGGCTGCACCGCTTCCCTCTCCAAGACACATTCCGGCATCCAGCGCAGGTGTAAGCGCAAGCTCCTTCAGAATCCGCCGTGCCGCTGGCTCTTTGGAAACATGCGTCGCGATCATATAGCCGCAGGCAGCCGGACAGAGACGTGCGGCAAGAAGGGCCGCCGCCGAGGAAATGAAGCCGTCGATCAGCACCGGAACGTGGTAATACGCTCCCCCCAGGAATACGCCGGCCATCCCGGCAATGTCAAAACCGCCCACGGAGGCGAGCACTGTCAGCGGATCCGCTTCATTCAGCTGCCAGCGCTGGATCGCTGATTCAATGACGGAAATCTTCTTTTGCAGGCCGCTGCTGGAAAGCCCCGCACCGCGCCCAGTCATTTCTTCTGCCGGAACCTGCAGAAGCGCGGAGGCGACCGCACTGCTCGTGGTCGTATTGCCAATTCCCATCTCACCAGTCGCAAAAATACGATAACCCTCTTTCTTTCGTTCCCCAACAAGGCGTATGCCCGTCTCGAGAGCTCTTACCGCCTGTTCTCTGGTCATCGCACGTTCCTTTGCAAAATTCTTCGTACCGTATGCGATCTTCCGCTTCTCTACGCGCGGCGTATCGACCGCCATCCCGATATCAATCGGCAGGATCGTTGCCCCCGTCATCCGGCAGATAATCGCCGCACAGGATTTCTCATCCAGAAAGTTTTCCGCAACAATTGCAGTAACCTCCTGCCCCGTCTGCGTAACGCCCTCCTCAACAACTCCATTGTCCGCGCACATCACAACGAGGATCTTTTTCTCCGTTACCACCTCACTGCTGTGCTGCGCTCCCGCAATCCGCGCAACTGCCTCCTCCATCCAGCCAAGGCTGTGCAGCGGCTTCGCTATGCCGTCCCAGCGCCGCTGGCATTCCTGTACAGCCGCCTCGTCACGTGCGGTAATCCCCTGCAACACCTGTTCCAATGTGATGTCCATCTGTTCCATATTTTATCCATCTGCCTTTCCGTAAAATATCAGGGGCAAAAGTCATTATCCTCCATGCACTTGTATGCAAACAGATAACGACTCCGTTCCTGTCAAACTACAAGGAGCTCTTACTCACACGAATCGCATTCCTGCTCTGCAAAGTACTCTGCCTTGAATTTCCCCGCCTGGCAAAGAAATGCTGCTGCAAATCCGGGATTGGACCAGTAGTACAAATGTGGGTACCCATACGCAAAATGCGCACCTCCATGGATGCAGTCCCACGCTCTGCCTGTGACCGGCTTTTTCGCATGGTAATCGCTGCCAGGAGACGTGCTGTCAAAGTAATGAAACTCATGGCCGCGGATTGTCTGCCCCTGCGGCAGCAGCTGTCCCTCCCCCGCGCGAAGCGTGATGTACCCGAACCTGCCAAGCTTCTTCGTCCGGTAGGAATCGCCGGATACCACACCAACCATTGGATAATACTGCCCCTGCATATCCTGCATCCGCTCATGCAGATACATAAAGCCTCCGCACTCCGCAAGGCACGGCATTCCAAGCGTCAGCGCATGGCGAATCTCAAGTTTCATTGCCTCATTTTTACTAAGTCCCGCAGCATACAGCTCCGGATAACCGCCGCCCAGCAGCAAGCCTGCCGTCCCATCCGGCAGCCTGTCATCATGAAGCGGCGAAAACCAGGAAAGTTCTGCCCCAAGCTCCTCCAGCAAATCCAGGTTGTCCTGATAATAGAAGCAGAATGCCTCATCGCGTGCCACTGCAATCCGTACCGGAAAAGCATCCGTGGAATGCAGACTCCGCATTGATGACGCAGCATCAATCGTTCGGGCATGGCCGAGAAGGCCACCGGTTACATCCAAGTTCCGAAAGGAGGAATCGAACAGCCCTACCTCTGGATCATCCACTGTCTCCTTCGGATAATCCACTGCCTCCTCTGCCAACGCAAGAAGCGCATCAAAATCGAGCGTCTCCTCCAGTTTATCTGCAAGACGGCTGATCCGCTCCTTCAGATCTGCGATCTCATCCGGTGTCACAAGCCCTAGATGGCGGCTCTCCACCTGACAATCCTCCAGCACTGGCACCGAACCGATCAGAGCAAGACCGGTCTCCCGCTCGATTGTCTCCTTTAAGAGCTGCGCAGTCATTTTGGTTGCGCGGTTCAGGATCACGCCCTTAATGACCTCATGCCCCGGCTGCTGGTAGGCGAGAAAGCCCTTCAGCAGCGGAATCAGCGACAGGCTCATTCCCTTCGCATTTACCACAAGAATCACCGGCGTCTGCGTTTTACAGGCAAGATCGTAGGAGGAAGCTTCCTCTATGATACCGCCCAATCCATCATACAGTCCCATCACCCCTTCCATGACAGAAATCCCTGCTTTTTGGGCGCTGCGCGCAAATAGATAGCGCGTTGTCGTTTCGTCTGTGAAAAATGGATCCAGATTCCGGGATGGCGTGCCAAGCACCCGGGCATGGAACATCGGATCAATATAGTCCGGTCCGCATTTGTAGGAAGCCGGACGCAGCCCGCGGTTGCAAAGCGCCTGCAAAATCCCGCAGGTCAGCATCGTTTTGCCGCTCCCGCTTGAGGGTGCGGCGAGCATAAATCTTGGTAAGTGCAGCATCGGATTCCCTTTCCTGTTGCAATTTTACTATTAGGTCCAGTTTCAGAGCAGAGATGGCCGGACTGCCTGCAGGCCAATCCGCATCTGCTTTCGAAACAACGGGGATGTCTTTTCACTAAAACGCAATAATATACACCGGATTCAGCCCCGTCATCATATGATACCTGCCAAGCGTGCGCGACTTTGCAGCAGACACCTGCACGATATCCGCATCCGCAATGTTGCGGTCTTTCAGAATTTCCATCACCTCGGAAATGCTCTCCAACGCAATGGTATTGATTACGATCCGCACGGCAGGATTTTTCCTGCGCAGCGCATCAATGATTTCCGCCATATTGCCGGAGCTGCCACCGATAAATGCGTGGGTTGGAGCCGGCAGCGCCTCCATTGCCTCTGGCGCTGTACCCTCCACCGGAACCACATTGGCAAGGCGCAGCTTCCGGCTGTTTTCCCTGATCAGCGCGATGCCTTCCGGATTCCGTTCGATCGCGTAAACCATCCCCGCCGTGCAGATTCGCGCACACTCCATCGAGACAGAACCTGTACCTGCTCCAACATCATACACAACTGCGTCTTCTGTCAGGTGCAGCTTCGCCACTGAAAGAATCCGGATCTCCTCTTTCGTCATCGGCACCTTGCCCCGCGTAAACGCCTCATCCGGGATCCCCGGGGTCAGAACTGCGGAAGAAGCCTCCGGGTTTTCCAGCATCATAATATGAAGGCCGGTCGTCGCAAACTCCAGAAAATCGGCGGGCGCACCTGCGGTCACAGTCTCCTCCGGATAGGAGAGATTCGTTCCGACTGTGACACGCACCTGATTCAGCTCTGCTTCCTCCAGTTCCCGGCAGATCCGCCGCACATCCGCCGCCCCGCTGACCAGCAGAATCAGCTTCGGAAACCGCTGCACATAATTCAGCACCGCCAGCGGCCTGCCGTGCGCACTCAAAAGCTTTGCATCCTGCCATGCAGTCGGAATGCGCGACGCAAAATAGACCACCGAGGAGATCCCGCAGCAAAAGCGGAGGTCTTCCCCTGGAAAATGCGCGCGGATTCCCTGCGCCCCGCTGTAGAAACCGACATCTCCGGACATCAGAATGACAATCTTCCGATACTGCGGATGATCTGCAAGATACCCCGCAATTTTATTCCCGCTGTACTCGATGATCTGTGCTGTACCCGGCTGCACCAGACTGCCCTCTGCCGTCTGCATCCCCGCCACACTCTCCAGGATGCGCCTGGCGCCGAACAGAATATCCGCTGACCGGATGGCTGCCGCTGCCTCATGTGTCAGCGTGTCCAGCGTCCCCATCCCAATCCCAATACAGCAGATCGAGCGGGGAACAGCAGGCGCTGCCGCTTTCTTTGGCATAGCAGAAGCAGACTTCGGTTCTGCCTCTCCCTCAACGCCAGCTTTCGCCGCGCCGGAAGCTGGCTCCAATCTCATTCCAAGATCCATGACGGCTGCGCCAGAAGCTGCCTCCAATCCTGTGCCGGTATCCTTGACCGCTTCCCCTGTCTGGCCAGAAGCATGAGCCTCACCAGAAAATTTCTCCGGGAAAGAACCACCAAGTAGTTCTCTCAGCTTCTGAATAAGCGCTTTTCTCCCTAATCCAGCTTCCTCTGGTCTGCGGATAACGACCATCCGAACACCGCATTTCGCTGCTGCCTGTTCCTTTTCCGGGAAGCCTCCTGCGGCTCCGGTATCTTTCGTCACAAGAAATGCGGCGCCTGTCTGCTGCAGCATCGCAGTATTCAATGCCTCAGAAAAGGGACCCTGCATCGCGCAGATCTGCTTTCCTTCCAGGCCAAGCGCGCGGCACGATGCCACAACCTGCGCAGAGGGAAGCACGCGCGCGAACAGGCGCGAGCGATCTGAGATCCGTTCCGTAAAAACGTGAAGCTCCTTACTCCCGGTTGTCAGCAGGATCACCCCCTGCTGCGTCTCCAGATACTGCGCCGCCTCCTCCGCAGACGAAACCTCGACCCGCATCGCAATTTCTTCTGCCGGAGAGGACTCCTTCCGCATCACAGGTCTCTCTGATGAGTTTTCCCTCTCCAACGAAATCTCTTTGCACACTGCAGACTTCCTCTCTGAAAAAGCATCCCCCTGTACCGTGATCCGTTTTTCCTGCGAAAGTCCCTGCCGCAGATATCTCAGATACGGGATTCCTGCCGCGCTGCTCGCCGCACGTATATTTTTAGACACCTCGACAGCGTAGGGATGAGTCGCGTCAACCACGGCCGCATACGGCTCCCTGCGCATCAGAGCTTCCATCTGCTCCTCGTTTAATCTACCCTGCAGCACTTTCGCATAGCGGGAATGCTCCAGCACCTCTTCCCCGTATTCCGTCGCCACACAGACTGTGTGCATCACCTCATTCTGCACCAGATATTCGGAGAGTTCCCGCCCCTCTGAGGTTCCGCCAAACAGAAGCACACCGACGCCTTGGTTTACTGCTTCTTGTCCGCTTTTATCCATTGTTTCCCGCTCCATCTCTGCCTCCGTTTTCCTGCGCAAACTGCCTGTACCTTTTCCTCTGCCTTCCAGATGCACTAATTATAAAAATCCAGTATACCGTATTATTCCTATCTGTCCAAACTCTGAAACGTAATTTCCCGTTGGCAAGGCAGCCAAGTAAGGCGATGCACACAGATTGCTGCCCGCAGCGCAAATCCGATCAGGGAAACGCTTCAATCAGCCTTTCCCTGACACAATCCGATAAGCGTTCAGGCAAAGAACTATTCTGAATAAGAATCAGACGGTTCGCCAGGTTCTGGACTCACCCTTCGATCCGGTACCCGCGCGGCGTGACCATGCGCCCGCCGATTTCCCGTGTCATAGAATTTCCAATGAATACCGTCGTAAACATATTGACCTGCGCATCCTTCAAAGCTCCAAGTGGATACAGGTTCGCCTGCTCTCCTTCTCTTCCAATATTCTCCACGGTGCCGCAGAGCCGGTCTTCCGGAAGCACCTGGAGCAAAATCTCACAGGCGCGCTTCAGATAATCCGGGCGGCCCTTGCTCGCCGGATTATACAGGCAGATGGAAAAATCTGCCTCCGCTGCAAGCCGCAGTCTCCGCTCGATCGTTTCCCAGCTGGTCAGCCGGTCGCTTAAGCTGATCACCGCAAAATCATGTGTCAGGGGCGCACCGAGTACCGCTCCTCCGCTCAAGGCCGCTGTCACTCCCGGAAGGACTTCCACTTCTATCCCAGGATAGCGCGTTCCGATTTCCAGCATCAGACCGCTCATCCCATAAACGCCTGCATCCCCGCTGCAGACCATCGCAACCTTGTGCCCCTTTTGCGCCTCCTCAAATGCCATTTCGCAGCGCTTTGCTTCCTGCGTCATCGGCGTTGTAAGGAACGTCTTGTCCGGATATTTCTCCTTCAGTAAATTCACGTACACTGTGTATCCAATTATGGTGTCACACGCCTCCAACGTCTGCGCCGCACGCACGCTCATCTGATCCGGCGCACCCGGCCCGATTCCTATCACATAAAGCTTCTTTTCCAAAGCAACTGTCCCCTCTTTCTATGCAGAATGCCCGATGGCGCAAACGCCATCATACCTTAAAAATCCCTGCGGACAAACAACTGCCGCCAGTCCTGGATGCCCGCAGCTCACGGAAACCGTACACTCCATTTTTTCACTGCCAGGGCGACCGTCACGCCATCCGCAGCATACTTTTTTCGGAGCAGCCTCCCGCCCCCGCCTGCCAGAGCCAGCGCAGCGCGCTCACATACGTTGTCTACGCCAGTCGTCTTTTTCACAAACTCAGAACCGCTGAAGGTGCCGGGTACCTGGTTCAGTTCTTCCGCCGTGTAAGTCTCAAATGGAATGCCAAGCGTCCCGCAGACCGCAAGTATTCCTTGCTCCTGTTTTTTCAGGTCGATGGAAGCTGCGCCGCACACTGCCTCCATCGGGACAAACGCTTCCGCCAGCGCCTTCCGTACCGCCGGCTCAATGGCCGCAGCTTCCTTGCCGCGCCTGCAGCCGATTCCCACCGTGACTACGCGGGGAATCAGATGCAAAATTGGAATACTGTGCTGAAATACCTCCCTGTCCGCTGTATATGCTTCTCTCTGCAGAAATGGTTCTCCATCCGTTCCATAAAAAATTTTCCATGGATAGGAAACATAAGTCTCCGCAATCGAGCGCCCGGAAATCCAGATCAGACAATCCAGCTGCCCTGTTCCTGCCAGGGATTTTCTCTCTGGCGCAAGCTGCATAAGTTCTGGCGGAACCCGGCCCTCTATCTCCCCGGTACAGCACAGACCTACCTGCCCACCGCGTAAAATTGCTGCCGCCACTTCCTTCGCCGCTTTCATGCTCCCGATTTTCAGATGATTCTTTTTTGCGAAGACATCCACTGCGATCCTGCCCCGCACGTCAGAAGCCGTTGTGATGACCGGCTTCGCACCCGTCAGCCTGGAAATACGCAAAGCATACTCATTCGCACCTCCAATGTGCCCGGACAACAGAGAAATCACATATTGTCCTGCCTCGTCCAGCACCAGTACCGCCGGATCCTCTGTCTTGCTTTTCAGAAACGGAGCAATTGTGCGGACTGCGATCCCACTGGCGCCGACAAAAATCAGCGCATCTGCACTCTGAAAGCAGGAAGCGCACCATCCCTTCAGATCCTTTTCATACCAGAGAATCCTGCACGAGTCCTTCTCCAGCCCGCGGGCAATCCGCTGCGCAAGTTCCCGCCCACGATCGGTAAATGCAGCAATTCCTATCGTTTCCATTCCCTTACTCCCACCTATCTGTACGCCGCTCATCCTTCCACGTTCCGTTTACTCCGTCGCTTCCCGGAACTCCGTTGTAAATGCGGGATGATACAGCAGCGAACGGCAGTAGCCGCTCTGCGCCACCGAATCTCCCACAATAATCAGCGCAGTCTTTGTGATCCCATACTTCTTTGCACACTGCGCCAGCGTAGCTACTGTGCAAATGTGGCTCTCCTCATCCGGCCAGGTCGCCTTGTACACGATCGCTGCAGGAGTCTCCGGCGCATAGCCGCCCTCCATAAGCTGTCCACTCAGCTTCTCCAGCATCCCGGTGCTCAGGAAAATCACCATGGTAGAACCGTGCGCCGCCAGCTCCCGGATCTGCTCGTGTTCCGGCACCGGCGTGCGTCCTGCCATGCGGGTGATAATGACCGTCTGTGAGATTCCTGGCAGAGTATACTCCATTTTCAGTGCGGAAGCTGCGCCGCAGAAAGCACTGACTCCAGGACAATAATCATATGGAATTCCCTTTTTATCCAGATCATCCATCTGTTCCCGGATCGCACCGTAGACGCAGGGGTCTCCCGTGTGCAGGCGAACTACGTCGAGCTTTTTCGCCTCTGCCTCTTCGATGACCGCAAGCACCTCTTCCAGCGTCATCCGTGCGCTGTCGTACACCTGGCAATCCGCTTTCTTATACTGCAAAAGCTCCGGATTCACAAGCGAGCCCGCATAGATAATGACGTCTGCCTGTGCAAGCAGCCGGCTGCCCCGCACGGTAATCAAATCCACTGCACCCGATCCGGCTCCTACAAAATGTACCATATATCATTTCTCCTTTTCTGTCATCCAATGCCTGCGCCGTTCTTTCTCTTTTACAATAATTAGAGAATAATATCCTGCGTCCTCCGGGATATCTGCCGCATTCCAGAACACTCGCTCCGATTCCATACCGCAGTTTTCTACCATAAAGACTTCACAGTCCTCCTTCAGCAGCTTTTCCTTTACCGCCCCGATCTTCCGGCCCGCCTTCATCAGCACACGCGTACCTTCATAAGAAAGGTCGCGGTCCGTGTTGTGCACCGCAGGAATCACGTGCAGCTCCTCGTTCCACTCCGTCAGCGACATATCTGCGCGCGCCGCTGCTGCACAAAACGACGGGATTCCGCTGACAATTTCCGTCTCATAGCCCCGGGCGCGAATTCGCTTATGAATATACATAAAAGTGGAATAAACCGTCGGATCTCCCAACGTCAGAAACACCACATTTTCGCCCCTCCGAAGCGGTTCTTCCACCAGGTCCGCCGCCGCGTCATGGCACCGTGCAAGCTCCTTGCGATCCTTTACCATCGGCATTGGAACTGCCATCAGCTGTTTCTCTGCAAGCTCCGGGACCGCCTGCACTGCGATCTGATATGCCACACTCTCCTTCGCATTCGTACCTGGTACCGCGATTCTTTCATTTTCCCGGATCATCCGGACCGCTTTTAAGGTCAGCTGCTCCGGATCCCCCGGGCCGACTCCTACCCCGATCAATCTTCCTGTCATCCTACTGTCCTCCTGCCATTCTGCATTCCTTACCGGGAGAGCTGCTGTTTTTCCTGCGCAATCTGCCGTATCAATTCTGCCGCGTGCTCCGACTCTCCCAGATATCCGTACCGGTTCGAAAACAGTACGACACCGGTTTCCAGCTCCCCCTCGCAGCGCTTCTGCAGATGAAACTGGATGCGCCGAAGCGTCTCACGCACAGTTTCCTTCAGATAGGGAGTTTCGCGCAGAACCTCCAACGCTTCCTCCGTCGTGTTGGAGTTCAGCAGCCGAAGCCCGGTCTCCCTGTCTGCCCCCGCGCGCAGCGCCTGCGCCGCCATCAGCTCCGCACGGCAATCTGCATGTGCGGAATGGGTATTCATGACACCGCCCGACACCTTGATAAACTTGCCGATATGCGCGACAAACAAAATCCCCCGGACTCCCAGCTCCACTGCCATATCCAGTGTCTCACCGACATAATTGCTGCACTTCATCGCATATTCCGGACGGAGCATCTGGTACTGCTCCTGACCTCTTACAAAATCCGCCCCGTAATTCCCCGGCGTCATCAGCAGATAGCGTTCCCCGTTTTCTACCTTTTGCCGCATCTCGATCCGGATGCTCTCAATCAGCGCCTGCTCACTCATCGGGACCACAATTCCGCTCGTGCCAAGAATTGAAATCCCACCCTCGATGCCCAGATTGGGATTGAAAGTATGCTTCGCGGCCTCTGCCCCGCCCTGCACGGAAATCGTCACACGGACCGCGCCTGCATATCCGTGCGCGGCGCAGACCTCCCGGACATTCTGGGTAATCATCTCGCGCGGAACGCGGTTAATCGCCGCCGCTCCGACCGGCTGCTCCAGGCCCGGGCGCGTCACACGGCCGACGCCGACACCGCCGTCTATGAGGACCTGCACCGCTGATTCCTCTCTGTCACCGGCACCATCTGCTTTCGTTAAACTGCAGGAGTCCTGCTCTTGTTTTGCCGCTCCCAGTTCACCGGAAGCCTGTTTCTGTTTCTTCTCTGTCAACTCGCAGAGAACTTGTTCATGCTTTTCTCCCGCCAACTCACTGGATTCCAGCTCATATTTCTGCTTTGTTAATTCACCAGAAATCTGCCCCTGTTTCTCCTTCGCGAAGCTGCCATAATCCTCTGCCAGCTCTGCCTCCGCGAATACCAGCAGGCCATCGGTCGCATCCGGGTCATCTCCTGCGAACTTTCGCACAGCGCAGGAAGCCTGACGCGCGGAACATTTCGGGAACTCCGTTTCCAGAGAAAGTGCAATTCCCTTTGGCGTGAGCAATCGGACCTCCCGGCAGGGGCGATGTGTAAACAGCATTTCCGCCGCCGCGCGCGCCGCTGCTGCCGCACAGCTCCCTGTCGTATACCCGCATTGCAGCCGCTTATTTTTCTGTATCACGCAGACTTCCTCGATCCCGGAAGCATGTACCCGTTCAGGAGGCAGCGGCAGTTCTTCCACATGCAAAAGAAAGCGCGCCGGGACATCCCGCATCTGCTCCAGACGCTCCGCATCCTCATCCGAAAGCTGCAGCACATACCCTGTTCCATTGCCTGTCTGCCAGTCAAAATACGTTTTCGATACCGTACAGAACCGCTCCATGACCGACATAATTGTCCCGCCGTGAACTACATACGCTGCTGACGCACAGCCCTCCTTGCTCAACTGCACAAGACTATCCAGGAACGCTGTACAGCTGCGTTCCTGAAAGCGCTTCTGACTCTCACCACCTGGAAATGGCAGCGTTCCGCCGCTGTCGATCCAGCGCTGATACGTCTCATCGCCATTCAATTCCTGATAATTCCGGTACTCAAAGGCCCCAAAATTACATTCGCGCAGTCCTTCCACCGTCCGTATTTCCATTCCAGGAAACAGAAGAGCGGCAGTCTCCTGGCACCGTTTCATCGGACTCGCAAGCACAGACTGCGGAACAGGATAACGCCTGCGGTCTTTTTTCAATTGAGAAACCGCCTCCCGGACCAGCGATTCGTCTGTCGCGCCGACATACCGCTTCTCCAGATTCCCTGCCGTTGCCCCATGGCGTATCAAGTAAAGCTCCATCGTTGACTCCATTTCCTATCATTCTTGCAGAAGCATCCCAGGCTGCCTGACCTCTGGCACCCCTGTGCTTCTATCTTTTGTCCCTGCTGCCGTCCAGCTGATACAAAAGTGCATTGCAGATCGCAGCCGCAACGTTGCTTCCGCCCTTGCGCCCGCGTGCTACAATGTACGGGATATCTGTCTGCATAATCAGCTCTTTGGACTGTACGACATTGACAAATCCGACCGGCACTCCGATCACCAGCTCCGGCCGGAAGCTGCCCTCCATGATTTTTTCATACAGGCGGATCAGCGCTGTCGGCGCATTCCCCACCACGTATATCAGGGGATGTCCAAGCCGCGCCGCCTTATCCACACAGACAGACGCCCGTGTCACGCCGAGCCGTCTGGCTTCCTCTGCCACATCTTCATCAGAAATAAAGCAAAATGCTTCGCCGCCCGCCGCCTTCAGGCTCTTTTTATTGATCCCGGAGAACGCCATCTTCGTGTCTGTCACAATCCATGCGCCCTTTGCAAGCGCTTCCTGCGCAATCGGAACGACATGCTCTGAAAAGCACAGATTTTTTATGTAATCAAAATCAGCGGAGGTGTGTATCACGCGCTTGATAATCATCGCGCGCTCATCCTCTGGAATCGCATCCCCTGCTTCCTCTGTGATAATCTCAAAGCTCCTCTTCTCAATTTCCATCGGGCCAAGACGCTCAATCTGATTTAAATCCATGATGTTCTTCCCCTTCCTGTCAAAAACATTCCACTTCAGCAGGCATCTTCCTTTCGTTAGCCAATTCCTGCTCATAATGCCCCTGCTGACATGCTCATATGTTGACCGTTCCTTCATCTGCTGCGTCGTCATCCGTCGACGATATCACACCTTTTAGAGCCATCCCGAGGCATCTAAGAGTGAATAATGTCTTCAAATACCGTCAATTGAACAAATTAACACCTCAGTGTCACATCTCACAGCCAAGGATCTCATAAATCCGCTTCATATCCAGGTGCTCGCGCAGCCCTGCAGCCAGCAGGTCATACTGTGTCTCTTTGAAAGCTGCGAAATCCACCGCGCTGCCAAGCTGCTCCTCGACGCCCTTAACCCGTGCGAGCGCATGGACAAGGCCGGCTGCCACTTCCTCGCTGTCAAAAATTCCATGCACATAGGTGCCACAGATATTGCCATGCCACGCACCCTCCTGCCAGCGCGCACCTGTGATCGTATCCTCGATTTCTGTAAACGGACGGGCTTCCGGTCCAAGTGTGGTCCTCCCCATGTGAATCTCATAGCCCGTCACCGAAAGGCCGGCGAGTGCTGTGGCAAGAGATTCCCGCTCTCCCGGTCTGCAGTCGTTACTTGAAACCTCCGCTGCGATAATCCTGCCTGTCACACGCGTCCGCGCTTTCTCTGCCTCAAAAACAGTCCTGGTATCGAGCAATCCCATGCCGCGGACTTCCCCGCCCTCCTCGACTCCGTCCGGATCCGAAATTGATCTTCCCAGCATCTGATATCCGCCGCAGATGCCGAACACCGCAGTTCCTGCCCGCTGCGCTTTCAGGATCAGTGCTTCCAGCCCATTCTGGCGCATCCAGAGCAGGTCGCGCATCGTATTTTTTGTGCCAGGCAGAATGATCACATCCGGATGTCCGAGTTCCTGCGGTGTCTTCACATAGCGCACCGTCACGCCATCGATGCTCTCAAATACATTGAAATCAGTAAAGTTCGAGATGCGCGGCAGACGGATCACGGCAATGTCAATCAGCCCAATTGACTGCACTCCGTCCAGCCGTTCACTCAGACTGTCCTCATCCTCCAGACTGACCTGCAGGTACGGAGCTACTCCGACCACCGGAATCCCGGTCAGCTCCTCAAGCATCTCCACACCGGGATCCAGTATCGTCTTGTCCCCGCGGAATTTGTTGATGATCAATCCCTTAATCCGTGCACGTTCTTCTTCCTCCAGCAGCGCAACTGTCCCGTAAAGCTGTGCAAAGACGCCCCCACGGTCAATATCCCCGACCAGCAGCACCGGCGCATCTGCCAGCTTCGCCATTCCCATATTGACAATATCATCCTGCTTCAGATTGATCTCTGCCGGACTTCCCGCGCCTTCAATCACAATAATATCATACTGCTCCTCCAGAGAATGGTACGCCTTTCTAATATCCGGAATCAAGTCGCGCTTCCGCTTAAAATAGTCTCTGGCATTCATCGTACCGAGCACCTCGCCATTGACAATTACCTGGGAACCAATCTCATTCGTCGGCTTGAGCAGAATTGGATTCATCGCAACCGTCGGCTCGACACCCGCTGCCTCAGCCTGCATAACCTGAGCCCGCCCCATCTCCAGCCCTTCCTTCGTAATAAAGGAATTGAGCGCCATATTCTGGGACTTAAAGGGAGCGACGCGGTAGCCGTCCTGATGAAAGATCCGGCACAATCCCGCAGCGATCACGCTCTTCCCGGCATTTGACATCGTTCCCTGTATCATGATTGCTTTCGCCATAGTTTCTTCCTCCCTGCGAACACTGCGTGAAGCTCCTGCATCTGCAGCACGATTCTTACCTGCGGTCACGGTCAGCGCTTTCCTCTGCATCATGGTTCATGCATAAGATCTCTGCCAGCACCCGCAGCAGCGCTTCATTTTCTCCGCTGCTTCTGACACAGACCCGGTAATAGTGCTGCTCTACAGCAGCCGTATCTGGAAGAGGTCCTGCATCTGCTTCCAGCTTCCCCGCTCCCATTCCGTCCAATCCGCGGAAATTACCGCAATTCCGGATCAGATAGCCCTGTTTCCGGCAGGATACATCCAGTCCCTCCGGTCCGGAAAACAGCAGATAATTGGTACACGACTCCAACACAGGAAGCCCCAGTTCAGCAAGCCTTTCTGCCATATCCAGCCTGAGCTGCGCAATCTGCTCGGCTGTCTCCCTGGCATACGCTGTCTCTTTCGCCGCCGCCTCCGCCGCCATCTGAGCCGGAACGGATACATTCCACGGCTGCAGGAACGCACGCATCCGCGCAAGCAGCGCAGTATCACCGCAGATTCCATAGCCAAAACGCAAACCGGGCATCGCATACATTTTCGTAAAGGATTTCAGTACAAAAAGACGAGAACTCCTTGCAGCCGGCCCGGCAAGCTCGATCGTCCGCACACAGTCCTGTGGGATCAAAAAATCAAAAAAGCTCTCATCCACCAGCAGCAGACAGCCGATCTGTTCACACCGCTCCAGAATCCGCTGCAAGACCGGCGTCTCGATCAACTTCCCGGTCGGATTATTCGGATTGCCAAGCACGACCAGGTCAGCCTCCTTCGGTATCTGCTCTGCAAAGGATTCTTCCAGCACGAACCCCCGCTCCGGCCGCAGCATCCGATGAAGCAGCCTGCACCCGACCGCTGCCAATGCCTGCTCGTATTCAAAAAAGCAAGGCTGCGCCAGCACCGCCACGCGCGGGCGCAGCGCCTGCGCCAGTGCAAACAGCAGCTCAGCCGCACCGTTGCCGCAGAGGATGGTCTCTGCCGGCACCTGTTCCCTTTTGGCAAGCGCCCGTCTGACCCGACCACAATCCGGCTCCGGATAATGCACCGACGCATCCACCGCCGCGAGTGCCGCCTCCCGGACCCGTTCCGGCATGCCCCGGAAATTTATATTAGCGGAAAAATCCTGCACCTTTCCATACCGGTAGATATTTCCGCCGTGCTGATGTGTCTGCTCCATACTTCTGTCTTTGCTCCAATCTCATAATATCAAATCCAGGTTACACACATAAGCATCCGCCCACTGCCAGCAGCGCAAGCTTTACCGTCCCAAACACTACGAGTGCAAGCACTGCAGCCGCATACATCATCTGATTGATCCGGGCGATATCCGCGATCTCAATCGGGCGAAGATCATCGCCGATGAACGGCTTCTTGTGCAGCTTTCCAAAGTACCAGGCATCCCCGGCCAGCTGCACATGCAAGGCTCCCGCCGCGGCTGCCTCCGTCTGCGCAGAGTTTGGACTCGCGTGCTTGTAACGGTCGCGCCGGAAGATCTTCCACGCCATTCCCATATCCTGTCCGCAAAGCCCCGCGGACACAATCAACAGCAAGGCCGCAAGCCGCGCCGGGATATAATTTGCCACATCATCCAGATGTGCTGGAAACCACCCAAAATTCAGATATTTCTCATTTTTATAACCGAGCATTGAATCCATCGTATTGATGCTTTTGTACAAAAAGCCTCCCGCAGCGCCGCCAATCACCAGATAGAACAGCGGAGCCGCTATGCCATCTGAATAATTCTCCGCGACCGTCTCAACCGCCGCTTTCACGACTCCCGTCTCTGTCAGATTCTGCGTGTCCCGGCCGACGATCCGTGAAACGGCCTGACGTCCGGCGACAAGCCCTTCTTCCTGAAGCGCCCGCCCGACATTGCTGCTCTCCTTTTTCAGCGTCTTTGCCGCCAGTGTGAAAAAGCACAGAACTGCCTCAACCGCAATGCCAAGCCAAAATGAAACCGTATACGCAACCCATACGATCCCGGCTGGAATTGCCGTGGACACCGCAACGACGATCAATGCACACAGACAGCCCGCCGCCCTCGCACCGCCTGCTGTTTTCGGAAAGAGGCGGCGCATCACTTTTTCTGTTCCGGCAATCAACCGCCCGATCAGGCAGATCGGATGCCACGCCGTGTTGGGATCTCCAAGGAGCAGATCCAGTGCGAATCCGATTATAACCGCAAATAAAGAACCCACCCAGTAACTCATGTTCTAAAAAATTCCTCCAGTTCTATCCGCGTCCGTTTCACCAGCCCGTGGTCCTGCCCGGATGCGCCGATGCCGATGACGATCCCGTCTTTTTGCACAATGGACGGAAAATAAAAGTCGCACAATTCCTTTTCACTGCAGTCATTGACCGGAATCCCGCGGGTACGGCACAGCCTTGCAATCCGATGGTTCAGCTCCCGGTCGTCCGTTGCCGCAAGCACCAGATCTGCCCCGTCGAGATCAGTCTCCGCAAAGCCCTTCTCCAGCAGCACGATGGAATACGATTCCGAAAGTTCCCGGACAGACGCTGAAATCTCCGGAGCACAGACACGGATCTGTCCCGCAAATTCCGCCAGTGTCCGGATGCGCCGCGCGGCGATTGTCCCCGCCCCAACGACCAGCACCTGCTTTTGCGTCAGGTCTACAAAAAATGGAAAATACATCGCCTGTTCCTTCCCAATTCTTTTCTGATTCACACCACAGCCTTTCACACCCTCACCGCCATCAATGGAAACCTTCTCCCCGGATTCTTCTCTGCAGAAGATATCGTCTGCCTGCTTTAATTTCACAGTTCCATCTATGACTACACAGGAGTGTGGTACCGCCCTGGCAGACATACAAATTCTCATATGCAAGTCGAACGGTTGGCACACCGTCACTGAGGATCGCAAGCCGCAGTCTTTATCACCACACCCATCCCGCAGACCACACGCACAACCTCCTGCGCACGCGCTGCAAGACAGGTACAGATCCGCCCGTCCAGCTCCCGATACTCCCGGTCGAACCGGTCAATCGGAACAATGCCGTACCCCAGCTCATTCGTCACAATCACAACGTCCGGATTTTTTTCAGACAGCCAGGCTGCAAACCTCTGCGCACACGCATCCAGCGCACTGCACGCATCTGGCATACCCACACGGTCATCGCCGCACTCATCCAATGTTTCTCCTGCACACTTCGCAATACTTGCACCTGATGCCTCTCCTGCGCACTTCACAATATTTACACCCGCTGCTTCTCCTGCTCGTTTTGCACTGTACACAGCTGCTGCATCTCCCGCGTCGCCTGGACGGGCATCTGTCTGTCCCTCAGCATTCTTCCAAAACAATGCCATCGGAAGCTCATGCAGCCGCTCCCGCTCTGCCTCCATGCCATTCTGCCCTGCTTCCTGCTCCTCTGCCATGCCGCTTAGCGCCGCCAGCCTGCGCACATACTCATGAAAATGAAAAATCCCCCGGCACGTCTCAAGCTCCCGAAAGGCACAGTCTCTTCCGTCGATCCAGCCCTCCGAAACGTCATAGCGTTCCTTTGCGTACGCCAGCTTTCCCTGAAACGCCCCGCCTATTACAAGTTTCATTGTTTCCGTCCCTTCCCCGTAATCCTGCCTGCACATTCGTTTTTGCCTGCATATTCAGCCTTAGCCGATAAGTCTGCATCACCTGCTTCTTTGTCCGCACTTCTGTACCAGTAATCCGAACAGGCAAATCCTTCCCTCTATACACAATACACGGTCAGAACCAGCTCACAAGAACGATCGCAAGCGGCATCACAAGCTCGCACCACGAGACGAACCAGCCCGCAAGGTCGCCGTTGATCCCGCCGAAGTTTTTCCGCGACATCCGGTAATAGTACAAGAACATCAAACCTGCCCCTGCGATTGCCGCCGCGCCATACCGCGGATTCTTCCAGAGCATCCAGATACACAGCAGCGCAAGATAACCCGCGAGCACGATCCGGATCCGCTTCGTCTCCGCCTTTTTCGAAAACTCCGATACAGTTCCTTCCTTCTTCATCTTCGGAAAGGAGACAACGGAGAGGCCGCTCAGACAACGAGAAACCGCGAACACCGCTGCATATACTGGAAGCATTTCCTCCCCGACACTGTCCGTCACGCCATACAGCAGCAGGAAGTAGACCGCGCAGGTGATGATCGCAAATGCTCCGGCATGGGAATCCTTCAGAATCTCGATCCGGCGCTCCATCGGCCTCCATGAGCTCAAGGCATCCGCTGTGTCCAGCATCCCGTCCAGATGGATTCCGCCGGAAACCAGCACCGGAATCAGCATCTGGACAATCACGCGCAGCGGCCGGGCAACCCCGAGCTGCCAGGCAAGCATGTACCATCCAAAGCCAAGCGCTCCGATTACCGCGCCAACCCACGGAAAAAAGCACATCACATATTTCATATTTTCATCCGTCCAGTCACAGCGCGGCATCGGGATGCGCGAATACATCGAAAATGCAATGCCGAAGCTGTTCGCCAGCCGTTTTATCATTCCGGTCCTCCTTTCTTACTATAGGTATCCGGTCCTCCCTGACTATCCGAACCGCAGCGAGTCCAGGTATATGCAGTATCTGTGATACCTGATGGGGCAGAGTCCAAAATTCCGAAATTATTACCAGATTATGGACGCGCGGGTTCCTATCGAGGCGTTCCCTTGACCGGAAGCGGAATCCCATAGACGACCTCCGTGACAAAGTCCGCCTCTCTCGCGAGCTGCTGGTTGATCTCTCCGAGGTATTCCATATACTGCATCGTTGACGCATCATAGGGAATGCCATCCGAAAAAATTTCATTTGTCACCACAATCAGATTCTCTGCCTGCCGGTGCAGGCTCCGAATACCATCAACCACCGCAGCAACCGTCCCCGCAGCCCCGGCTCCGGACGGATCATACATCTCATTCGCAGTCACGTTTGAGACGCACTCCAGCAGAACCGAGCAATCCGGCGGGATCAGAAGCTGTGCCAGATTCGTATAGCATTCGACCGTCTCAAACTGCTTCTTGCTGCGCATTGCGCGGTGCCGCCTGACCCGCGCCTTTCCTTCCTCGCCATACGGGATCATCGTCGCAATATAAATGCGGCGCCGCTCCCCCAGGTCCAGCACGAGCCGCTCCGCATAATCGGATTTTCCGCTCCCGCTGCCTCCCGTCACAAGATGCATCATACCAGGCTTCCCCTCTGATGCATGTTTTCCCTGCAAAAGTATTCCTCGGCGCCATCCACCACAGACTGAAGTTCTTCCTTTGTGTGCGCTGCAGACAGGAACATCGCCTCAAACTGCGACGGCCCGAAATAGAAGCCCCGGTTCAGCATATACCGGAACCAGTCAGCGAACGCCTCCGTATCCGCCGTCTTCGCTGATGCATAGTCCACCACAGGTCTCTTCGTAAAATACAGACAGCCGAGGGAGGAAATATGATTCATGTGGTAGCCCTGGCCCGCTTTTGCTGCCACATGGGAAAGCGCCTCAAAGAACCAGTTTGCTTTTTCTTCCAGTTCCGTATAGAGCTCCGGGTGGTTTTTCAGGATCGAAAGCTGTGCAAGCCCGGCCTGCATCGCGACCGGGTTTCCGCTTAAGGTCCCCGCCTGATAGACCGGTCCGACAGGCGCTACCTTCGACATAATCTCCCGTTTGCCGCCGTACGCGCCAACCGGCATGCCTGCCCCGATAATTTTTCCGTAGGTCACAAGATCTGCATCGATACCAAAATACCCCTGCGCTCCCTCGAAGCCAAGCCGGAAGCCGGTGATCACCTCGTCAAAGATCAGCACCGCGCCATGCCGCGTGCAGAGACTGCGCAACCCCTCCAAAAAGCCCGGCGCCGGCGGCACTACACCCATGTTTGCAGCGACCGGCTCTACAACAACTGCCGCGATTTCCTCCGGAAACTGTGCAAACAGTGCCTCCACCGAAGACAAGTCATTATAGATTGCAGACAGCGTATCCTTCGTACAGCCTGCCGGAACGCCCGCGCTGTCCGGAATCCCGGCCGTCATGACGCCGGAGCCTGCCTGCACAAGCAGCGCATCCGAATGCCCGTGATAGCAGCCCATGAATTTCACGATTTTGTCCCGCCCTGTATAGCCGCGCGCGGTGCGAATCGCGCTCATCACAGCCTCCGTGCCGGAATTCACCATGCGCACCAGCTCGATGTTCCGCACTGAGGAGCAGATCAGCTCTGCCATTTCCACTTCACACTCGGTGGCCGCTCCATAGCTCAGTCCTCTCTCACATGCGCGCACCACCGCCTCGCGCACCGCCGGGTGATTGTGCCCGAGAATCATCGGCCCCCACGAACTGATAAAATCAACATAAGTCTTTCCGTCTGCATCTGTCATATGGGAGCCCTCCGCAGACGCGATGAACCGCGGCGTCTCTCCCACCGAGCCAAACGCGCGCACCGGACTGTTCACACCGCCCGGGATTACCCTGCACGCCCGCTCAAACAATTCCTCTGATCTGGTCATTTCCATTCCTCATTTCGTATCTCTGTATTTCCTTTTCTGATTTTTATTATCCGATCCGGCCCTCCCGCATAAACCGCGCGATCTCCGGCGCATAATACGTCAGATATAAATCGCAGCCTGCACGGTATGCAGATACCGCCGTCTCGCAGATAATCTTTTCCTCCTCGATGTAACCGAGCGCCGCTCCTGCCTTGATCATCGCATACTCTCCGCTCACACTGTAGGCGGCTACCGGCACCTTCACGGCCTCTTTTACCTTCGTCACCAGATCCAGGTACGACATCGCCGGCTTCACCATCACGATATCCGCGCCCTCCTCCACATCGAGCAGCGCTTCCTTGATGCCCTCCCGGCTGTTATGGTAATCCATCTGATACCCCTTCCGGTCCCCAAAAGCCGGAGCAGAACCTGCCGCATCCCGGAACGGGCCGTAAAAGCCGGACGCATATTTGACCGCATACGACAGAATCGGCGTCATCGTGTAACCATTTTGATCCAGTGTTGTCCGGATCGCACGGACACGCCCATCCATCATATCGGACGGCGCTACCATATCCGCCCCCGCCTGCACATGGGAAAGTGCCGTCCTCGACAGCAGCTCCAGCGTCTTATCATTATCCACCTCATGGCCGCAGAGCATCCCACAATGTCCATGCGACGTGTATTCGCACATGCAGACGTCCGTAATCAGATACAGCTCCTCCCGGTAGTCTTCTTTGATTTTCCGAAGCGCTCTCTGAATGATCCCGTCCGGATCCCATGCACTGCTCCCGACTTCATCCTTGTGATCCGGTATCCCGAACAGCATCACAGACCGCACGCCGGCATCCAGCAGCGCATCCAGCTTCTCACCGACACGATCCACACTGTAGCGGTACTGCCCTGGCATCGTTGGAATCTCATCTGCCAGGTTCGTCCCTTCCTTTACAAACATCGGATAAATCAGTGAGGACGGATTCATCCGCGTCTCCCGCACCATAGTTCGAAGCAGTTCTCCTCTGCGCAGCCGTCTCGGCCTGATTGTCATATCCATTTTCCTGCACCTCTCCTTTTATATCTCAGGGTTCACTTCATATTTTTAGTCTTTCAGCCCCGCTGCTTCCGGACGATTTCGGTCAGCTTCTCAATCATACGCTCAATCGTTGCCTGCTCCGCCATCCAGGTTTTCATGCCGAGCGCGTCCGCTGCGGCTCTGGTCTGACGGCCAATGCAGACTGCCCGCACCGCAGACAGATCAAATCCCTGCACCGCCGCGGCAAACCCTTTGACGGTGGATGCACTCGTAAACATCACATAGGTATTCCCGCCTGTCAGCTCCCCGCGCGCTGCCAGAACCTCCTTCAGCGATGCCGGAACCCCATACCTTGTATCATATAACGGAATATCATCTGCTGCAAGTCCTTCTACCGCGGCTAACGCATCGGTCAGCTCCCGGTTTCCCTCTGCCGCGCGGGGAATCAGGACCCGCAGACAAGGCTTTCCGCCTTCTGCCCCCTGCTCCGCGAGCCTGCGCCTGCACGATTCCGCCAGTGCCGCACCCAGATGCGCTCCATCGTAGACCTCCGGCATCAGATCTGCATAGATTCCATGCTTTTCCAGCTCCTTTGCGGAACCTGATCCGATCACCGCGAATTTCGCCCTGCCAAGGCAGCGCACATCCTTCTTTTTCTTGGCAAGCTCCTCAAAAAAGATCCGCACCCCGGTCGGACTTGTAAACACAATCCACTGATATTTTCCGAGTTCCTCCAGCGCCCGCTCCAATTCTCTGCTGTCTGCGCGCGCCTCCGTGCGGATGGCAGGAAGCTCCAGCACCTCCGCACCCAGCTTCCGGAGCCGCTCTGCGGCCGTCCCGGCCAGCTCCCTCGGGCGTGTCACCACCACACGGACACCCCAAAGCGGCAACTGCTCCGTCCAGGAAAACTGTTCCGCAAGACGGCAGACCTCTCCAACCACAATAATCGCCGGCGTGACGGCTCCATGTGCCTCCACCTCCTGCGGAAGCGTCGAGATCGTCGCTACGATCCGCTCCTGCGCGGCCGTTGTCCCGCGGGCCAGCAGAGCAGCAGGCATATCCGCCCGCATCCCGGCAGCAAGCAGGCCCGCACAGATCAGGCGGAGGGAAGAAACACCCATCAGGAAGACCAGTGTCCCCTTTGTCCGAACCAGCGCCTCAAAATCAATATCCAGGGACTCCCCTTCCCGCTTATGACCGGTGATGATATGTACGGAGGAGCAATAATCGCGGTGCGTCACCGGGATCCCCTGATAAGCAGGAACCGCAATCGCCGAGGTCACACCAGGCACAACCTCAAAAGGAATCCCTTCCTTCGCAAGCACCTCAAGCTCCTCACCGCCGCGTCCAAACAGAAACGGGTCTCCGCCCTTTAAGCGCACAACACGCTTCCCTTCCTTCGCTTTCTGCGCCAGAAGCGCGCTGATCTGCTCCTGCCGCATCGTGTGATGGCTGGAACGCTTGCCGACATTGATCGCCTCCGCTGTATCCGGAATCATCGCAAGAATTGCGTCGCCTGCCAGTGCGTCATAGACAACAACCTCCGCGTCCTGCAGTACCTCCCGGCCTTTCAGCGTCAGAAGCCCCGGATCCGACGGCCCTGCACCGACCAGCCAGACCTTCCCGACTGCGCCGGTGTGATATTTCGCCTTCCTTGCCAGCTGCTCCCCAAGCCGCTCTGGCTGCGAGATGTGTCCCGTCTGCTGTCCGGAGAATGTCTGTCCGGTCTCCGGATTCTGGTAGAAGCCATACAGCCGGAGCCGTCCATTCTTCTCCACCTTTGCGTATGCGGCAATCGGTTCGCTGCAGCCACCTCCAAGTCCGCGCACAAATGCACGCTCCGCTCTGGCACAAATCCGGGAATCCGGATTATCGTATCCTGCCAGCCAGGAATAATCCTCCCCTGCCCGGCCCTGCACCGCCAGAATCCCCTGCCCGGCCGCCGGAATCATCTCTTCCACCGAAAAAAAGCGGCTGATCCGGCCTTCCAGTCCCAGCCGTTTCAGTCCGGCCGCCGCCAGAATTGTTGCGGAAAATTCTCCCTCGTCGAGTCTTCGGAGCCTCGTCTGCACATTTCCCCGGATCACGGCAAACTTTGCCTGCGGATACAGCTTCGCAAGCTGGAGTATTCGCCGCCGGCTTGCACACCCGATCGGCTTGGGAAAGT
>DKWE01000070.1:0-5043 GCA_002491565.1 Lachnospiraceae bacterium UBA7160 | reverse complement strand
CCCGATCGGCTTGGAAAAGTCCAGCTTTCCACAGCCCTGCGGAAGCACCAGCGCGTCACGCGGGTCCTCCCGCGCGGAAAACGCCACAAGCGGCAGGTCCTCCGGCAGCTCTACCGGTACATCTTTCAGACTGTGTACCGACAAGTCTGTCTGATGTTCCTGCAATGCCCGGTCCAGCTCCTTCACAAACAGCCCCTTGCCTCCGACCTGCTCCAGCGCCCGGTCCAGGATCCGATCACCTGAGGTCTTCATCGTCCGAATCGATACCTCAAGTTCCGGTACATGCTCCACAAGCCAGGAGCGGACCTTCTCCGACTGAATTACTGCAAGCCGGCTTTCCCTGCTCCCAATCACAATCTTTCCTGCCTCGCTCATGCCCGCGGCACCTCCTTCCGGATCCCCATATTATATGCTGCATCCTCTGTTTGCCTGGTCTGCGCATTCCTGGCTATCCCAGGGAACTGCCTCTGCCCGTCATCCGCTGTCCCGTAGATCTGCTCCAGCCCATCCAGACATGCCAGAAAACTGCTCTCCTCTACCTTTCCGCGCAGCTCGAACAGCATCCGCCCGACCGCTTTCTGCGAAGCCTGCAGGATATCGGCACGAAGCTGCGCCCGCTCACACTCGCTGAGTGGAAGATGACGCAGCTTTTTATCCAGCCGCACTTCAACATCCGCTGCAGCCTGCTCCCGGAGCCGCAGAATACGCGCTGCCGCGTCCCTACCCTCGTACCAGTCTAAAAACGTCTCCATCTGCGCATCCAGCAGATGCCTCGCCTCCGCAATCGACGCCTTCTGCTTCTCGCTCGCCGCGCCCTCACGAAAACTGTCCATATCGTACAAAGTGACGCCAGGCACTTCCCGGACTGCCGGTTCAAAATCACGCGGCACAGCCAGATCAATCAGCACCACCGGATGCTCCAGATGCTGCTCCACCAGTTCCTTCGTCAAGGTATAGTTCGGGCTGACCGTCGCGCTCAGCACGTAATCACACTGCCCAAAAAGACTCATGCGCTGTCCATAGTCAATACGCTGACAACCGCGCGGTATTTCTACCACCCCGCTCCTGTATTGGCGCACTGTCACAGTCACATCGGCGCCCTCCCCGGTGAGGGTCGTCGCCGCCAGTTTTCCCATTACGCCATTTCCAATTACCAGGCATTTCTTTCCTGCAAAGCTCCGCCCTTCTCTCTTCAGTGCGTCCAGCGACGCATGGACCACAGAGCAGTCTGCCGGAGACAGGACATGCTCTGTCTTCACCTTCTTGGCCGCCGTCACTGCCATCCGGAACAACGTCTCCAGCACGCCGTCTGCCGCATACTGTTCCCGCGCAAATGCAAGCGCTTCACCAACCTGTGTCACAATCTGATCCTCCCCGAGAATCTGTGACTCTAGCCCGCCCGCAAGATAGAACAGATGCCGCACCGCGTCCTGCTCCCTGCGGCTGGTAAAATAACCGCAATACTGTGCCGGGTCAACACCGCGCAGCGCACAGAGCAGCTCCGGAAGCGGCTGGTCAAACGTCTCCCCGGTGCTGACCCAAAGCTCCATCCGGTTGCACGTAGACAGCAGGACACAGCCCAGGACCCCCTCCATGCCGCGAATCTGTTCCAGCGCCTCCGCCATTTTCTTTTTTGTATAGGAAAACACACTTCTTACGTCAAGCCCCGCCTGCGTGTGATCAATTCCTGTCATTCGTATTCCCATCCGGTCATCCTCCATCGCCCGGAAATTTTCTATTTCTCTCTTTATTTCTCTTTCAGAAAAAATCAGCATCTGGCCAGTTTTTTCGTTTCCGATGTCAAGCCGCTTTATTTTTTGCTGACGATCTATTACTCCGCATCCCCATAAACCCGGATCACCGACTCTACCGCACGGACATTCTGCTTTACCTCAATGCAGTGCACAGCCTTCTGGAAATCACCGCCGCGCACGCGCTCCGTTATCACAACGATTTCTACAGAATCCCCGTCCTTTTGCTTCTGGATGATCTGCTCTACGCTGACCTGGTGCCGCGCAAAGACATCCGCCACCATTGCGAGCACGCCAATCTTATCCTCCACACGCACGCGCAGGAAATAGCGGCTCTTTACATTCTCCATCGGAACCACCGGGAGCTGCTTATAGCATGTACAGGAGATCCTGCCGCAGCAGCCGTGCACGACATTGCGGACCACCTCAAATACATCGCCTACCACAGCGCTCGCAGTCGGGAGCTCGCCCGCCCCGCGCCCAAGGAACATCGCGTTATCCACCGCATCTCCGCGCACAAATACCGCATTATAGGAATCATTGACTGCTGCAAGCGGGTGATCCAACGGAATCAGCATCGGTGCAACATACGCCTCAACGCCTGCATCCCCGCCGTGGGCCATCCCGATCAGCTTGATGCAGCAGCCCATCTCATGCGCATAGCGGATATCATTTGCAGTAATCTTCGTAATGCCCTCTGTCGCGACCTGCTCAACAGAAACGCGGGAATTGAACGCAATCGAGGCGAGAATCGCGACCTTGCGCGCCGCATCCAGTCCCTCAATGTCTGCGGTCGGATCCGCCTCCGCATAGCCAAGCTCCGTCGCGAGCGCCAGCGCATCCGAAAACTCCATGCCCTGCTGCGCCATTTTTGTCAGAATAAAGTTCGTTGTGCCGTTGACAATTCCCATCACTTCTGACAGATGGTTCGCCGCAAGCGACTGCTTCAGCGGCGCAATCACCGGAATCGCGCCTGCCACCGCTGCCTCAAACATCAGGTCACAGCCGTGCTCCTTCGCCAGATCCAGAAGTCTGCCGTGATCAGAAGCGATCAGATCCTTATTGGCAGTCACCACATGCTTGCCTGCGCGCAGCGCCTCCTCAATATAGGTCCGTGCAGGCTCAATCCCTCCCATCAGCTCGATCACAATTCCGATCGAATCATCCTGCAGGATTTCCTGCCAGTCATTCGTGATCAGCTCCGGATGTCCGGTCTTCGCCGCTGCCTTCGCCACATTGCGCACCAGAATCTTCTTTACCTCAATCTGCACACCGAGCTTCGGAAGCATTTCCTCCCGCTGTGCACAGAGTACCTTGTATGTGCCGAATCCGACCGTTCCAAGTCCAAGAATCGCCACCTGTATCGTTCTGTTTTCCATAGGATCTCCTTTAATCATCATTGATAGTGATGTCCGCATAGCAGACGTATCTTGTCCGGCAGCACAATGCCTGCCCACACTTTTTTCAGTATAAAGGAAAATGGGAAGAAATACAATGCCAAGATTGTATTTCTTCCCGTTCAGATTTGTTATGCGGTTACAGTCAAGGCAACCCGATCGAGAAGGATGTCCTCAGGTTCTGCAGGCCATCCTTTTCCGGACAATGATTGGCTGAACTGTAGCTATGCGAAAATGATTATTCTTTGAGATTTGAGAAGCACAGCTTGATCACAGCCAGCGCCAGCACCATCAACGCCACGCCGACCAGCAGGCAGATCACCGCATTCTGCACAAAGCCCGCGACCAGATACGTGACGAACGAGACGGCTGCCGCCACCATTGCATACGGAATCTGTGTGGAGACATGATCGACATGGTCACATTGCGCGCCCGCCGATGCCATGATCGTCGTATCGGAAATCGGAGAGCAGTGGTCCCCACACACCGCACCTGCCATGCAGGCGGAAATGGAGATGATCATCAGAGTCGGGTCCTTGGAAAATGCATCCACAACGATCGGGATCAGGATTCCGAAGGTGCCCCAGGACGTACCGGTCGCAAACGCAAGCAGGCAGCCAATCAGGAAGATAATTGCCGGAAGCAGCTTCATCAGACTTCCCGCCTGTGATTTTACTACTGCTTTCACGAACTCCGCCGCACCGAGACTGTCCGTCATCGCCTTCAGACTCCACGCAAATGTCAGAATCAAAATCGCCGGAACCATCGCTTTAAATCCCTCCGGGATACACTCCATGCACTCCTTAAAGGACAGCACACGGCGAACCTGATACAAAATGATCGTAATAATCAGGGCAAACGAGCTTCCGATTGCCAGTCCGACTGACGCATCGCTCTTGGAAAACGCAGTCACAAAGTCTGTTCCTTCGAAAAAGCCGCCGGTATAGATCATGCCGATTACACAGCAGATAACCAGAGAAAAAATCGGAATCAGAAGGTCTATTACTTTTCCTTTTGGATTTTCCCCTCCCTTTTGCTCCGCATTCGCGTACGGGCGTGCAGCCGTCGTAAAGAGATCTCCCTTCAGCGCATTGCTCTCATGGACGCCCATAGATCCAAATTCGATTTTCAGCAGAACCATTCCGACCATCATGACAACCGTGAGCAGTGCGTAGTAGTTATACGGAATCGCACGCACGAAAATAGACATACCGTCCTCGCCCTCCACGAAGCCGCTCACCGCAGCAGCCCACGAGGAAATCGGAGCGATGATGCACACCGGAGCCGCCGTCGCGTCGATCAGGTACGCCAGCTTTGCCCTGGAAACATTGTGCTTATCGGTAATCGGGCGCATCACGCTGCCCACCGTCAGACAGTTAAAATAGTCATCGATAAAGATCAGCACGCCGAGCAGAATCGTTGCAAGCTCCGCCCCCACTCTGCTCTTAATATGCTGGCTTGCCCAGCGTCCGAACGCCGCGCTTCCCCCGGCACGGTTCATCAGGCATACCAGTGCGCCGAGTATCACCAGGAACACCAGGATTCCAACATTGTAGCTGTTTGACAGCACTGCGATAATGCCGCCGCTCAGGATATGGTTTACCGTTCCCTCAAAATTGAAGCCGGAAAAGAGCAGAGCTCCTACCAGAATTCCTATAAACAGAGAGCTGTAAACCTCCTTCGTGATCAGCGCCAGTGCAATCGCCACAATCGGCGGAAGCAGCGCCCAGAAGGTTGCATACATTGCAGGCGGTGCTGCCTCTTCCTCAGCCGCAAGCACCGCCATCGGGCATGCCGCGACTGCCGCCAGGAGCATCGGGAACAGGACTGCCCTGCTTCTTCGGATGTGTTTCATAACTTTTTCCTCCTCTTGTTTAAACATCTGTGCCAGTCCG
>DKWE01000059.1:42033-42177 GCA_002491565.1 Lachnospiraceae bacterium UBA7160 | reverse complement strand
ACACGCCCCTCGCGGGACGTGACAAAAACGCCAGGAAGTGGCTGCGGAGGATGATAATTTCTACTCACACGCCCCTCGCGGGACGTGACTACGCGCCACGGTCTTTTCCGCGTTTTGCATAAAATTTCTACTCACACGCCCCTC
>DKWE01000059.1:41516-41731 GCA_002491565.1 Lachnospiraceae bacterium UBA7160 | reverse complement strand
ACACGCCCCTCGCGGGACGTGACCCCGCACTCCTGCACTGTCTGGATTGTCTCTTCATTTCTACTCACACGCCCCTCGCGGGACGTGACACTCTTCCAACTCCGGGAACAGCTGGAAGAGCTGAATTTCTACTCACACGCCCCTCGCGGGACGTGACTTCTCTTACATAATAATGTACAATTTGTTCATAGTCATTTCTACTCACACGCCCCTCG
>DKWE01000059.1:6282-41227 GCA_002491565.1 Lachnospiraceae bacterium UBA7160 | reverse complement strand
ACACGCCCCTCGCGGGACGTGACATTATACGAAATCTGTACATCTGTATCCAGCTCCAATTTCTACTCACACGCCCCTCGCGGGACGTGACGAAAGACGGGCGGCGTGGTTCCAGTACCGGTACCATTTCTACTCACACGCCCCTCGCGGGACGTGACGTCCGCTGATGGATACCCAATAAATCCTCAAGCATTTCTACTCACACGCCCCTCGCGGGACGTGACTTGTACCCGAAAGGAGATGATTTTATGCCTAGAATTTCTACTCACACGCCCCTCGCGGGACGTGACCAATTTCGGTTACTCCAAAACCTGCCCGCAGCAATTTCTACTCACACGCCCCTCGCGGGACGTGACTTATGACGAAACGTATGAATATACCGGACGGATCATTTCTACTCACACGCCCCTCGCGGGACGTGACCGCAACATTTTGTGTTTTTCGCTATTACGGTCACTAAATACGCGGAAGCGGACTTTATTTTGCTCTTAGCAATACGCTTTTGAGCAAAAAACTACCCTTTTTTCAGGCGAACCTTGCAGCCTTTTTCAAGTTGCTACCCCTTCGCCTATTTCTCTTTTCGAACAGTCTATGTATACTTCTTCTCTAATCCTTCCTGTTGTCTACACGTACTTTACAAAAAGGTTATACAATAATCACTCCTTCCGGATTATATGTTTTTTTGGCTCCAACGTGCTCGATACGCTTTTCCCAGTTATTTCCCAGGTAATAAAAGCGTAAGCTGTCTTCATTTGGATCTATCAATTTGCACAGCCTGTCTTTCAGCTTTAGAAATGATGAATAATCCAAATCCGCTTCAAACACCGAATTTTGAACCCGCTGGGCATGATTTTGACATTCCTTGGCAACTCTGCGCAAACGAGTTTTTCCTGCACCACTCATTGTACTTACATCATAACTGATCAATACCATCATACGAGATCACCTACTTTAATAAAAACGGCGGATAGCTTTCCATTTCTCCTCTTACATATTTTGCAAGAAGATTGCTTTGCACATACGGAAGCAGCCCCAACGGTATTTTTTGCTTTAGGTACGGGTGTACCATATCAGACCGCTTTTTTTCCTGCCAGCGAGCCAAAACCTTTTTTCGTCCTTCTTCATTCAGCCAGACAGCCCCTGATATCTGCTTTTCGAAATCTTTTTCACCTATCACTTGCAGATTCAAAAGAGTAATTACAAATCGCTCTGCAATGCAGCGAGCCTCTTCTACCAAGTCGCAAGCAAGCGAACTTCTTCCGCTTCGCAGCGCATGGCAAAATCCGATATAGCTATCCAAGCCTACCGTTTCCAATGCCGCCGCATACTCACTGGTCAGCAATGTATACACAAAAGACAATACTGCATTTACCGGATCAAGAGGGGGCCTTTTCGTGCGAAATTCAAAAGAAAATGGTACCTTTTGATTTGTAATCAGCTTATCAAACACCGAAAAATAATTTTGTGCGCAGTTTCCCTCTATACCCATAACTTCTTCTATTGTTTCCGCTTCCGCCACTTTAGCAATCCCGGAATTAAGAACTTCCATAACCTTACTAATCTGTTCATCTTTTCTCAGATCAGCATTATCATGAAGCGTTCTCCGGATAAGCTGTCGTGTATTACTGAACTTAGCAGCCATGGTATGAATCGCAAGTTCCAACCCACATTCTCTGAATTTATCGATCTGGCTTACCCGCAGAAAAACATTCCCTTTCGTTTCCCCGCAAACCTTTGCTAAAAATCTACCCTGTGGAGAAATAAAATTGATTGGTATTGTCTTTCCTACACATTTTCCCATCAGGGCAGGAGAACAGCCCACATAATTGAAGCAGACAATATTTTCAATGTTCTCAAAGGGAATTCTCAACTTTATTTCTCCGTCAATCTTACATACAAGGTTTTCCCCGTCTAGAGTAAGGTATGCCAATTCATTTGTAATATAAACTGTATTTAAAAGCTTTCTCATTGCTATTCCTCATTCAATTCTACAGGCACTCTTCTGCCTCCTGAATCTTCCTGATTTCATCCAGGATGTCTTTTGGTTTCTTTATTGACGGCATACACAAATCTTTCATGGAGCATCCGCTGCATTTCTGTCCCTTTCTGATAGGCGGAATTACACCTTGTTCCAGATTTCTGCGCATTTCCTTCAGCAATTGTCTTAATTGCTGATCGCACATTTCAAAATTCTCTTTCAATGGAAGCGCGACTCGCTTTTTTACATCCGCGTAGTATAGAACGCCTTCGCAATCACTTCCAAACACATAATCCACACACAATTTTTGTGCAAAAACCTGCATAAGATCCTCTTCATGATATTTGTTGTCTTTCGGTTTTGTCGGCTTATACTCTACGATGCAAATACGATACTTTTCCGCGCTCCCGTTTATGGAAACACCCATAGAATCTCTTGTCAGTTCAAGACAGTCTGTAACGCCATACAGATTATATTCTGGTAAATCATGATACACCGGTACGGATGTATATACCTTTTTCCCCTTTGATACGTAAGATCTTTCAGGATCGTGTACACGGTCATGCATAAGATTCGCTTTTGTTACAAACGCATTCTCCGCCCATGCTTTATCAATTTCCAGCAGGCCCCAACGATGCGGACAGTACATATAATGCTGAATCGAACGAATCGCTACTTCCATGCTCATAATTTTTCAATGAATGTGACGCCCTCAGGCATCTCTGATTCCACAATGATCTGGTAATCCTCAAACCTGCGCGGAGGCTCTTCTGCATTTTTTAATTCTACCTGAATTTTATCAAACAAGAGATGAGAAGGGCTGTTGCCCAGCGCGCTGTCATGTTTGAATACAAACAGCTTCCTCATGCACATCTTTCCTCTTGCCGCACTGTGGTCGTTCTCAAACATATTTATAATCGCAGTCCACAAGAGCTCCAGATCCTCTTCCGACAGCCCAGTTACTTTATCTGCAAGTGCTGCCGATACATACCCTTCCGCGCGGTAAAGAGCATATGGAATAATACTCTTTCTTCCCATTTCTGTCTCTCCTGTTTCTGTTCTCGCCTCTGTAGTGCGTGCCTGACGCGTAATAGAGACGTCCTGAATACTGATCGGAGAAAGGCTTCTGGCGAAATTGATCTGTACGGGACCTCTGACAATACCGCACGGATCATCCCCTGTCGACATCACCGCTCCAAACGCTCTTACATCAAAATAGTTTCTGCACATATAGTCGCGCGCCACCCGCACATCATTTGCATTTTTTCCTTTATTTCCTGTCTTCAGCCCTTCCTTATCATACGCCTCTGTGAACTTCGCGTTCAGATAGCGGTCCGGCTTTATCAAAATGTTATAGCCTTCTTCTCCTTCCTTATAAAGTTCAACAAAATTCCGGATTTTTCTTTTCAGACATACATCCGTGATATACCCATAGTTCGTTTCAGCATCTACACGGGGAGAATTTCCTGCATCCGGATCACCGTTTGGATTCCCGTTTTCCACATCAAAAAGCATCACAAAATCATACCTGTTCTTAATTGCCATTTTACTTGTCCTCCGTTTCATTTTCTTTATTTTCGGTTTTCACGCTGCTCCTAAAAAAATCCTGATACTGCTGATAGTATCCTATAACAAAACGTCCTTGATCCTGAAGCAGCAGACTCTCAGGGAATTCTCCATTGAGCTGATCCATGATCTCTCCCAACAGTTTGTTGTAAAACACAGGACGCTTTACCTTATTCAGATGATACTGCGCCAGTTTCATCAATTTCGGAAAAACCAATGCCGGTTTGGAAGCTGCTGATGCAAAATACGCGTCTTTAATCGTCCTGTTCAGCTTTGATGATGCCGCCTCTCTCTGCAGATTTTCTAAAACGGCAAACAATCTTCCACATAAATACGCTTGTCCGTTATTTTCCTTGTCCAGTGCCACTCCGATCTCCTCCTTGCCACTATTTCTGTTGATGCAGGCCTTTATCATTCCTGCTCTTATTCTGTTGATATCCTTATCCCGGTCTGTTTTCACTCTCCGGACGGTTGTCTCCAACAACGATACCGGGAACAGCTTTCCATACACTGCCGCTTCAAATACCTTCGCCATCAAGGCCGGATTTACCTTATCAGATGTGCTCTTGGGAATACGCAGTTCCTCTTTGAGCCTCGAAAATGAAACTGGCTTTATCTCCTCAGATATCTGCATATCCTTCTGAAATCTTGCTATATTCCAAAGTATATCAGCAAATTTTTTCCTGTAGAGGAATTTCACAGAAAGCCTGGATGAATTTGGCTTTAAGCCCAACATAAAAAAATCTACATCCGGATCAAACAGTTCCGGAAACTGCAGCCTTGCCACAGTGATATTACCCTGCATTCCATCCTTCCACAGTGCTCTCAACATTCCTTCTGTCTTTTCTGCGGTTATTTTATCAGACTGTCCGCAAAGTAATGCCGTAAACAGATCTTCACATACTTCTCCGGTATCCGACGCCCAAAATACAATCGTCACGTCATCCAGCAACAGCTTGTGCTTATTGCCACTCAGCAGATAATTCAACGCCTCCGTATATTTTTTCATAGCCTGCTGTGAAATATTGCTGTTGTAAGACTGCTCATTTCCGTAAGAATTTTCAGATGGGTTATTAAACCCGATCAGCACAGAGCCAGTTGCCAGTCCTCCGTAGACCCCTTTGATTTTACTGTGGATCCGCGCAATCTCCCCTTTTTCTCCTGTAACCGCACACTGTGACACATATCCTACCACTTTGTCTGATGATCCGGAAAAATACAGCTGCTCCCAACGCTGTATCACCTGTGTGTCTTTATGTAACAGCTTGTCCGGATATCCGGTCAGGCAGAAAGCAAATCCGGATTTTCCATAATCCTTTTCCAGGCTCAACAACTGTTTGTTTTCCGTTTCCTTTTCTGGTTCCCAAGTTTTCAGAAAATTCCGATACGCGTTTACCACAGGCGAGTCTATTCCCTCCAAAAACTCTAAATTTGCCGTCACAAAAGCCTCATGGGACTTTCGCGCCTTGCCTGTTCGGTCATCGGGTGTCAGCGTTCCTTTGTCTAAATTCAGTCCAAAAATGTACAGCGGCCTGTGTTCGATTATATTGCTGTCAATGCCCGGCTTTTCTGTCCGCTGTGGCATTTCTTCCACCTTCGGGAGCCATTTTTCTTTTATTTTCCCGTTCGCTGACTTACTTACCACTTTTACCTGATAAGCAACGATCTGATCGATTTTCCCTTCCGCAGTCAGACAGACAAGATAATGGATGTTTACCTTCGAGTATCCATCGGGGAGAATCTCTTCGTCCTTTGCCAGAATATCATAATAATCACATAGCGCCTGAATCAGCATCTTAGCTCCTCCCTGTATTTTCTCACATCAATTACGCCATTTACCATATGCGGTCTGTAGTAAATAGTAGAAGCCTTATCTGAAAACCTTGGATTCTCCCAATCCTGATTCAATGGGATACCCTGGTCAGCAAAAGCAACCTTATAGCTCATAAATCCAAGATCCACATCCCCCCTGTCCAGGATGGCACGGCTGATCAGGCTCTCATCAAAATGATCTACCAGTTCCATCCTCTTTACGGGAAATTCACTGCAGCCCAGACAGGGTGTCCGGAAGCACTGTCCTTTTTCCAGTCTTCGCTTGATGATATTGAAATGCTTGTTTTCCGCATCCTCCTCCTCCCCACTTTTCAGGCCCGTCAGTTCAAAATGAAACTCTACCCCGTATTTTACATTCTTTAATACCATGGATGCCCTCTGGCTCCGGCTCTCTGCTACGTAAATACAAGGATCCGCGCTCTTCCCGCTCATCTGGCTTTTTACCGCGCTATACAAGACTTTGTCCTTCACTTCATTTCTTCGGATATTGGCAAAATCAATCTCATGAAATACGATGATCTTATCAATCACATATCGGATTGCCGGCTTCCAGTATACACTTTTCAGCATTCCTTCCAACGCTCCTGGCGTAGGGACATCATAGCTGACTCTTTCTACTTTGAGCTCCGGTCTTGTAAAGCATGCATAATCTCCTTCTATCATGATTTTGAAGCCATAGCTCATACTCCTTCCTCCTCTCTCTAGCCTATAATATAATCCCTTGCTTCAAATTGAATTCCCGTCTCTTTATTATAATAATCCTCGTTTGTAAGGCACAGGATCCCCGTCCCAAAATCATCGACCACATGCTGGCGGAGCAATTCATCCAGTTCGCTGGGTGAAATAGCACATGCATACTTCTGAAGTTTTCGCGAAACGCCAACCCTCGCCCCCGTATATTTCAGGCTCTCGATCAGTGATCTGCTTTGCTCATCTCTCGGAATGACCAGAGAAACGGTACGAGAATCAATCAGTTCAAACTCCTTTGCATATTCTGCGAAGGGAATGTCCGCAAAATCGCTGCACTTTTGAGTGATTGTATGCATTTCTATGCAGTCCTTGCTGACAGACAGCAGGCGGTCATAGTATTCTCTGATGCTCTGCGGACATGAAATATCCTCATATTTTTCCAATAAGCCTGCAGTAATATTACTTTTTATTTCCTGCTTTGTCTTATTTTCATCATCAAATTCAAATACATATACTTCTGCCTCGCTCCGTCTGCCTTCCCGGTTACACCTTCCTCCCGCCTGCAAAATACTGTCCAGGCCGGATAACTCCCGAAACACAGCAAACAAGTCCAGATCCACACCTGCTTCAATCAGGGACGTAGATATAATCGTAATTCTTCGGTCAGCCGGTACTCCCACATACCCTGGATAATCCTTCTCCAGCTGTTTCAACTCTCCAATGATCTCCCGAAGCTTTCTTTCACGGTCATATGCAGTCATGTAGGTAGACAAATGATATTTTTTCCCGCTGCATGCTTTATACAGCCTTCTTGCAGAAGCCTTTTTATTTACGATAATCAAAGAAGAAGGACCGTTCATCGCCTTCTCCAGAATCGCTTCAGAGCTTTGTTTTCCCAGAACCTGATATGTACATTTCCGAAACTTTGAAAAGTCAGAAGTGTCCTCGATCAACTCCACAATTCTGCTGCTTTTCAACGCATACTGACGGAGCAACTTCGGGAAATCAGGCATCGTCGCAGTCAGGAACACGGCTTCGCTGTTTAAATACTTTGTGATGTACGCGATTGCACGCAGGCATGGCTGAAGATATTCCAGCGGCATCAGATGCGCTTCGTCAAATATCAGAATACTGTCCGCCATATTGTGTACTTTTCTCAGCTTCCCCCGCTTATTTCCATAGATGGATTCAAAAAACTGAACCGCCGTGGTGACGATAATAGACGAAACGTCCCAATTCTCTGTCGCACTTTTTGCCGCCTTGCGATATGCCTCTGCATCGTCTTTCTCATAGCCCTTTGCATCACTGATCTCATCATAGGAAAAGGTCGACTGGTGACGCAGAATTGGCGCATCCTTTCCAAATAGCTCTTCCAATACACACACGGTCTGATCGATAATGCTATTATAAGGGATCACATAGATAATCCGTTTCTTATCCCCCTTGCGGTTCATCCTCTCCAGTGCAAATTTCACAGAACACAATGTTTTGCCGCTTCCGGTAGGCATATTCATGAGAAAAATCTCTCCATCCGCGTCTGCTTTATCAAACACCTGTCTCTGTAACAGGGAGCGGGTTTTTTGCAGAGATGTTGTACACACAAACGATGCAAGCTTTTCATTCACCTTTTGAAGGCAGACTCCAAAATCCGCTGTTAAAGGTTCTGGCGTCTCACCATTACAAAATCGTGCCGTGTCAGCCGAATCAGCATCCACAAGACAGGAAAACGCATACCTGGTCAAAAAAGCGAACTTATCCACCAGGATTTCCACACTTCTATCACAATCCGCAGCCAATAAATCCGTCACTTCTTTGACATTGATCTTTGGGAGTTCAAGTTCCTCTTTATAGGCGCTAAAGTCCTCAAACCGGCGCTTTAATCTTCCGCAGAGTGTAGACTGGTCCTCTGTATCCCCGGGATATCCGCCATCCGGCAGTCCACTGTGATGGCCTGCAATACAATACTCCATGAGCAATCCAACAGGTCCCGGATATAACTCTTTTGCTGCCAGGGCTCCACATGTAGAATGTTCTACGCGAATATTTCCGCCTGAAATCCTATACTGGAAGCTCCTCTGCAGCTTTCCCACGTCGTGAAGCATTCCAATAGCATATGTGATATCTTTTAATCTTGGAATTGAGTATTCTTTGCACAGTCTGGCAGTCTCTTCGCTATGTTCCTTCACTGTCTGGATTTCTCCTGTGCCTTCTCTGATGTGTGCGATGTACATTTTTTCTCCTTTTTCATTCCTGCAAATCCTGCATAGAACATTATATCCCGGGATATTGTTTGCTCTGCAGATATCTGTATGTCACTCTGGGTTGCAGTCTAAATTCTGCCTTATGCTCTTTATATTAACACTCTCTGCACGGGACGTCAATATCTTTATTTAATTATATTAAATCAAATCCTATGTCGTTACAGTTTTCCGAACATACTATCGGGCCGAGCTGACAACTGTAGCTTTTGGCCAGTCCTTACATAAATATCCTGTTTACCATGAAATCCTCTTTTAGCTGTAACAAAAAAGATAGCTGCCCGCATATGAAAAATCAATACCGGCAGCTATCCTTTTTGACATTCTGGTCACACATAATAAAATAATTTCTACTCACGTTCCCATTCTTTCTCATTTTCCTCAGCGCAAGGGAACGACCCAGGCGACTTCTCAAAATGTATCATTGACATCATAAGCTCACCTTCCCACACTTCTATAGTATAACCGCAAGTCCCTTATTTATCAACCTCAAAGCAGCAACCTCCGGTATACCGCTCATACGCCACACGCATCATCTCCCTGGTCAAACTGACTCCGTCGTCCATATCCTTCAGGGATTCGATCTTCACCCACTTCGCCAGGGAGAGCTCGCTGGTATCAATTTTCAGCGTGGTATCTCCGTCCACCTCGCAGAAAAAGCCCATCAGGAGTCCGCCAGAGAATCCCCACGGCTGACTTTTATAATACTGAATGTTTTTCACCCGGATCCCGGTCTCTTCCATGACTTCTCTGGCTACGGTTTCCTCCAGTGTCTCACCGATCTCCGTAAAGCCTGCGATCAGGGCATATCTGGTATATTCCCGCCCTGCATATTTTGTGAGAAGTACCTGATCCCTATTCGTCACACAGACGATGACGGCGGGACAGATTTTGGGATAAATCCGATTGCCGCACCGGGGGCAGTACAGCATGCGCTCCCTTGTATCATGCTCCAGCCGTGCCATACATCTGCCACAGAATACATTGTCGCGATACCACTGATTCAGATGGTTTCCCACCACTCCCGCATAAGCAAGTGCTTTCGGCCGCGCCTGCCTCAAAATATTCAGCGAATGGTAGGTAACTCCGGCGGGACATTCCTCCAGCTCTCCCATATATAAAAACAGCCTCGTATCATCGATCCGGAATGCATAGAGTCCTTTCTCCGGCTGCACACCGACTTCTTCAAAGGTGGGATAGTCAATCTGACCATCCGCCTCCTTTAACAAAATCCTGCCCTCCTTGTATACTAGACAACGGTCTGATTTTTCAGCCTTTGCATTCTGGTACTCGTTCCTGAATTTTTTTGGTTTAATGTCCTGTATCATCTAGCCGCCTCCAAAAAATGAAAACCTGTTTCGCTCCCGCCTTGCTCACGCCGTACACCTACCTGGAAAATATTCGTATCGACAAGGCCAGGAAATTGCTGGTGCAAGGCATTCCCCCATTGAGGCGGCATTGCAAACCGGATTTTCCGACCAGAGCCATTTTACCAAGATCTAAGCACTTTTCAGAATGCACAGCCGTAGCAGGCGACAGCGGCTGTCACCTGCATCAGACAACAGCCTCAATCAATACCTTATTTCCAAGTAAAATCTCTTTTACACCGATTGTTTTCTTTTTGTTGAAATTGAAACTCAGCATATACCCTTTTTTCAGATGAAAATATTCCAGATAATCGGAAAGCTGCCTTTCTACGCGCTCATGATAGGCATTTCCGCGCCAGATTTTCAATTCTATCACATATTGTTGTCCGTGATAATGAATAACAATATCCATACGCTCTTTATTTCTGGTCTGTGACTCCACGCTGTAACTGCCCGCTCCATTTATAATCGGCTTTAAAAACAAAAGGAAATAGCGTCTCCCTGTCTCCTCTAAAAATGTTTCATTCTGATCGCCATAAAGGTCATCAAAGGTTTCTACAAACTTCTCCAGCACCCGTCTCACATTCAGATATCCGCCGGTCAGAAATTGGTTCTTTTCCTGCAGACCTGCATTGTACATCTTGCTATCTGCAAACTCTTCTGCAAGAAAATAATTATATAGTACCGTTTCATAAATCCGGTTAGAGATAACGGCAGTATCATGGTCATTCTTTATAAATCCTAACATTGCCGCATCCTTCATATAATCATTTGTTGCAGTATATGGAATTGTTTTACCTGTAAAAAGCAAATCATACAGTACCGCTCTAAGCTCAGGATACAGCTTTAGTTTCCTGATAAGAGATTGATACAGTGTATTGTCTTCTTTTATAAGCATTTTCTCCGCTTCATAAAAGCCCTTTTCTGTCCACGCAGCGGTCTTGTCTGGAAAAGCATCCCCGTTAGCAACCCGCTCGTCGATCAGCTTGCATAACCGCGACACCAGATAGGGATAACCGGAAGTATGCTCATAAATCAATCCTGCCATATGCCGGATTTCCATTCCCGCACTATGATCTTTTTCATATTCTTCCAGCATTCCTGCAATCTCATCAACAGAGAAGCTCATGTCCACAAGGAAATCAGAGGCAATGTTCCACGGGCTATTCTCTTTATGCTCCTGATCCGGACGAATCTTATTTTTCACACTGCGGACATCATAAACTCCTGCAAGTATCACCGATTGAAAAGTTCTGGTCTTTCTTCTTCTTAGATAATAAAAGCGCAGCTGTGACAAAAAATCTATAAAAATCTGATTGTTCGTAGCAGAATCTACCTCGTCAATGATCAATACCACTTTTTTTGCAGATGCTTTACACAGTTCCGCCAACGTCCTGAACAGCACAGACAGAGTAACCTCCCGCAGCGTTCCCGCCGCATATGCCTCCAGTTTCTTTCGGACCATATTCGGAACATTCTCCAAAGCATCCAGAACTTCCCTCGAAAATGCAGCGCAAAAGCTTTGCTCCGATTCAAAATCTGCATGGCTGAATCCCTGAAAATCCAGGCTGAGCACATCATAATCTTCCTTCAGATAATCCGCAAGAGCAATCAACGTTGTGGTTTTGCCATATTGTCTTGCCTTGTTGATGGTAAAATATTTTTCAGCATCCACCATCCTTTTTATTTCCGCAAGACGCCCGGATAAATCAACCATGTAGTTCACTTCCGGATCACAATATCCGTCCGTATTAAAATATTTATACATGCTCTTCCTCCCAATCTGCCACGCATCGCTCTGCATCTTCTCATAGACTGATTTGCTCTCAACTGCTTCTATTTTTTCCATTCTATCATACACTACATCTTTTTTCTATAACATTCCCTGTGCTTTTCTGAATTCTCCCATAAAAATCTGATCCAGGTTTCGGAATCAGTACGCTCCCCTCCTCGGTTAATATTTCAGTTTTTCTTAAAATATTATTGTTAAATCTAAAATATATGATACAATAGAAGAAAAAAAGGAGGGCTTTATACAATGAACAAACGAATTGCAAGGCTTGGAAGTCTCCTTCTGGCCGCCTCTGTATCCCTTTCCGGCACCGCATGCATGGCTTCGGAAGCGAACCCTGCGCTGACTGTGGATGCCGATACCTCCCATCTGGACGAGTCCGCCAGGATCAGTCCCCTGCTCTATGGCATTTTCCTGGAAGATATCAATTTTGCCGTGGACGGCGGTATGTATGCCGAGATGGTCAAGAACGGCTCCTTCGAGTTCGGAGCGCTCGCGAAAAACGGAGCCAAACACAATTATTCCGTCAGTGACAAGGAAGCAGTCACCTTTGAGGTGGCGGACGGCAGCGGCGATGACACCTGCCTGAACGAAAACAATCCGCACTATGCGGTAATTGCCAACACCGCCGACGCGCCGCAGGGAATCGGAAACAAGGGCTATCTCAAGGGACTCGCGGTGGAACAGGATGCTTCGTATGAGTTTTCCGCTTATCTGAAGGGACTTGACGGCTATACTGGCCCGGTCGCCATCTGCATCGACGATAAGGACGGGACGGTTCTCGCGGAGGCTGAAATCCCGGCTGTCACCGATCAGTGGATCAAATACGAGTGCAGCATGACCGCCAACGTAACCGCATCCAAGGGGCTGCGGCTCTGGGTAAAAATCGGCACCGGAAAAATTGCGGCTGACATGATTTCTCTGTTCCCGTCCGAGACGTATAAGAATCGCGAAAACGGCATCCGCAAGGACATCGGGGAATACCTGGAAGCGCTTTCTCCAAAATTCATGCGGTTTCCTGGCGGGTGCGCAATCGAGGGCACCTTTGTGGACAACCAGTACAGCTGGAAGGATTCGATCGGAAACGGCCTGACCTTCACAGTCAACGGCGAAGAAACGACCGGGGACGTCGCCGCCCGTCCGCTTGGCGTTGATATCTGGCATGCCAGCCAGTCTGACCCGTACTACATGACCTACGGGCTTGGATTTTATGAATATTTCCTGCTCTGCGAGGATCTGGACTGCCTCCCGGTACCCGTATTAAATGCGGGAATGGTATGCCCGATCCATGCCGGAAACGGCTACACCTATTTTGAAGAGGATAGCGAAGAATTCCAGACCTACGTGCAGGATGCGCTGGATCTCGCAGAATTCTGCCGCGGCGGCGCAGATACCAGATGGGGAGCTGTCCGCATCGCAATGGGACATGAGGAGCCATTTGAGCTTCATTACATCGGCATCGGCAACGAGCAGTGGCAGGAGGAGTATTACAGCCACTTCGACCGGTTCAAGGAAGCTTTCGCAAAGGCTGCGGAGGAAAACCCGGAAATCTACGGAGATCTGGAGCTCATCGTCGGCAACGGGCCGGCTTCCGGCGACCGCTTCGCATGGGATGTCATCGCCAAAAACGGCGGCGATTACGCCGGACTGGTAGACGAACATTACTATGAAACACCGGATTGGTTCCTCGCAAATACAACACGCTATGACTCCTACGACCGCGGCAGTGTGCCTGTATTCCTCGGAGAATATGCTGCCAAGTCCAATACGATGGAGGCTGCTCTCGCTGAGGCTGCCTACATGACCGGCCTGGAACGCAACGGCGATATCGTAAAGCTGTCCTGCTACGCCCCGCTGTTCGGCAATGACAAGTCCAACCAGTGGGAGCCTGACATGATCTTCTTCTCGAATGATTCCGTCTACGGCACGGTCAACTATTACGTGCAGAAAATGTTCTCTGAGACACAGGGAACCCTGGTGCTTGACAGCAGCCTTTCCGAAAACGCAGACGGCATCTATCAGGTATCTGTTACGGATGACGCAGGGAACCTCATCCTGAAGCTTGTCAATACAACAGGAGCTGACCAGACGCTCGCGGTCACGCTTGAAAATGCGGACCGCATCGCATCCTCCGCGCAGCTTACGGTTCTGAAGGCTGACTCCGCCGAAGCAGTCAACAACCAGCTCGATCCGTTCCGGATCACGCCGCAGGAAAGCACACTGGAGGTAAGCAGCCAATTCACCTGCGACCTTCCAAAGTATTCGGTAAGCATTCTTGTGATTCCGCAGGGATGAGCTTACAGCCAAGGATTCTGTTCCGCTATCTGACCGCAGCATAAAAGAACGGTTCTGCATACGATAAAACGAGGGTATTGCCGCACCCTCGTTTTTTCCATTGACTGCTAACCGTTCACTATCACATTCCTAAGACACTCATTTGGAAGCAAAATCCGTCTATCTCCCCTGATAAATAAAATTGCTGAAAACAGCGCTTCCCCCGGCCTTCTTCGTAGAATATACCGACAGACCAAACCGACAGCCGCAAAAATGATCCAGCCGGAAATAGAGCCGGTGCTCAGGCCCGATTTTCTGCCAGCAGCTCCCAATGCTGCCCTCTTTATAATAGAAGGAACACAGATCCCCCATCTGGGAGAAACCCGCTTCCAGCTTAAGGACAACGGGCTTCTCTTCCACTGGAATTGCCGCCCACTCCCGCTCCTGTACGCGCTCCGGCGAATTACTTTCCAGGTCCTCCAGCTCTACCGTTCTCACAGACAAGAGCAGTTTATTGTCGCGGCGCGTCAGCCCAACAAATCCAAAGCATGCCTGCAACGCACACAGTCCGGCGAAATCCCCCTCCTGTAATCCACTCCCGTCCACCGTAACTTCAGCAGCGCAGCCAGGCCAGAGCATCCGCTGCGTCAGTGTATTCCTGGCCTGCGTCAAAGAATTGCATACCTTATCCGTTCGCACCTGCCAGGTTCCCGCGACTTTGTCATGACAGATCAGGCCAAGGTCCGGTTCATGATTAAATTCCCAGTACTTTTTCAGTTCTCCCTTAAAGTCATCACTGCCCACCAACGGCGCATAGACATATCCCGGCCGCGTACTCTCCACTGGAAATACATCCGGAATCTTCCCATCCGTCCCAAAGACCGGATACTCCTTTCGCCAAGTCACAGGCACCAGACAGGGAATCCTTCCCACAGCTCCGCTATCCTGAAACAGAATCGCATACCACTTGCCATCCGGAGTGTCCACGATACCTCCCTGAGCCACCCCATTGTCTGACAGGCCCATATCATCGTCTAACACATCGCCGCCCACAAATTCACCCTCCAGAGAATCCGCCGCAAAGCAGGCTTCGGTTCGTCTCCAGCGGTCCGGCCTGGAGTGGATCAAAAAGAGATAGTATTTCCCGCCAATCTTATACAGATGGCTTCCCTCATATCCCAGCATCGGGTTGTCACGGTCCTCTACAAGCAGCCGGTGCAGACCTCCCTCCAGCGGCCCGCTCAAATCCTCCCTCAGCTGAGTCAGCCATATTTCCCTGTTGCCGTAGACGATGTACTTCTTTCCGTCATCGTCAAAGAGCAGAGAACAGTCATGGTAAAATCCTTCGATGAAATGCTTTTCCCACGGGCCTTCCGGCTGCTTTGCCGTGTACAGGTAAGTCTTATGCGTGTCATTCGCCACAAAACACACATAGTAAATCCCTTTATGATACCGCAGCGACGCCGCCCACATCCCCTTGCCGTAAATATTCTCCTCGCCCTCCAGCCTCTGAGCCGGTGTGCTATCCAGCTTATCGTATACATAAGAGAGATGCTCCCAGTTCCGCAAATCATACGAACGAAGGATCTCACATCCCGGCATAAAATGCATCGTTGTGCTTGCCATATAATAGGTATCTTCCACCCGAATGACATCCGGGTCCGGGTAATCCAGCCGTATCAGCGGATTGATTAAAATTCTTCTTTCTTCCATTGTACTTCCTCCTGTACTCCTGTTTTTTTAATCTCAACCTTATTTTCGGTTTGCGATGGACTCATTTAGCTCCTCCAGCTCGGTTTCCGTCTCCACCATCCGCTCCAGCAGACTTTCCTGGAGCTGCTCCTCTTCCTCCAGCAGCTTGTGCAGTTCCATCAGTTTCTGATAATCTGCCGCAAGCTCTGGATTCATCAGCTGCATCTGGAGGTCAGCTGCCTTCTCCTCGCTTTCCGAGAGCATCATTCCATACTTTTCCAGCTGCCGCTCCAGACGGGATTTTATTTTTCCCGGATTGTAATACGTCTTTTTATCAAAAACATCCTCCAGCGTGGGGACTGGCGCCGCACTTCTCTTCGGAACACCCTGAGCAGAGTTCTCGGCCGGAAGGACCATCCTGTCCTTTTCCTGTAAATAGTCCTCATAACCGCAATGATACTGCTTTACACCGCTTGCCCCAAATTCCAGAATTTCCGTCGCTACCTGCCTGATAAAATACCGGTCATGGGATACGAACAGTACAGTTCCCGGGAAATCGGACAGCATCTTTTCCAGGGCTTCCTTCCCCATCATATCCATATGGTTGGTCGGCTCGTCGAGAATCAGAAAATTGGGCCGGGTCTGAAACATTTTGCACAGAGCAAGCCGCACCTTTTCTCCTCCGGAGAGCTGCCCCATTTTCTTTTCCACTTCTTCCTGAGAAAACAGAAAGCTGCCAAGCGCGCTCCGCACATCCTCGCGCAGAAGATCCGGATACACTTCCCAGAAATTGTCCAGCACCGTCTGCGCAGGGTCGGCATGGTCAACCACCGCCCGCTGCTGGTCAAAATAGCCCCATTCCACATTGTGTCCGATGGCAAAGGAACCGCCGAGGGCCGGGATCTCTCCGATCAGAGTCTTCAGAAGCGTGGACTTTCCCTTTCCGTTTTCCCCGAGTATCGCTAGCCGCTCCCCTTTCCGCAGCTGAAATGATACCTCGCTCAATTCCTGATCGTATCCGATCTTCAGTTTTCTGGCGGTCAGGACATCGGTATAGCTCTCCATCCGCGGTGTGAATCTCGCATGAAAGGTTTTTGTATCAAAACGCCTCGGCTTTTCAATCTTCACCATGTGTTCGATGGCCATGCGCTTTGACCGGGTTGCCGCAACCTTAGTCGGAGTATTCTTCCATTTTTCAATCCAGGCAGTCAGGCGCTGAATTTCCTTTTGCTGCTCCTCGTAATCCTTTTCCTGCTTGATCAGGTCCTCCTCCTTGCGCGCGATAAACGCGGAATAATTGCCGGGGTAACGCTTGATCTTGTGGTATTCGATTTCATAGGTCACATCGATGACCCGGTCCAGAAACATCCGGTCGTGGGATACGATAACGACTGCCCGGTCGTATTCCCTCAGATAATTTTCCAGCCACTCAATCGTAGGCAGGTCCAGATGGTTCGTCGGCTCGTCCAGCAGCATGATATCCGGCCTGGAAAGAAGCAGCTTGATAAACGCCACCTTCGTCTGCTGTCCGCCCGAATAGCTGCCGATGGGCCGCTTTAAATCCTCCAGAGGAAACCCGAATTTCTGAAACATGACCTCCATATCCTGCCGCCAGGTATACCCCCGCAAGGCTTCCATCTGATTCTGGAGCGCGCCGTACTCCCGCAGAAGGCGCGCATCCTCGCCCTCGCGCAGCGCATCCTCCAGCTCCTTCATCCGCGCCTCACAGGCAAAAACCGGAGCAAATGCTTTTTTGATCTCCTCCTCGATCAGCACCTCCCCATCCTCAAAGCTGATCTGACGCAAAAAACCGATCCGCTGCTGCCCCGCCATCGTAATTCCACAGGATTCATCACTGTCCAGATTGTTCATATGGATATCGCCCGCGATCAGCTTCAAAAGCGTTGTCTTCCCGCAGCCGTTGCGCCCGACCACCGCTATTTTTTCATTATCATGAATCTCAAAATTCACATCCTCTAAAATGGTATCTGCTGCGTACTGCACCAGTGCATGTTTTATCTGATATCTCATGGTCTACTCCCCCTAAATCTTTAAACAAAATAAATACTTTTACAATTCTAAGTCAGAGACAAATTAGCCCACAAGCAGTCTATCCGTCTCTGCTTGAAAGCTGAACTTACACAGTAAAGTGCCGAAAAAAACCGCGGCATCTGATGATACCACGGTTTACAGGTCTATCTATCCTATTACAGGCAAACTATTCTCTGGCTTGACTCGAGGTAATCATACATGATCTGAAATTATTTCTGTCTGTTCTCTTTGCTGTTGTCATGACGCTTACCTCTCTTTCTTCTGTTTGTTCTTTTGAGATTTTAACTTTATTCGTGTATACTTGTCAATACTATTTTTGAAATTTATCTTTCAAAAGTCTGTCTGTACCAGTTTTCTCCCATTATGAAACCTCTGCTCCGCCGTTCTGATTCCCAATAGCATCAAGGCGGCTTTGCATGAGTCAAAGCCGCCTTGTCTTTTCGCCCTATGATCTGTTTAACGCCCACACGGATTTTGATTCGCCTCCGCAAAGCGTTTCACATTTACTTTCGCCTTACGATCTTCCGTCAGTATCCCGTTGATCTCCTGCATGACGTCTGTCAGCTGTGTGTAGCAGTATCCCTGACAGTAAGGGATCGCCCGGATGGCATCTGTGACAGATTGAAAACGTTCAAAGAATGTCTCCTCATCTGTCACCTTCTCATGATAGCCCCAGGTTTCCATGCCGCCCATCTCGCCCTGTGCTCCGATATTCGCAAACGCGATCCCGCCATACTCCGTCACCATAAATGCCTCTTTTCCCGTCGGTGTATGGCCTTGCGCATAACAGGGGCGCAAATCGCAGCTATGTGCCTCTACCATCGCGCGATCTTCAAAATGCTTTTCAATCACCGTACCTTCCGCCGCATAATCATGCAGCGCACAGATATCCGTGTCCACCTGCTCCCACCCGTCATTTCCAGAACACAGGCGGGTGCCATCCAGGGCTTTCGTCAGATGATACAAGGTGCGGCTAAGCTCCTGCTGCCGTTTGTCCGTGTAAATCTGGCGCACCCCCCAGCTCTCATTGAGCGGTACCCATGTGATAATACTTGGATGGTTGAAATCGCGGTCGATAAAATCTGTCAGCGTATCGGTCATTCTGCGTACCATCTCATCGGTAAAGGCATAAGAACTCGGCACTTCTCCCCACACCAGCAGACCAAGCTGATCCGCCCAGTAATAGTAACGGGGATCCTCCACCTTCTGATGCTTGCGGGCTCCGTTATAGCCAAACTGAAGAGTGAACTCAATATCCTGCCGAATGGCTTCATCAGACGGCGGTGTGATCAGCGAATCCGGCCAATAACCCTGATCCAGCACAAGCCGCTGATAGATCGGCATATGATTCAGATAGATCCTTCCGTCTTTATTCTCAATCTTGCGCATGCCAAAATAAGTTCTGACATGATCGAGTACTTCTTCCTTTTTCAGCAAAGTCACTTCCACATCATAGAGTGCAGGGGCTCCCGGCTGCCAAAGATGAACACTGTCCAATGCACCTCTTACGACGACATCCACCGGTATCTGGCTGCAGCGATCGCTAACCGTTGCCCTCACGGTACGGCAATGCTTCCCTTTAAAAGTGACTTTCAGTTCCAATTCCAGGGCCTCGCATGGCATATGATCCAGTGCGATCTCTGCGGTAAACATATGCCGGTCAATATCCGGAGTGATATGGAGCTGTTTTAGCGCATATTCGCCAACTGCCTCGAGATACACCGTCTGCCAGATTCCGCTGACCGGCGTATACCAGCACCCCATCAGCCCTTTATCCCAATACTGCTTTCCTCTTGGCAGCGTGTAATCCGGTTCATCTGTCACCCGGAGGCACAGATCATTCTCCCCCTCTTTCAACAGCGCGGTAATATCAAACGCAAACGGTGCATACCCCCCAGTATGAGTACCGGCCATCTGTCCATTTACATACACAGCACATTCATAATCCACTGCTCCAAACCGAAGCAGAACCCGCTTTCCAGCCATCGCTGCCGGCACGGTAAAGGTCCTGCGATACCAGATAATCGGATGAATCTCATCGGTAGGCCCTAGCCCACTCAGTTTTGTCTGGTACGCAAAGGGCACCGTAATTACCAGTGGAAACTCATGTCCCGGCTTGTACCAGAATGCCTTTCTGCCTTCATCCGCGTCGTCAAATGCAAACTGCCACTGTCCATTCAGATTTTCAAACGTGTCCCTCATGAAATCCGGTCTGGGATGTTCACTTCTTGGTATTTCTTTTCCCATACAGTTCCCTCCATTTATTCCAGTTTTTATATTCCAATATTTTTGGAATAATTATACCGTATTCTTTAGGATTTTTATACTAAATGATATTTGTTCCCATTTCCATTCCTATATTTTGTACATTTCTTCCATGTCATGAATCTATCACACTTCATTTTCTTTGTCAATGCTCTGAAATCATTCTATAAAACTTGTTTGTGGCAATCATTTTATTCCAATTTTTATGTTTTGATATTGCAGGTCTTTTTCTAATCTGTTATATTATGATTATCGATTACGTACCGTATGCAGATTCTTAATAAGATGAGGTTGCAGATTAGCAGCAGGCAGAAGTTGTGCAGCAGCACCCAGTGTGCTGGCATGCTCATGTTTAGACTAACAGTGCTGAATATTTTGATGGTCTGCAAATCGGAAGAAGGAGGCTACTTATGCATGATATACATGGAAAACACGCAGAACTATCGATCGAAAGACCAGAAAAATTAGCGATGATCGCCCGTGCCCTTTCTTCACCGGTGCGATTAGATGTGCTTATAGCATTATCCAAACGCAGCATGAGCGTAGGCGAACTTGCCAGAGAATTAGATGTACCGATGTCCTCAATGGCATTGGCGGTACGTACATTAGAAGAAGCAGATTTGATCATGTGCAATATACAGCCCGGCTCTCATGGAGCCACGAAGCTCTGCAGCCGGAAGCTGGATACAGTTTCTATCTCACTGGCGCCCGAAGCTATGCAGAATGGACCTCAGCCTTTCACGCTCCATCTGCCCATCGGAAGCTACTCTTTTGCAGAGGGAATCCAGCCAACCTGCGGTCTTCTTTCTGACACGCAGCCTCTCGGCCCCATTGATCTGCCGAATTTATTTTATTCCCCACAGCGTTTTGATGCTCAGATGCTCTGGTTCCATCAGGGCTTTCTGGAGTACCGTTTTTCTCTTATCGACAACGTATCAGAAGAAAATATCGCCTGGCTTGAACTGTCCTTTGAAGCATGTTCCGAGGCGCCCATGTACAGAGATCCGTGGCCCAGTGATATTTCTGTGGAGATCAACCGCAAACGCCTTGGCACCTGGACCTGCCCCTGCGATTGCGGCGGCCGTCAGGGACATCTCACACCCAAATGGTGGCGTCCCATAAATACCCAATTTGGTTTTCTGAAAACCTGGCGGATTGACAATACCGGTACCTATCTGGATCACAGCTATATCAGTGATACGAACCTATCTGATCTTTGTCTGGCTGACGCACCCTATATCAGTATCCGTATCGGGGTTGATCCCGCATCCGAATACGTAAATGGCATCAATCTATTCGGAGAAAAATTCGGAGACCATCCGCAGTCCATAAACGTTCAGATCGGTTTTTCTTTCTAAAAGCCTTCGATTTTTTCTGAAAGACAATGACAAATGTCCTTACTTATGCTTCTTTTGCATAAACAAACCAGCGAACAGGAGGTGTATATCCTTATAAAATCAAAAACTCCCTTGTCTGCATCTCTGCATTCAGAGGGAGTTTTTCATTATTCAGACAGATCATAAATCTCTGCTTCTTTCAGAAGCGTGCACTGTTCCAGAATCACAGGCTCCCGTTCATCCGGTTCCAGAAGCTTCAGCACCACATCCTCCAGAATCAGCTGCTTCACGTTTCTGATATCCAGGAACGCGGCTCTGCTCCAGTCGGGATAATAGTTCTCGGACACAACGGCCTCCGGATATCGTTTCTTATCGAGAACCGCCGGATAATTTTCCGGAATCTCGCTTTTCTTCACCCCGCCGATTCCTGTGTACATGATTCCCTTCAGTATCACATGCTCAATTGGATGATGCTCTTCCGCATCAAAGCGTATTCCGTGAAAGGCCGGGGACCCCATCAGGTCGTGATCAAATCTCCTGTGCTCCTGTCTCATCTCTTCCTCATCCGTTATGATCACGGACTGAATCAGCAGATTTCTCAGTTTTCCGATTTCCGGCATCTCCTCCAGTTCCACGGAGCTCCCAAGCCCTTCCGGCTCAAACCGGTTATTCAGGAGCACAAAAAGCGGTCTGGAAACATTTTTCATGGTCACATTGGATACGGTAATGTCAGAAATGCATCCGCCCTCCGTACACTCAATCTTAATTCCTTCCCTCCAGACATTGTACATCGTGCAATTGCTGATAACCACATCCTTTATCGTACCTATGGATTTCAGACCGATGCGCACCGCTGCGCAGAGCGAAGAAAACGAGCAGTTTGTAATATGGATATCCTCCACCGGATATGCCGGATTCCCCGCCTGCAGACAGAGATTGTCATCTGTTCCCCGGATACTGCAGTCTGATATATACACATGACGGCACCCGTCGAAATCCAGGCCGTCACCATTGTACCGTTTTTCATTCCTGATATCGACTCCGCGGACCCAGATGTAGTCACTGTCAAGAAACGCGGTCGTCCAGGATGCCGCATTGTACAGCCTGATATCCGAAATATGAACCGATCGGCACCGCAGGAAGCGCAGCATCATCGGCCGGTAGATACTGCCCCCGTTCGGAAACAGCTCTGCCCTTCCATCCAGGATTCCGCCGCCCGTAATCCCTATATTCTCTGCATCCTCCGCATAGATCCAGCACCGGTCCAGGTCATGCTCATTCCGGTAACGGTTAAAATGCGTATCCTCCCCATAGCAGGCAATATCTCCATACGCCTCCAGCCGCGCGGAGCTGTCAATTTCCAGCCATACATTGGACTGTAAGCAGAGCCCTCCTGACCGGAATACCCCGCCGGAGAGCAGCACACGCCCCCCTCCGTTTCTGTGACACTCTGTGATGGCCCGCTGAATCGCCGCCTGGTCATTTGTTTTTCCGTCGCCGGCAGCGCCAAAGTCCCTTACGTGATAATATGCGTTCCTGTCCATCTTCTATCTGCTCCTCGCTTTCCTATTCCTTTCCTCTGACCCGCTTCCGGTAGCTGCTTGGCGTCTCTCCATACCAGCGCTGAAACGTGTCTGAAAATACCCGGCTGTCCCGGTATCCCACCTCAGCCGCGATCTCATACGTCATTTTGTCTGTCGTCACCAGAAGGGAAATCGCATGTTCAAGCCGTATTTCATTCAGATAGTCCTTAAAGTTCTTCCCGGTCCCCTTTTTAAAATATGCACTGAAATAATACGGATTCATATGCACTTCCCCTGCCAGAATCTCAAGGGTGAGATTCTCCTGATAATGAAGCTCGATATACTCTTTTGCCCTGAGCAGCTCCGTCTTCTCATTTGCCTTTGCCAGACTGCGCACCTGCTCCTGATATTGTTCAAACAATCCGGTAAAATAATCCTTCAGCATGCCATAATCCTGCATCCTGCGGCTCTGCTCCAGGAGATCCTTCATCGCCAGCCCAAGCCCCGGTATATTCATAGAGACCAGCTTCTCCTCCATGCTCTGGATACTGGTGCAGAGATGAAAACAGGCATCCTCCCTCCGCCCGTCTGAGAGCACACCAACCGTGTGAAACAGCCGCTGCAGTTCCCGGTCAAACACCTCCGTCGTCCGCTTGACCAGGGCCTGCTGCAGCTTCTCATTGCACTCTCTTAATTCGGTCTGATCCGGGAGATGATGAAATACCGGCTCTTCCACATCCAGAAACAGCCCTGGAAGCTGTCCTGCAAAGTAAAAATACTGCTCCTTCTCCATACAGAGGGCATACTGTTCTGGTATCTGGCTCATAGCGGAAACCACGTTGCCCACGATCATCCCGATTTTGTGATGCCGTTCCTGTTCCGCCTGTTCTTTCAGCCGGAAGAGAAACTCCTTTCCGCTCCCCTTATCCGCTTCTTTGAGCACTACCACAAACAGCCCCTTTTTCTCAAAGAGAATCCCTTTTTCCTCTTCCTGAATCCGCTGCTCCAGATAAGAAAAAACAGAAAACTGTATCAGCCGCCGCTCCTGAACCCGTTCCTTCTTTTCATAGAAAATTTCAATCACAGCCGGCAGATATTTCGCATCCTTGTCTGCCGGCAAACGCTCAAAGGGGATATCGGTATATTGCGGGGCTTCCTGATTTTGAAACTCCCCGCTTTCTCCCCGCTCCTTCCGAATGGAATAAATGCATTTTTCCAGCGCACTTTCCAGTTCCGCTTCTATGATCGGTTTCAATATATAATCTGCTGCTCCGTATTTTACCGCATCCTGCGCATAGCTGAAATTCTGATAGCCGCTGATAAAAATCACGCCCGTTGTACTGCCAAGCTTTTTCATTTCCTTTAGGATCTCAATCCCCGTCTTTCCCGGCATGGCGATATCCAACAGCGCAATGTCCGGCTTCAGAGAAAGGATCCCATCCAGAACAGCTTCGCCGTCACTGTAGGTTCCCACGATCTCAATCCCCAGCTTTTTCCAGTCAAGCAGATTCTGTATCCCTCTGATAATCATTGGCTCATCATCTGCGATAATCATTCGAATCATACCGGCTTTTTCTCCTTCCCGTATTCCGTATACGGCATAACAATCCGGATCATGGTGCCAACCTGCTCCTGACTGACCACCTGAATGCCAAAGGGATCTCCGTACAGATAATGAATCCGGTCATGCACATTTTTCATCCCAATGCTCTGCCAGTTATCCTCCCTCTTGATCCCGATCGCGTCACTTTTCAACAGATCGTACAAGCTTTCCAGCGTTGCTTCATCCATCCCAACGCCGTCGTCCATCACCATAATCTCCATGACTCCTTCGTCCGCTGCAATCTCAATACTGATAACTCCTTTTCCGCCCCGCGGCTGCAGCCCATGGACATACGCATTTTCCACAATCGGCTGCAGAATCAGCTTCGGGACTCTGGCCTCCTCATAGCCGTTCATCTGAACATTCAGCTTTATGTTGCCGTTAATGCGGCAATTCAGCAGATACACATACTTCTCCACGATCTCGATTTCCTTCGCAGCCGGCACCATATCCTGCATCGGTCCGATCATATAGCGGATCTGCGCCGCCAGCGCCTCGATCATCCTGGATACCTTTCTGCCGTCCTTCTCCTCCAGCGCTGTCATCCGGATGACTTCCAGTGTATTGTACAGAAAATGCGGATAAATCTGAGATTTCAGCGCGGTCATCTCTGCCTCGTTCTGCTTAATCTGCGCTACGTAATACTGATTGATATACTTTTTCAGCGCCACGCTCATCTGGTTAAACCGCTGGGACAATATCCCGATTTCGTCTTCTGAATCCACGGGCAGCTGAATATCAAAATCTCCGGTCCCAACCTTTTCCATCTGCTTCATCATAGCCTGGATCGGTCTGGTCAGCCGCCTGGAAAAGAACATGGAACCAGCTAAAATAACCAGCATGGAAGCGCCAAGAAACAGGTAAATAATGTTCTGCATGCTCCGTATTTTCTGGAACGCGACCTCCGTATTCAAAAGAACAATGACGCTTATCCCGTATTTATTCTCTTGTGTCTCTATCATCAGCTGCCTGTCTGTATCCTGCTCTTCCAGCTTCAGACGCTGCCCGATACAGGTTTCCTCATTGCTGTACAGGCAGTCCTTCTTTTCATTCACCACATAAAAGTTTTCATAACCGCTGAATTTGACGCTCTGGAATATTTTCGCAATCCGCTTCAGATCCACATCCAGAAACAAGGTGCCCACATATTGATAGTCCCCCACATCCCCGCGCAGGTCAAAATAATTCCGCCCCACCGTAAATACCGGAGAATTCATTCCCTTAAAATAGCCGGTCCGGTGCGTGGTGATCAGATGCAGATCGGTGCTCTGCGCATCCAGATCCTGAAACCTGATCGACTCTTCAAAAAGATCCTCGTTTTCAAAAAAGGTACTGAATCTGCTGTAGTGGAATGTCAGCTTGTTTCCGTTGATATCCGGAGCGATAAAGTGCGCGCCGCATGTATACCGATCCACACCGTCCAGATATTTCAGGAAATCCAGCATATCTTTCTGCCTTTCTTCCTCCATGTAGTCCGGCTCGTATCGTTCCCCATAGAGCATTTGCCGGAAATTGTCATAGGTAAGGTAATCCCTTCTGGCATACTCGCTCTTGGAGCTGCTGTAGCTGTACGGCATTTTCGAAATCGTATTATAGGTCTCCAGCACTTCGCTCAGGCTGTTCCCCACATATTCTGCCGCCTGCCTGTACTGCATGTGCAGCGCTTCCCGGTAATCGGAAATCATGCTGTTCGAAATAACGGTGGTCAGCGCCGTCACAGGGACAAGGCCCACCAAAATAATGGTCAGCGCAAATTTGTGATATAAGCTCAGTTTTTGAAACCATTTCTTCATCCTTCCCCGCCCCCCAAAGCAACCATTTTCCTTTATTATATAGCACGCCAAAGAGCAAACACAAGTGTTTTCCAAACACCTTATGTTTGCTCCCAAGTTTCACGGTTAAAAATAGCTGTTTAACCTTTTGCAGCGCCGGCCGTCACGCCCTTGACAAAATATTTCTGGAATGCACAGAATATAGCCAGCGCCGGTACGATGGAAATAATGGTTCCTGCAAACACAATATCCCATCTGGCTGTATACTGTCCGACAAAGGAGGCGATCTCGACCGTAATTGTCTTTGCCTTTCCACTTGGAAGAGCCAGATACGGCATCAGATAGTCATTCCAGATATTCAATCCGTTTAAAATGATCATAGAACCAGTACACGGCCCAAGCAATGGAAATGTAACTTTCCAGAATGTCTGGAACGGTGTACATCCGTCTATCATAGCCGCTTCCTCTACCTCCAGCGGGATTCCCTTCAGAAAGCTGCAGTACAGCAGGCATCCAAACGCAACGGAGCCGGAGATGTAGCAGACGATCGGGCCCGCCATCGTTCCAAATATATGGAACATCTTCATTTCCTTAAAGAGCGGAAACATATAGAGATGAAACGGAATCATCATTCCCGCAAGGAAATACGTATAGATATAGGATGTGATCTTACTTTTGCCCCGCTCAATCCCGTATGCCGCCATCGGCACAATGCACACGATCAGAGCCTCTGAAACGACCGTCAGGAACACCGAATGAAGAATCGCCGTCGTAAAGTCTGACTGCTGAAACAGGTCCTTAAAGTTCTGTATGTAAAAGGAGGTCGGCAGCCCGGAGGGGTTCTTCAGGATATCTCCATTGCTTTTAAATGCAGAGATCAAAGCAAAGAAAACAGGGTATAAGAACAGGACTGCCAAAATAATTGTCACTGCCAAAAGCAGGAAATCTGCCGGTTTTACTCTCTTTTTCGCCCGTTCCATTACATCTGCACCTCCCTGCTTCTCAAGAATTTCTGCTGCACAGTATTCAGAATGATGATGATAAACAACAGCATAATTCCGACTGCGGTACCAAAGCCCTGCCGTCCTTCATTAAAGCCAACCTTATACAACAGATAAACCAGTGTCTCGGACGTAAAGCCCGGTCCGCCATCCGTCATGACGTTAATCTGGTCAAATACCTTCAGTCCGTTGATCAGAGACAGCGTAAAGTTGATCGTAAACGCACCGGAAATCAATGGGATCGTAATTTTCTTAAATCTCTGCCACGGATTTGCCCCGTCGATCTCTGCCGCCTCAATCAGGTCTACCGACACGCTCTGCAGCGATGCCAGATAAATAATCATGTAATAACCGGCGCCCTTCCACACCAGCACGACACCGATCATAATCAGCGTCAGATGGGTATTGCCCAGCCAGTCCTGCCTAAACTGTCCCATTCCGATATCGTTCAGGATGGCATTGATGCTTCCAAAATTGAAGTTATACATGATTTTCCATATGAAACCGGAGACGATACCGCTGATCAGTACCGGAATATAAAACGCACTCCGGAAAAAGTTTTTCCCCCAGCGGATATTATCCACGATCAGAGCAAGCGCAAGCGCAAAAAGATTTTCTGCGATCGAAATAAATACGGTCAGGATCACCGTGTTTTTCAGCGCATTTCCAAAGCGTGCACTGGTAAATATCTCCTTATAATTGGCCAGCCCGATAAATTTTACATTTTCACTGATTCCGTCCCAGGAAGTAAAGCTATAGTATACACTGGAGATGGTCGGGACAATGATAAATAAGGTAAAGAAGATAAATGCCGGTGCGATAAATAAAAATGTGGTCCTGTCAAACCCTTTCTTCTTTATGCTCATAGTTCCTTCCTTTTTATAACTGCCCGGTCACTTCTCGTGTGCCGGGCAGTCCCCTTTCCGTCCGCTGTCAGTTGATTCCAACACCTGTGATCGGATTAAAGCTCTGCATGCCAACCTGCCATGTATTGTTCAATTCTGTCGCACAGGATTCCATCTCTCTCTGACCTGTCAGATACTCGATCAGAGTCTTGTAAGTAAAGTTGCGGAAGTCTGGCGGAAGCTCGTTCTCGCCGGCTTTCCCGTTCCACATCGGTGCAAGGTCATCTGCTGTGCTCTGAATATCAATGACCTCCTGGAATACCGCGTCTGCCTCAATCTGCGGCGACTCAACCGTTACCGGGATTGCACTGAGCTTCTCACAGTAAACCTTGTACTCATCCGGAGAGAAGAAGAACTTAATAAATTCCTGCGCCGCAACTGCCTTGTTCGGGTCTTCTGCCGCCTCTGCGGAGATCGCAAGACCGCCGATGCCCGCGCCGCCTACCAGACGTACCTTGCCGTCAGGACTCGGAATCGGGAACCATCCATACTCGAAATCCGGGTCTGCCTGGCTGATCTGAGAGAACATATGGGTTCCGGAATACATCATCGCCGCCATATCATTTACCAGGAACGTCGTAATCTGTGCATCCGGCGTGGATACCCAGCCTTCCTGCGCGTACTGGAAGATCTCCTTCAGCTCATCAAAGGTAGCTGCGATTGCCGGATCCGAGAAGTCCTTAGTTCCCTCGTAGCAGTGCTTAATGAAATCCGGGTCTGCAGACAGTACCTGATCGTTGTATGCTTTGTGATACAGGAATCCCATATGCCAGATATCCTGGCCGCCTACTACCAGCGGAGCCATATCGCCCTGATCCTTGATGTTCTGGCACAGCGTAATAAACTCCTCATAGGTCGTCGGCTCTGTCCATCCGTTCTCATCAAAATACGTCTTGTTGTAGATGATGCCCTGCGTATTCTCGCCTGCCAGCGGTGCAGTATATACTTTGCCGTCCAGCTCAAAGGTGCTGATAAACAGAGAAGTGATCTCCTCCGGAAGCTCTGCCAGCTTTCCTGCTCTCACATACATCGCCGTATCGCGCATCTCCATCACGTCCGGAAATTCTCCGACACTGTCCTTCGTCTTCAGGAACTCGCTGTAAGCTCCGCCATTGCCCGGCACGATATTTACGGTGATATTCGGATGCGCCTCGTTGAAATCGCTGACGATCTGATTGATCGATGCCTTGGCTCCCTCATCGCCGTCTGCAAAGATGAAATCCAGCTCTACCGGTTCTGATACGACATCCTCCGCGAACGCTGTCATCCCGCTTCCTGCCATTGCTGATACTGCCATCGCTGCACTGAGCATCCATACGGTTAATTTTTTTGCTTTCATGTTTTTCCTCCTTGTTTCGTTTGCTTTCTGTTTTTTGTTGACTCTACTATAGCAGGCGGACGCGTTTCCGGACACTGGATTTTTTAAGCGCTAAGTGCAGATTTTTAAGGTGTTATGACGGTTGATTATTTTCTTCTGACGCCTGATATTCAAAGAAATCAAAATCGCAGTATTTTCCAAAGCCCGTCAGGTCCTGGCAGCAGATTCCAACCATGCTGCCTGTGAACCACCCCTGTGCGCATGCCTCGTCCGACAGAAAGCTGCAGTCAAATTCTTCCCCAATCGTTTCATATGGCGTATCATCTCCCACATGGTAAGCGAATTGAAGCTTGTCCCTGCATACCTGTACGCTCAGATACACAGGCTTATGCTCTTCAATCGGAAGATAACCCACCGGATAAGCATACTGCTTATTCTCTGCCCGGAGGATGGTGATACATTTGCCCAGCTCTTCATCACAGCTCACATGAAGATATAAATAATTTTCCGTATCGTACATGCAGATAAGCCCCGCCATCTGTTTAAAATTTTCAGGGTCAAATTCCAGACAGGTGGACGCACAGAACTGAAATTCCGTCCATCTTCTGGCAATCAGGCTCTGCCGGAACAGGGAGGCAAGCCCCTCTCTTCCATATAGCCGCAGCCATCCGGGACGCTCTGTCAGTGACAGGTATTCCTCTGTCATGGGAATCCGGAGAGACTGATACTCCAGGCCGAGTACCTCCCTGTCAAAATCGTCTCTGGAAGGCTTCACCGGAAAGCGGTATTCCGGCAGATTGGGGCCTTCCACCTCAATCTCCGGAAGCGTGCTGCCGCAGGCAAGCTCCAGCCATCCCTCCTGATTCCACCGCATCTTCTGGATGGCCGTCTCCCGTCCCAGAGGATACCTCCTTGCGCCCGGGAAACGCACTGCACGCTCAGGATTGCGGTTTGCAAGGGCGCGTCCGCAGAGATGTACGGCATACCACTCCCCGTTCTGCGTCTCCACAAGGTCTGCATGACCCGATTTCTGGAGCAGATGATCCTCGTGATGCCTGGAAGTCAGAATGGAATATGCCTCCTCATCCGAGAGGCGCTCCATCTGGCTGCTTTTGTACATCTCATACGGCCCCCACACAGAACGGGAGCGCTGAATTGTCTGTCCGTGTCCCTCTCCGGTTCCCGTATCTGCCGAAAAAAGATAATACCATCCATTTCTCTTGAAAATATGCGGGCCTTCCAGAAAAATTTTCTTTCCCTGGTAAATTTCACGCACTGGCCCTGTCATCTTTTTCTGCAGAGCATCATACTCCTGAAGCACGATTCTGCCGGCATACTTTTTTGGTACCCTGTGGTCCGTTACCATGCTGACCATATATTTCTTTCCATCCTCATCGTGAAACAGGGACGGGTCAAATCCGAAATTGTTGAGCGGAACAGGTCTGGACCACGGCCCCAGAATGTTCGTTGCTGTCACCAGAAAATTGCGGGTGTCGTACATATTGCAGTAGAAGGAATTTACGATCGTATAGACCAGATAAAAGATCCCGTTATCCCAGGTCAGACAGGGCGCCCAGATTCCCTGGGAAGGTCCCACTCCCTTCAAGTCCAAAAGTTCTGCATCCTTTAGCGCATAGGTCAGCGTCTCCCAATGAATCAGATCTCTGGAATGGCTGATTTTGATGCCAGGCCACCACTCGAAGGTCGATGTTGCAATATAGTACTCATCCTCGACACGTACTATGGATGGATCCGGATGAAATCCTCTTAAAATCGGGTTCTGAATTACACTCATATGCGCTCCTCCATTCTGTCAGTCTCAGGCGCCTGCACCTCCATGACAATAGCAAAGAGTGCCGCAGGACCTTCTTCAATTATCATTTACATCCGTTCCATAAACCTCAAGCTGCGTCAGCGCGGGAAATGGCGACGGCTCACCGGAGGCAATGAGATGAGAAAGCTCCAGCCAGCTGATTCTTTTGGGATCAAAAAGAAATTCCTGCCCTTCATCCGTCTTTTTTAGCGAAAGCTCCATGCTTTCCCCATTAGAAAAAGTTACAGTTGCCCTCTCCCACCAGTTATCATGGGGAAAATCCGCCCGCAGATAGGCAATCAGCCGGTCTACCTCAACCTCCCTGCCAAAATCAAGCTTCATTCTGGCATCCGGATTCCGGTTAATTCCCCAGGACTCATACGGCCATTCACCGTGACAGTGATTGGCTGTCACACCGTCAATTGCATTCTTTGCCGCGAAAACGGCTTCTCCCCTTGTCTCCACGTTTGCGGAAGCGTGCGGAAAGAACATGGAATTTTCATGCTGGTCATTCACATTCCATGCAAGATTCCGGTAAGCCTTCCACTCAAACTCATACGCTTCTCTCACATGGATCAGGTGGCGTTTCCCGGAAAAAACCTTGGGCGACAGATTGATTCTCTGCTCTCCAAAGGGTACTTTATATTGTATATCTTCTTTTACATAAACAAGGGACTTTCCAAGCGCATCATCCACCTGCAGCCATACATAGCAGGGCTTTTGGGATACTTCCAGAAAGATTCGGTCTCCCTCCTCGTATTCCCGCGACACAACAAGATTTACCTCCCGCTCTCCTCTGCCGACCGCAACGGAGATCTGGTTTTTGTCTATCACTTTCAGACAAAGCATTTTTTCTCTCCTCATCAGCCTGTCACAGCCGGCCATCCGCTGCTGTCTTTTCGCCCCGGCCGGCCTGACTGTAACATCTGTCTCTTCTATATAATTATTTACGGCTGCTTTCCGATGTAGGCGAGGATTCCGCCATCCACATACAGGATATGTCCATTCACAAAATCAGAGGCGTCGGACGCGAGAAAGACTGCCGGTCCCATCAGATCCTCCGGATTTCCCCAGCGCGCTGCAGGTGTCTTCCCGATAATAAAACGGTCAAAGGGATGACGGGATCCATCTGCCTGCAGTTCACGCAGAGGCGCTGTCTGAGGCGTCGCGATATAGCCGGGTCCGATACCATTGCACTGAATATTGTACGCTCCGTATTCTGACGCAATATTCTTTGTCAGCATTTTCAGTCCGCCTTTTGCCGCTGCATAGGCGGAAACCGTCTCACGTCCAAGTTCGCTCATCATCGAACAGATGTTAATGATTTTTCCATGTCCCTTTCGGATCATGCCCGGAATCACGGCTTTCGACACGATGAATGGGGCATTCAGATCAATATCCACCACCTGGCGGAATTCCGCCGCGCTCATTTCATGCATGGGAATTCTCTTGATGATTCCGGCATTATTGACCAGAATGTCGATCGTTCCAAGCTCAGACTCGATCTCCGATACCATGTTAGCTACCTGCTCCTCCTCTGTCACATCGCAGAGATAGCCTCTTGCATCGATCCCTTTCTCCTGATATGCTTTCAGAGCTTTCTCCATATGCTCCTGTCCTCTGCAGTTAAAGGCAATCTTAGCGCCCGCCCCCGCAAGCGCTTCTGCGATTGCGAAACCGATGCCGTATGCCGCGCCGGTTACAAGGGCTACTTTTCCCTCCAGGGAAAACATATTTTTTCTGTCCACTGCCTATATCCTCCTTATCGCAAATCCCGGTTATCAATCCCGTCCATATCATCAAAATCCTGATTTTCCCCCACCATACCCCAGATAAAGGTATAGGCCTGAGAACCGCAGCCAGCATGGATAGACCAGCTCGGCGAAATCACAGCCTCCTCATTGCGGACAATGATGTGGCGCGTCTCGGTCGGTTCCCCCATATAATGCATCACAAACCCATCCTCCGGAATGTCGAAATACAGATAGACCTCCATTCTCCGGTCATGTGTATGACATGGCATGGTATTCCATACGCTCCCCGGCTCAAGATGTGTCATACCCATCTCAAGCTGACAGCTCTCCACCTGTCCCGGAAGAATGATTTGCAGATCGTTCTGTGGTTCGACTGCTCCAGGCTTCCAAGCTCGACCTTGTTTTCCGGGTGAACAATCACAACGCCTTCCTCCGGTTCTCCTTCCGGCTTAATCAGCTTTGTCGGACAGGATCTGTGCGCCGGTGCACTATTTAAGTAAAATTTTGCGGGATTGTCCCGGTCTTCACTCTCGAACACAATGTCCTTTGCTCCCATTCCAATGTACATGCCGTCTCTGCTGCCCACCTTCCAGAGCCTGCCGTCGATGACGATTCTCCCCGGACCGCCTATATTGATGACGCCAAGCTCTCTTCTCTGAAGAAAATACTCTGCACGGAGCTCACGTCCTGCTGTCAGGACAAGACGCTCCTCGACCGGCATGGCGCTTCCAGTAATGATGCGGTCAATGTGGCTGTACACCAGCTTGATTTCATCTGCGCAGAACACAGGCGTAATCAGGAACTCCTCTCTGAGCCGTTCAGTTGTATAATGCTTTACATCTCTCGGTGACGCTGCTGTTCTTACTTCCATTTCAAAATCCTCCTTACTGATTGATTGTAATCCTTTTCTGATACTGCGATCAGCCGCAGACTGGAGCTGCGAAACAAGCGGGTCAGGTTTTACCACAGAAGCACGCCTGTCCCTCTCAGCTTATAGATGGCTTCCATGAAGAAGTAATCTGCATAATTCATAGTAAAGTGATGCTCCTTGCTGTGGTATGCGCCTGTGCAATTCTGTACAATGGCGTCACAGCCGCTGCCCCAGTCTGAGCGGCTCTCATCAATGGCCTTTAAAATCCTGACAGCCGCTTTTTCATACATAGCTTTTTCCTGTTCCGGCACATGCTTTGCAACCTCCAAAAGTCCGCAGGCAATCACACAGGCGCCGCAGGAATCCTCCCACTCTGGTTTTGGAGGCTGCCTGAAATCGACGGGGATAATCCCATTCTCCGGAATATTCGCAATGCAATAATGCGCTACCTTTTTCGCGGTATCCAGATACTCCTGCTTTCCGGTATGAATGTAGCTGATCATGAAGCCGTAGACCGCCCAGCCCTGGCCTCTGGTCCACGAGGACCCTTCTGCGTAGCCCTGACCTCCCAGGCTTCGCACCATTTCCCCCGTCTCCGGGTTAAACTCCACAATGTGGTTTACCGAGCCGTCCGCTCTGACAAAATACTTCATCACCGTATCCGCATGGGCCATAGCAATCTGGCGAAATCTGGGATCTCCTGTTTCCTCAGACGCCCAGTACAGCAGTGAAATATTCATCATGCAGTCAATAATCGCCCAGCCTGTGACATCCTCCTCCGGCAAACCGTTCCAGGCGCGGATAAAATTTCCGGCCGGATTAAATCTGCCTGCCAGGAGAGCCGCCGCATGCATTCCTGTCCTTCTGGAGCGCTCATTTCCGGTCAGGCGGTAATCCGCAACGGCAGAAAGCTGGTACATAAAGCCTACATCGTGGTGCAGGCCGTAAAAGTCCTCAAAGCATTTTTCCAGCCGGTACTCGGAGACCCGCGCGACCCTGGCATACCGCTCATCGCCTGTATCCTGATAGAGCAGCCACATCATACCGCCCCAGAATCCATTGGTCCACCAGTTCAGCCCATCATCCAACGGCCATTCTCTTGCAGCATCCGAACGATCATCGTAATTTCCGTCTGCATCTGTGGTGTATGGAATCTTCTCCCGGTTCTTCTCACTGACCCATTCCATTTTCCTTCTGATTTTTTCAATTACCTGATCTGCCCATTCCTGATACGCATTCATGATACTTTCTTCCTTTCTTTTTATTCCCGCGAGCAACGAG
>DKWE01000059.1:0-5967 GCA_002491565.1 Lachnospiraceae bacterium UBA7160 | reverse complement strand
CTTGCAGCGGGGTCTTTGATTTCCTCCGGCAACATCTGGTCTCCAGTATACAGGTTTGACTTTCCGGCTTCAATATCCTATAATGCTATTAACTGACTTATTCAGCTATTGGAGGTAAATTTATGCTTTACATCACCAGCTGCGGACACGACTCCCACCACCCAAAGGCATGTGATATCGAACATTCCGAAGGACTCCCTGACTATCTGCTTTTGCTTGTGAAAACAGATGCGTGGTTTTGTATTGAAAAAAAACGCTGCTTCACGCAGCCGAATATGGCAATCCTTTTTGACAGGCATACCTATATCCACTACGGACGCAACGTTTCTAATTACAATGATGACTGGATTCACTTTAATTTCACCGGGGATGACCGCTTTATTGAGCAGCTCTCTGGCATACCTCTGAACACGCCGGTCTATCCTCTGGATTTTCGCCGCCTTTCTCAGTACGTGCAGATGATCACGCTCGAATTCCGCAGTCCATCTCCCCACTCTGCTTTTATTCTGGACTCCCTGATGAAGTCTCTATTGTTCTCTTTCGATGCAGAACTAACCAAATCTGCGGAAGACGTTCAGGCTCACAAACATTACGCAAAATTCTCGAGACTGCGGACCCAGCTGTACAACAGTCCTTCCGACCCATGGTCCGCCCAGGATGCCGCAGCGCTGCTCCATCTGAGCACCTCTTATTTTCAGCACCTGTACAGGCACTTTTTTGGCTGTGCCTTCCAGCAGGATGTGATCCATGCACGTTTAGAACAAGCCAAGCTCTACCTGTCCAACAGCACTATGAGCATCCGGAATCTTGCAGAATTCTGCGGATATGAAAATGAGCTCCACTTTATGCGTCAGTTTAAAAAGGAAGAGGGAGTGACGCCTTCCCAGTTCCGAAAAAATTCTGTCCCTCTGTGTCCCTGAGCCTCTGACGCTGCACCGCTTGCAGCTACCTGATTAACTGCCTGAATACCGTGTCTCTATAGTTTCTTTTTCTGAAAAGCCAGGACTGCGACGGCCAGGCATCCCACAAGCATCCCTGCTGCCGCGGCCATTGCCCCAAAATACTGCTCTGGTTTTGCATACGCGGTAAGAAGCTCCGCAGACTGCATCAGTTTTGTCGGGAGGAACTCCCTGGGGCCGGGCAAAAATCCAAGCAGATAGAACGCCAGCATCGCTCCACCTGTCCCGAGCAGGACGGCTATGTTCGCCGAAGCAAGTGTCGAAAATAATACCACAAATCCGATGATCCACAGCCCGAACACCCAGTAACAGGCTGCCGCAAATACAGGTTCCTGTGCGATACGGTTATCCCAGAAATATGCGTTGTAGCTATAGGTAATTCCGAAGCACAGCCAGTAACAGATCGTCCAGGAGAGAAGCATCATGCATGTTTTTGCCAGAACAATTTTCCAGCGTGCGAAACCTTTGGTCACTACGGCTATCAGAGTCCCCTTCTGATACTCCTGAGTAAAAGATCCGCTCCACAGCAGGACGAAAATGACGAGAGCCATCGGAATATTTTTATAAAACTGTGTCCAGGAGGTCATTGCATCGACTGTCACCGCTGACACTGACAGACCAGAGCTCTCCAGCGAATCTGCCATAGTCTCCATCAGCCAGGGCGTGATTTTTGCTATGGCAGGATTCATGATTCCAAACAGCACAAAGATCAGCACGAAAATCAGCAGTCTCCCTGTGCGAAGCAGCTCCATCCATTCTTTTTTCAAAAAAGCCAGAAAGCTCCTCATTTGCCGACCACCTCCATAAACAACGATTCCAGCGCTGCCTCCCGCTTTTCAAAGCGCCGCAGGGGGATGCGGTGTTCCAGAATGTACGCAAGCGCTTCCTCTGCAGTTATCTTGTCCGGGCAGGAAATGATCTCGCTCGGTGAAGCCTTCTGCCCCGGGGAGACCCCTTCTGCCTTGCTTCCAGTCGTCTTATGCCTCCCGCTTTCTGCTCCACTTTCTTTTAAATATATCTGGAGCTGCTCTGCCTCTTTCTGATATTCTGTCTCTATCTCATTTTCCTTCGCCCTGCACCGCCCGTCTTCCGTTCCTCTTCCCCTTAAATACCTCCTTAGACGCTCCGCATCTGCCGAGTACTCTGTCTCGATCTCGTAACCAGTATCCCCATGGATTTTTCTGACCTCTTCCATAGTCCCCCGGAGGACGATTTCTCCCCTGTGAAGAAATGCCACCTCATCACAGATCCGCTCCACATCCGCCAGAATATGCGTGGAAAAGAGCACCGTTGTCTCCTCCTTCACAGCCATTAAAATGTCCAGGATTTCCTTTCTTCCCACCGGGTCAAGGGCTGAGGTCGGCTCGTCGCAGATCAAAAGCCCTGGACGGTGAAACAGCGCCTGGGCAATTCCAAGCCGCTGCTTCATTCCACGCGAAAATCCCCGGATTTTTCTTGTTTCCTCCGCAAGCCCTACCAGCTCCAGCAGCTCCTTTGCACGAGACTTGGCCTCTTTCCCGGACATTCCGGCGATTTCTCCGCAAAACCGGAGATATTCTGACGGTGTCATATAAGAGTAAAACTCCGGCACATCCGGCAGATAACCGATCAGGCGATTTGTCCGGGCTGTTCCGTAATGAACCGTTTCCCCGCAGACCTTGATCTCTCCTCCCTCCGGTTCCAGAAGCCCCAGAATCATCTTCATTGTCGTGGTCTTTCCTGCGCCGTTTTGACCCACGAAGCCAAAGATCGTATGCTCTGGCACAGAGAATGTGACATCCCGAAGGACCTGTTTTTCGCCAAACCTTTTTTTCACATGGCGTAATGTCAGCATATCCATATCAATCATCCTCTTTTCCAAGCAGGAAATACAGCACCGGTCCGATAAACTCCATCCCCACAATTGCCACAATCAGCCACAGCGTGCGGTTTCCGCGCTTATATGTCTTATGGGTCAGGATATGATGAATCGTATATCCAAGCAGCACAAGTTCCGCAAGGATAACCGGGATCAAAAATGGCAGAAATTCTTTGATTTCATTCATAACGCTTTACTCCTTCCTCCAGACTCTTTTTGATTCGCTCAAACTCCGCATCCCCTGCAAGTGCTCCAAACAGCGGATGCTCCAGCGTCTGCATGACACTTCTTGCAACCAGTGTTATATTTCTCGGCGGCATGGCCCCGAGCTCCAGCTTTTCTATCCATTCCTCCAGACGGTCAAAATACGCATCTCCATGAAGGTATGCATGGTTTTTATCCAGAAGATACCGGACCACCTCTCCATACTGACTAAGCTTTTCCAAAGCCAGTTTCTTTTTCCCCTGTGCCAGACAGGTAAGGGCCGCCTGATAGTAAAACTGGGCTGCACAGTTTGGATGCAGCGTATTCAGGTCATAGAGGCGCATGATCCCTTCTGCCCTCTGAATGGTCTCCTCGCAAGCCTCGGGACGGTCCATGCTGACCGCCAGGTATTGCGTAGAAGCTCCTACCAGAGACAGCAGATGCGTATAGAGGCGAATCTGCGTATAGCTAATTGCTTTTTCGCACTCTCCCGCAGCCAGATAAGCCTGTGCCAGCAGGCCGTCCGCCTGCCGCCACATATGCACAGGATCTGTCACTTCCTCAAGCTGTGCTGCCACCTCCGCCGCTTTTCCCAGCTGCAGGTCAAACATCGCCTTCAAAATCGTTGCGTCATTGCACACAGGAAGTTCTCTGCAGTTCTTCATCACATGCCCGCACAGCCCGGACCCTTTGCCCAGAATTTCCAACTGCTGTTCCTTTGTCTGTGCCAGCATGAAATGATTCAGCCACAGGCCGCCGATCTGGACCAAAAACGGATAACAGGAATAATAGCGGCGCACCAGCCCTTCTGTCTTTTCCATGACTTCCTCAAATGGCAGTCTTGCATAGTCAGCGGCAAGGCCCGCATAAAGCTTCTGAATCTGTTCCTTGCTAAGCTGCGCCTCATACCCCAGCAGTTCATCTGCCGTTACATCAAAGTAAACCGCCAGCTGCGGCAGGACCAGGATATCCGGCAGGCTCTGTCCCGTTTCCCATTTCGAGACAGCCGCTTTCGTCACGCCGATGAAATCGGCCAGTTCCTCCTGCGTGATTTTCTTCTTTCTTCGCAGGTTCCCGATATTTTCAGAAAGTTTCAACATACATGTCAATTTGATCCCCCTCCTTTCCCATATTATAACCGGAAAGCATCGATTCCTCAATGGAATGAAGCGATACTTTTGGAAACAAAATCAACCGTCAGTCAACCATCAGGAAATGAAAAGTACCTTTTGACATCTCAAGCAATTCAGCCTGAAAACCTCTTCACAGCTTTCATACCGCACCTCATTATTGCGATTTTTAATCAGGAATTTATTGGATGCCAACTGGTCTTTCCGTATCCTGCCTGCCATCCTCACCGTCTCACTTTCTCACACTTGAATTTCAGCACCTTATTTTTATAGTTCATGTGGTCGATGGAAACGATGTTGTACAGTTCCCCGTTAAAAGAGATCAGGCAACATCCTTGCCTTCTTCAATCAGTTCTGCCCTGCTGTTGAGGATGTTCTTATCTGCATTATCTGGCATTTCCAGCAATACTTTGTACTCCCCTTCATATTTCCCGTTGAGATGTTCTATAAATATCTGTTCCAATTCCTTTATACTTATCTCCTTTGCAGGTAGCCATGAAAACGCATCTAAAACTTTCATCCTATCATTCCCCCTCGTATGTTAGCTTCATTTGTGCTAACACATCACTGCTCTCTAATTCCCCAATCTGCAGGAACACCAGGGAAGCACGTAAAATCCTTAATCGAGTGTGATAAATCTTCCAATGTAACAGCGAGGGTTTTGCATTCGTTGATAGATTCTTTATCACAAATTCCGGCGATATGTCCTGCCCCGTCCGGTATATTCGATGGGAAATTTGCTTCCGTTGTCCATGCCAATGCACTCAAATTCCAAAACAGTATTATATCAAGTGTTTTTATTGTTCAAAATCTATATTTTTCAATTATCCTCCTCCATGTTTTGTCATATGAATCGGATTCAACTCATACCTCTCGGCTTACCCAAACCTTTTTTGCAACCGTAATCGAGAGTAGAATGATTGCAGCAGCCCAAACAACAATGTATTTTCGCCAGCGTTTCCATCCATATCGAAAAACAACTATAACCTCATCTCCTGTTATTCATAGTAATGAAAGAAGATTTCTTCCAGCGAAGGCTCCTCAATATAAATATCTTCCAATTCCGAATGATGAATCCTATCCATGATGGTTGAAGTGCTGCTGTTAATCATAAAAGACGCAGAGATTTTTGCCTTATCCTGCTCAAAATTTGCAACACCAGGAATGTTTGTTCTGCATAACATAAAGCGTAAAATTTCTGAGATCATAGTCTACAAGTTTATCCGTAAACTCTAAAATCCTTGTATCGGAGAACTGCGTTCCTACAAGAGAAACGGAAATCTCACGGTTGATATTATCAATGCTGTTTCGCACGAGCTGTGTATCTACGAACACAAATCCACAAATACAGTAAAAAAGCACATACGCCTAACTTAAAAACAGAACTCCATTCCCGCTTCACTTATCTGCACTTCCAGCATTTTTTCGTCTATAATGGATGCCGAGAAAAAATTCAATCCGACAAGCACTGAAAATCGAGTTTTCTCATTTTCCATAACAGTACATCCGATTATTATCAGTTAAATCGCTCTTTATTCTTCTTCACAAATCGAACGAACATAATTAGATAGAACACAACCGCCATTGTATCGCCAACAGGCTGTGCCGCAATAGTGCCGTTTACTGCCCAAATTCTTGACAGAATAAGCAAAGCAGGCATCATAATAAAAATCTTGCCCACGAAAGCACCAGCAATCGCTGTTTTCCACGCACCAAAAGATTGAAAAATGGCACTGAACAATTCCAGAAAACCGATGGCGAAGATGCAGAAAACAGATAATTACGGGCAAAGTCCACACAGTTCATCAGGAAAATG
>DKWE01000020.1 GCA_002491565.1 Lachnospiraceae bacterium UBA7160 | reverse complement strand
AATCCGACCTATCGGTCTGCTTGCTCATACCGGGGGTGCGCCAAATGTCCATAGCTGTTCTCGTGCAAGCACGTCACAGCTATGTCCACTTGGCTTACTTTCACAGTAAATTTAACACACTCATTCCTATAAAACAAGTCCGTTCCTCAGAGAAGAAAAAGGGAATATGGCATCACGGCCGATGAATGGAAGCACTCTTATATCAGCAAGCAAACCACTGTCTCTGCAGCTCATACATTGTCTTATATTCGCCCTCAACTGCAACCAGATCACTATGACTGCCATCCTGCACAATGCGCCCATCCTTAAGAACAAGAATCCTGTCTGCAATCTGCGCAGAAGCCAGTCGGTGCGTCACAATAATTGAAGTACAATTGCGCGACAATTTACCAAATTCCTCATACAGATACTTCTCTTCCAGCGCATCGATCGCCGCCGTGGGTTCGTCCAGAATCAAAAGGCTATTGTTTCGATATATTCCTCTTGCAATTGCGATTCGCTGCCATTGACCTCCAGAAACTTCTGCTCCTCCAAACTCCCTTCCGAGCATGCCATCTATTCCGCCGACCCATTCAGGAACTACGCCAACGTCTTTACATATCTGTTTCAGCTTATCGTCCGACTGATCTCCATCCATGTCGCTTATCCTGATATTCTCTCCCAGTGACATACTATAACGGCAGAACTTCTGAAAGACCGCAGATATTCCATTTACAATTCGCCCAGCGCCTCTTTGCACTCCTCCATAAGAAACCGTTCCCTTTGCAGGGGAATATAACCCCGCAATAATATGGCATAGTGTGCTTTTCCCGCTTCCATTTTCTCCTACCAAAGCAACGGTTTGTCCCCAGGGAATGCGCAAATTTATATCGGAAAGCGCAAATTTATGCTTCCCCGCTTCTGGCTGTGGATATGCAAAAAACACATGATCTAATTGTATTTCAAATCTTTCAGGCAATTTTATTTGCTCAAGTTCTCCCTCATCCTCCTTTATGAATTCCAGATAATTCTTTACTGTCGCCATATTTTCTATAGCAATTGCCAAGCGCTCAGATATCACTTCATCCATAAACCCATAAAACTCGCGAAGTGCGGCAAAAACTGCTGCAAACGCACCTACAGAAATCATGTCCGTTAAAACATAATAGACTAACATCGCAATAATGATACCATAAGCCGACACAGTTAAAACATTAATGCAAAAATTGATTTTTTCCTTGCGAACCTGCATACGAAAATTCAGTTGATTCAACTTCTTTAACATCTTATTGTACCTGTCAAAAAAGTAGTTACCGCATCCCCACAGGCGGGTTTCCTTATAATACTCCTTTCCAATTATGCAGTCGGCATAATATTCCATCTTTCTTCGAATCGGTGCAGCTTCATTCTCCAACTGTTCAAAAGATATCATATGAAGCAATCTGGCTATTACATTAGGTACGAAAATTATAACTGTGCTGATACTCAGAACCGGCGCCAAAGAAAATAAATACCAACTCATCATAACAAAATAGAAAACATAAAAAAATATGATATCTATAATGGTAGTACTAACCCAAAATACACCTTCAGAGCCACGGACAGCTTTGTTAATCTGGTCTAATTCATCGGCATATTCAAAGGCAATTGCTTCTTTCTTATCAATCTTTTTAAATAAAATCTTATTTGTTTCTTTTATAACTTTCCGGTTTAGAATCTGCCCATAACAGTTTGCGACACCGTTCATAGTCTGAGCAAAAGCATAGGCCACTCCCAGCAGTAGTATTTTGATAACAAGCTGCAGAACTTCACCCTCGCTTTCTGAAATCCCGTCAAAAAAATACTGCACGCTCATAACCTGTAAAACCCAGGATGCTCCGTGTAACATCTGCAATACCGAATATAAAATGATGCTTTTCGGAAACATTCGATATAAAAGTCTTATTCCCACTAGATTATTGTAAACAAAATTTTTATGCCTCATACCAACACCTCTGACTATCGAACATCTCCTTATAAAGCCCATTTTCCAATTCTAATAAAGCTTTATGAGTTCCCTGCTCCATAACTCTTCCCTGGTCTAATACCAGAATCTCATCTGCCATGCGTGCAGCACCCAATCTGTGTGTAATCAAAATTGTGAACTTTTCCTCGTTGACTTGCCAAAACATCTTATACACCTTTGCTTCTCCCTTTGGATCCAAAGCTGCTGTAGGCTCATCGAGAATATTAATTGGCGCTTCACTGTACAAAAGCCTTGCAATTGCTAATTTCTGCCATTGGCCTCCAGACAAATCCACACCATCCTTTTCCAATTTTCCCAACCTGCTGTCTATCCCACAGGGCAGTTCCTGCACACAAGATTCTAATTCCAGTTTCTCTATGACCCGCTCCAACAATTGCCCGTTATTCTCATTTACATTCCCCACGAAAATATTATCACGAAACGACAAAGCATAGCGGACAAAATCCTGAAACACAACAGAAAACATCCATTTTAACTCTCCATATTGGTATTCCCGCAAGTTTTTTCCATTGATTAAAATTTGCCCCTCGTAATCTTCATACAATCCAGTCAGCAATTTCGTGAGCGTGGATTTGCCTGCACCATTTTTCCCCACTATTGCATAGCACTTATTCCCCTGAAGCACAAAGGAGCAATCCTTAAGTACATACTCTTCTCTTCCCGGATATCTGAAATAAACATTTCTAAATTCAATTGTTTCCACCTGAAATCCCGGGATTTTTATGGGTTCGACATCGGCATCCGCTTTTTCCTCCATGTTCAAAAAAACGCTCACATCATTCAGATACGCATTTATATCTGCAAGCCCCTGCATAACACCTGCCAAATTCCATGACATACCCTGAACAAGATTTAATATGGAAGTTACAAGGCCTACATATAATCCATTTGATATATTTCCGTTACTTAAAGCGGGAAGAAGCAGCAGCATAATGATTACTGCAAGCATAACCATTGTCAGCGAGCCGCTTTTCATATTGGCATATCTTTTCTTCTCAATGGCAGCCTCTTTCTGATTTGCGTAATCGCAAAGACTGTCATACTCCTTTGCTATATGTTTCGAATAGCCAAATATTGTCCGCTCTTTCGCGTGGTCCCTATCTGACAAAATCGTTGACAAATAATTATATCGTCTTTTTATCTCTACCGCGTCCTTTTGCAGAGCATAATTCTGTTTGCCAGTCTGATGTGCCAAATAAAAAAGTGGAACGCTCACCAATAAGATCGCCGCACCACTCAGAATACTTGCCTGCATGACAATGCTTATAAGAGCCACGCATTTTATTACTAATTCAATTCCATTACAAACCGTTCTGTAACCCGTCCAAAAACGATTTTCTGCCTTTTCACAAACACGGTATATTAATGCACAGGACTCGCTATCCTCTATATACCTGTATTGAAGCACAGCCTGCTTTTTCATAAACCGATTCCTTAACACAGTTTTTAAATGATTCTGTGCTGATACATGAATCAAATTTGTAACAGACGGTATCATTTGCTTAAAAATCACAATTCCAAGTAATATAATAAGAGGGATCAAAACCATATGGACTTTCAATACACCGCCATAGGTCCCTTCCACACGATTCACGAATTCCGCAATTGCAAGTGTCTGCACTGTTGGCAAAAAAGCGTTCATGACGGCAACGAACAAAAGATATCCCGCATGAAAAGGGATCATTCTTATCATATCCCGCATGAATACAAAAATATTGTATTTCGATTTTTCTAAACTTTTCATCACAACAAATCCTATTCTAATTCTGTCCTTCTACCATATCCTTTGAAAACGGCTATGCTTATAGCTATGATGCCAGGGGCGCAAGGTCCGCATCCACGTCGTGCTTACACGTAAGTGGAGGTATGGCGTTACTGTTCACGGCCATTCTGGCCGCGAACAATAACACGCTTCGCGAGGCACACAACATGCGTTGAAAACGCATGTTGGCGCTGCTGCCCTCGGGATTTTCGTGCATTCTGCACGAAAACACCTCGCGGGACAGTGGATGCATAAACAATAACGGAATGGCCCTCTTCCCCCGCCGCAGTACATCCTTACGCAATCTCGAACTGGCTCTCGTACAACCGGTAGTACATCCCTTTCTTCGCCATCAGCTCTTCATGGCTGCCAGCCTCGACGATATTTTTGTCACCGATGTAGAAAATCCGGTCTGCGCTGCGGATCGTTGAGAGCCGGTGTGCGATGATGAAGGACGTCCGCCCTTTGACCAGCGCCTCGATACCCTGCTGCACCATCCGCTCTGTGTGCGTGTCGATGCTGGAGGTCGCTTCATCAAGGATCAGAATCCTCGGATCGGACACCATCGTCCGCGCAAACGCCAACAGCTGCCGCTGTCCGATGGAGAGCTGTCCGCTCCGCTCACTGATTTCCGTGTCATAGCCCTTCTCCATCCGCATGATAAAGTCATGCGCATGTACCGCTTTTGCCGCCGCAATCATTTCCTCCTCCGTCGCATTACTCCTGCCGTAGCAGATATTCTCCCGGACTGTTCCGGTGAAGAGGAAGGTATCCTGCGTCATCACGCCCATCTGGCTGCGCAGGCTTTTCAGTGTCACATCGTGCAATTCATTTCCATCGATGGTGATCCGCCCGGAGGTCACATCGTAGAACCGGCTGATCAGATTCACAATCGTCGTTTTTCCCGCGCCCGTCGGTCCGACCAGTGCGATCGTCTCACCTGGCTTCACCGTAAAGCTGACATCCTCCAGCACCAGCCGGTCCGGCTCATCCGTGTATGCAAAATTTACATGATCAAAGCAGACCTTACCAGTAATCTGCGGCAGCTCACGCGCTCCCTCGCGGTCCGCAATCTCGGACGGTGTATCCAGAATATCAAAGATACGCTCCGCCGCTGAGATGTTCGTCACGATCTTATTGTAAAAGCTTGCCAGATTCCGGATCGGGTTCCAGAACATCCCAAGGTAAGATGTAAACGCCATAAACGTTCCGACTCCGATTTTGTCCGCGCCGACGATCCGGATGCCGATAAAATACAGCAGAAAGCCGCCGACACCCCAGGTGATCTCCACCAGCGCACCAAACGCATCCTCCACACGCACGGCATTGATAAAGCTCGATGTATACTCACCTGCGCACTGTTCGAAGTCCTTCTGCTTTTCCTGCTCCGCCGCAAAGCTCTGCACAATCCGGATACCGGAAAAATCCTCATGGATAAACGCGTTCAGATTCGAGTTCTTCTTCCGGTGAATCTGCCAGAGCTTATGTGCCGTGAACTGGATCAAAAACATGAAGAATGCCAGCACAGGCAGCATCAGCAGCGTTGCGCATGCCAGCTGCCAGTTCTTCCACAGCATGATTACCGCAACGCCGATCAACGTCAGCAGAGACGGCAGCAGTGTCGTCATGCTGTCCGAGAGCACATCCTTCAGCGAGTTTACATCTCCGACCACACGCGCCAGAATCTTACCCGTCGGCCTGCTGTCGAAAAAGTGAAAGCTCAGCGTCTGGATATGCTCATAGAGCTGTCCGCGGATCGTCAGCAGGATCTTGTTAGTGACTCCTGCCATCGTCACCATGTATTTTCTGGTGCAGACGGCATATGCCGTATACACCGCGAGTGCAAGCACCGCAAGACGCGCAAGACCTGCCACGTCGCCATTTGCCACATGCACATCGACCGCCCGCTCGATCATCAGCGGGCCCGCCAGTGTCGCTGCCAGCGCTACCAGAATCAGCGCCGCAACGTACACAAGCGTCTTCTTATATTGAAACAGGTATCGGAACAGCCGCATGAGTGTAACCCGCTTGGGCACCTCCCGCTGCAGTTCGTCCTGCTTCGCCGTATTGACTGCCATCGTATTCCCCCTGTTCCTATGTCCCGCCATGGATGCTTTCTGCCCATGGCCGTTCCTGGATTTGCCTCTCCGTTATGCCCGCGCCTGTACACACCAGGTCTGATAATACTGCCCTTGCTGGCTCATCAGTTCCTCATGTGTGCCGCGCTCAGCGATCGTATTGTGGTCGAGCACCAGGATCTCGTCTGCGCTGCGCACAGCGGAAACCCGGTGGCCGATAATGATCTTCGTCAGGCCGGAGACCTCCCTCAGATTTTTCTGAATCAGCTTCTCCGTCTCCATATCGAGCGCCGACGTCGCATCGTCCAGAATCAGTACCGGCGCCTGCTTCGCAATCGCGCGCGCGATACAGAGCCGCTGCTTCTGTCCGCCCGACAGTCCGACACCGCGCTCCCCAACAACTGTCTCATATTGATTCGAGAGGTCTTCGATAAACGGCGATGCGCCGGCGCGTACTGCCGCCCATTTTACCGTATCCTGCGAGAGCGTCCCGCGCTTGCCTGTCTTTACATTCTCCGATACCGTGTCGGAAAACAGGAACACCTCCTGCATCACGACCGCCATAGAGGCGCGCAGCTGCGCGAGCGGAATCGTCCGGATATCCACGCCATCCAGCAGGATGCGCCCCGAAGTCACGTCATAGAACCGCTGCAGCAGATTCACGATTGTCGTTTTGCCCGCACCGGTCATGCCCATGATCCCAAGCGTATGTCCCGGCCGGATCTGGAAGCTGACATCCCGCAGAATCTCATGTCCGCCGCGCGTCAGGCTTACATGGTCAAAGGTGATCTCTCCCTTTACCTGCGGCAGCGGCTGCGCGTCCTTATCGTCCGCAATCTGCGGCTCCTGCTTTGCCACCTTCTGAATCTTTTTCCAGGAGGCAAACGCAGACGCGATGTCATTGCTCAGCCAGCCCAGAATTTCCATCGGCCAGATGACATTGTTCGCGTACTCGGAAAATGCACCGAGATCCCCAAGCGTCATCTTGCCGCCTATCACCATCAGACCTCCGACGATTACGACCAGCAGCAGCATCAGCTTTCCAAGGAACGTGATCAGCGGCTGGTGGTCCGCCACCAGCCTTGCCTGACGCATGTTCAGGTCGTAAAAGCGCCGGTTGTGTCTGCTGAATTTCTCAATTTCATAATTTTCACGCGCAAATGCCTTGACCGTGCGCACTCCGGCGATGCACTCCTGTGCGACTGTATTCAATTCCGCTGTCTCTTCGCTGATCTCATCATAGACAACGCCCAGCTTATTCTCCATGCGGATGGCAAGAACGCCGATCACCGGAAGTACTACAAGCGGCGCAAGTGTCAGCCACGGATTCAGCCGGAACATACAGGTCAGCACGAAAATCGTGTGAATCACAGCCTCCAGCGACAGGTTTCCGACAAAGCCGACCACGCCCCACACCCGGTCCACATCGTCCTTGACGCGTGTCATCAGCTCGCCCGTATTGTGCTTATCAAAAAAGTCCATCGACAGCGCCTGCACATGCCGGAACAGATCGATCCGCATATCCCGCCCGATCTTCGCTCCGACACTGTCCCAGGTAAATTCCTTGATGTATTGCAGGATGGCGCGCGAAAAGCCGATAGCTAAGATACCGGCCAGCAGCCCCATCAGAAGCTCCATCTTCCCGCCGACGATGACCTCGTCGATGATGCGCCGCGTAATCTGCGGCGTAATCATATCCAGTACAATCGCACTCACCATGCAGACCGTACCCAAAAGGTACAGATACCAGTAGTGCAGCATGTACGTTTTCAGTTTCTTCATGATCCTCCCCCTTTTCGTCTCCTCGTATCAGTATCCTCCCGAATCGCAGCTTCCGCTTACCCTGCCCGTCTCTGCACATGGCTGCTGCGCTGAACTTGTCGGCTGCTGTTCACAGCCTCCGTACCAGGCCACAGGGAACTGTGAACAGCAACCTTGTGGCACAAAAAAAGCAGCCTGCTCAGGCTGCGTCTCATGGAATAGGGAAAACGGAAAACCATTCAAGTGGTATCACCTTGGGATACTCCATACGAGGCAAGCTGTAAGCGTAACAATTCCTATTCTGTTCTGTACATTTTCATTCCCTGCATTAACTATAATCATCTCAAAACGCTTCATTTTCCTGCCTCCTTTCTCTTTTCTGCCCGGTATCCACCCACAGCGGAAACTCCCGAACGGTGCTTATTCTATCTGCTCCATTTTGCTCGCGCTGCGGTCATGGATCCTTTGCCCGCAACGCGCTCGCTTCTTCTATATTAATTGGTAATTTCCGCCATGTCAAGAAGTTTTTTAGTATTTTGAATAATTCATTCTACATAACGCTACAGTTCAGCCGGGTGCCATGCAAGCCGCAGGTCGGTGCTAAACGTGTGCCACTGGCACACAGCGTCCCGCTTGCTACGCAAGCTATCCGCTGCTACGCAGCTCCTGTCTGTGGCTGAACTGTAACTGCATAACGGAATAGAAACACCCCGGAGGGTGCCACCTCCGAGGTATTTTGTTTTGCCACCAATGGAATTACCTTTTCTATGTCAATCAAATACCCCGCTGCAAGCAACGGGGTATTTGGTCTACGCTCCGCTCCGGTCGG
>DKWE01000078.1:26137-26523 GCA_002491565.1 Lachnospiraceae bacterium UBA7160 | reverse complement strand
ATCACCATCATGTCCTCGCTGGCGCAGGAGGAGTCCCGCTCCATTTCCGAAAACGTGACCTGGGGGAAACGGAAGCGGTTTGCGGACGGCAAGGTCAGCCTGGCATACAGCTCCTTCCTCGGATACCGGAAGGGGGAGGACGGGCAGATGGAGATTGTGCCGGAGGAGGCGGAGACGGTGCGGCTCATCTATCGGATGTTCATGCAGGGGCAGACGCCCTACGCCATCGCAAAATACCTCACGGACAAAGGCATCCCAACGCCGACGGGGAAGGAAACGTGGCGGCACAGGACGGTTGAGAACATCCTTTCCAATGAAAAGTACAAGGGCGACGCAAGGCTCCAGAAGTGCTACACGGTGGATTTCCTTTCCAAGAAACGCAAGGC
>DKWE01000078.1:25547-25805 GCA_002491565.1 Lachnospiraceae bacterium UBA7160 | reverse complement strand
TTATGTGGAGGGCAGCCATGACGCTATCATCGAGCCTGCGGAGTGGCAGCTCGTGCAGATGGAGATACAGCGGAGGAAGAACCTGGGGCGGAGCCATAACTGCTGCAGCCCGTTCTCGGCGAAGCTGAAATGCGGCGACTGCGGCGAATACTTCGGCTCCAAGGTCTGGCACTCCAACAGCAAGTACAGGCGGACGGTATGGCAGTGCAACGCCAAGTTTAAAGGGGAGAGCAAATGCGCCACGCCCCATCTGTACGA
>DKWE01000078.1:0-25234 GCA_002491565.1 Lachnospiraceae bacterium UBA7160 | reverse complement strand
GCCACGCCCCATCTGTACGAGCAGCGGATAAAGGAGCTGTTCCTGGAGGCACTCGGCATCCTGATGGAAAACCGGGAGGAAATCATCGGGGACTGCCAGGCAGTCATGGAGACGCTGGCGGACTGCAGCACCATTGACGCAGAGCTGGAGGCGGTCAGCAGTGAGATGGAAGTGACGGCGGGGCTGATCCAGAAGCTGGTCGATGAGAACGCTACCCGGAAACTTGACCAGCACGATTACCGCAAAAAATATGACGGGTATGCAAGCCGGTACGCCGCTTTGGAGAGCCGGATGGACAGCCTGCAAAAGGAACGGGAGAGGAAGGAAATCCAATATGACATTTTCAGCGGTTTCATTGCGGGGCTCAGCGAAACGGCGGAGCTGCCGGTGGATTTCAACGAGAAGCTGTTCCACAGGCTTGTGGATTTCGCAACGGTCCATTCGGACGGCAGGGTGGTATTCACCTTCCGCAACGGGATAGAGGTCAGCACGGAGATTTAAAGCCGAGAGCGGCCGGGGCATCGGGTTTGTGCCAGATGCTTCCGGCCGCCTTTTCTGTGCGCGGAAATAGGGTACTACTGTGTATGGAAATTTGTGAAAAGTTGAGGTATAATTTTGATGTTGGGAGAAGATGACAAATCAGAATTGACAAAGGAGTATTAATATGTTGAGTTCAAACGAAAAAATGAGCTTTATCAATGAATATATGAATGCATATAAAGAAAAAATTAATATGGCAAATAAATACGGTTTGTTTGATGCAGCAAAAATGTTTGAATTATTTGCTATTGAGGTGTGTAAGTTGTTGTTTGGACAGAAGTTTATTAATTTAAATATAGAAGAGTCCACGTATCCATATGTCGACTTGATATCGGAGGATAAACGACTTTTTGTTCAGGTATCCACTTCACAGGATATACCTAAGAAAATCAAGACAACATTGGAGAACATAAGGGACTCTAAAGATGAGAGATTTTCTGCTTTAAATCGAGTTATATTTTTTGTACTCACTAATGATAGTGTAGATAAAGTAAAAGATTATAATGGCGATAAGCAGATAGGAAAGATATCATTTACTAAGCAAGAAGATTTGATTACAACGAGAGATATTAAAAATAGGGCAGAAAATGACCTTGCTTTTCTAAATAGCTTATATAATGTACTAAAGTTAGAATTCGATCGGTTTAGTGAAAGTGCGGAGAAGTTAAATGAAGCAATACATTTTTGTAGAAATATTGGACTAAAAAATATTAATGGACTGATTAACGGGGAATATGAAATTGACAGAAGTACACTTGTGAAAAAAATAAAGGAGGATAATGCAAAATTTGCTACAATAATGGGACGTGCTGGAAGTGGTAAATCGGCATTATGTAAGAAAATTGTTGAAAATGAAGATGTTGTTTTGTATGCACGTGCTGAAAGTTTTGTGGTGGCAACTGATATAAATGGGATATGGAAGTGCGATATTAAGGCTGTTTTAGAATACTTGAACGGCAAAAAAATTGTTTTCTTTATTGATGCATTGGAATTTATAGCTGATTGTTCAGATACAAAATTTGAACTGTTGCAGTATCTGTATGAAATTGTAAGCAACTATGAAAATGCATACATACTAACATCATGCCGGACAAGCGATAAAAGTGCCTTTATGAAATTAGAATCAAATTTTGCTATAAAACCATATGAGATTGACGATTTGTCGATAAACGAACTTATATTAATCATGAAAAAGTACCCTGTTATTCAGAGAATGTATGAGATGAAATCCTATAGTGATTTATTGAAGTCTCCTTTTTACATTAATATGATTGTCAGTAGAAAAATGGATATTGATGACATAGGTGATGAAAGCTCTTTTAGGGAATATATTTGGACAAAGGTAATTTGCTTACAGGAAAAAAAGAAAATATACAGGGTGACATATCAGGAAGCATCGGAAGCAATAACGAAAATTGTATTTGAAAGGGCTAAAAAATTTTCGCTTGGGGTTCCTGAAGATGAGATAAACAGCAATGTTGTAGAAGCATTAATTTCAGAAGATATTATTATCAGGCAGGGAAACGAGAATATCAGGCTTAAATATGATATTTTTGAGGATATTTGTTTTGAACATTATTTTGACAAGGAGTTTAATGAGTGTAAGGGAGAATATCGAATATTCTATGATGAGATAGGACAGCTTGGACGATGCGTATATAGACGTTATCAGATATGGATTTCTAATAAGCTGTTTATAAAATCAAATCGGGATAAATTTTTAAGCTGTCTCGTTTTTTCAGCCGGTATATCGCATGAATGGAAAAGGCAGACAGAAATAGGGATTGTAAAGTCAAGGTTTTGCAACAGCTTTTTTGAAGAATATGGGATGGACATTGTGGATTCAGAAGTACTGCTGGAATTTGTAAAAATCACAAATTTATTTGCTTTCGAAGCAAGGATTGTAACCAAAAAGGAAGTGCCGCAAATGCTTCTGATGCCCATCGGTAATGGACGCTCTTGTATGATAAAGATAATAGAAAGTGAGCAATTATACAAAAAAGATATTATTAACAAAGAAGATATTATTAAATTATGTAAGGATTATGCAAGACAGAATAACAGAGAAAATCATGCTTCTTTAGCTGCCTGTACCATAATGGAGCATTATATAGAAATTGCGGAGAAATCTGAAAAATATTATAACTTTATAGATAGCGCAAAACCGTGTCTTGAGGCAATTTATCAAATGGCAGATGTATCCAACGAATGGATAAAAGGATTTTGGAACCGGCTAATTGATGACTGTAAAAGTAATGAAATAAAAAAACGAATAGCAAAAGATACAGTGGAATGGACGTTGCGGAATGCATATCCTGCTTTGATTAAAATAATGACAAAAGAAATCTGTTTGGTGGCAGACGAATTTTGGCTAGACAGCAATAAAGAAAGCGAGGATTATCGTTTTTATTCCAATAGGTTGAACAAAGATAAGGAATATGGGTTAAGCGAAAGTGCTGAATATTATAATAGCTCATATAGAAATGTCAATCAGAATGTATTTTTGCGGAATTTGTTTGGATTAAATTTCAAAGAGGGATTTCAATGGGCAATTCAATTTGTTAATAAAGCAATATCTGAATATGCTGCCAATAATCCAAATAAAACAACTAAAATTAAGATTCTGTTTGTAGACAACCAGACAAAACAAGAATATTTGGGAAATGGGAGTATGTGGATGGCAGGTATTATGGAAAATAGTGTACCTGTTTTGATTGGGGATATAATTTTTTGTCTCAGAGATGAAATAATAAACTGCTTGGAATTTGTTAAACAGGATAAAGAATTAATGATTGCATTTGCAAATTATATAAAGAATACTTTGTATTCTGATTCAAATAATATTGCTCTGCTATCAATTATTGAAGCGATAGGTTTTCATTTCGAATGGGATTTGCCGGGATACTCATTAGACTTAATTACAAACATGGAGATTATTTATTGGGATGTACCAAGATATAGGTTATATGTAAAAGATCCTGTAATAGATATGCTTGAAAAGAGAATTCTCATGAGCGTTGGTATACCAAATATTAAAAAGAGGTATGATTTAGATGCGGAATGCAATATAAGTATCCAAGAATATGTTTCTAATGCTCAAATGTATTTTAATTCTGCTGTGAAGGATAAATGCTATAAGATACTTGATTATTTATATTCTATAACAACGAATGATGTTGAAAATGCCGTTGATTATTTGCAAATTCAAAAAATGGATTTAAGGGGAGCTAAGGAAGTACAGATAAGTGATTCGATTATTGCACTGGAGCCAAATATAACTGGTGTGGCAGAAGAAATTGTTCAGGAACAGAAAAAAGCAGATGAGCCATTGAAAAAACTGGAGCAGATTATTAAGGAATGTAATGAAAATATTTCAGATGGAGATGTTGATTTAAATCGAATTTTTACTGCAATAGAAGCAGTATTAAATATAATGAATGCTTCGAATTTGCCAGTCCAATATGAAGATATCCTGGTTAAATTGATGGCGATTGCATTGAATAGTAAAAAATTAGAATCAGAAGAGAGAACTGTATTATGTGAAATGTGGATTGATGGAGTAAAAAAATTTATTTCACATGAAGGTTTTATTTTTAACTTAAATCTTTTCCCATGCTTGCTTAGACAATTGGATTTTGATATAAGTTCTGAGATAAAAAATGAGCTGAAAATGCTAGTAATAAGATGCCTAATGTACACAGGACAGGATGGTTCAGTAGATAAGCGGACAATAAGTATCAAAAAGTATCTGCTTGTTAACAAAAAACTTGCTCAAGCAGTGTTTTATACGATTATTAAGTTGGCAGAGGATGAGATGAATCATCAAAAGTATAATGCAAATTTTATCAAAACACATGAAAGATATAAAGATTTTGTATATGTGCCTAATATGCAGCCAAGATTATCATGGGCAGACCGAGATATAAAGAATGAAGGTGCGGAAAGCTATGATAGTCAAAGAGAAGCAATATTTACGAAATATTTATTTGAGGAGGAGGATATACAGATAGAGGAATTTGACATAAATAATTACGACATATCAACATTGTGTTATGTAGCAAATTGTGGTCTGAATTTTGATAATGAACTTTTTGAGAAAGTAATTCATAGTGTATTGACATGCATGGTTGATATATGGAAATATCATGATAGAGATTATGATGGGCATAAAATTGTGGATACATTTCAAGAACAGGAATTGGTAGAATTATATCGGAGAGAGGTGATTGAGGCTTCAGGTGATGCAAAAACAGTTATAGACACATTGTTTAACGATATAGATTTCTCAAGGTTTACTTCAGAGGCTGTTGAATTTTACAAAGATATTTTCGGAAATTTTCTGCCGGAATTTTTTGATGCTTATGTTGATCCAAAAAGAAGAAACAGGTGTAAAAAGAAAATTTTATATATAGAGCAAAAAGTAGCAGCAATAGATGTGGAAAATGTTCGCTTGCAATTATACCAATCTCTTATGTTTTCTGTAACAAGATATTGTTGTGGAGATTGGAGTAAGTGCAGGACAACTTATTCTTTTACAGATAAGCAGTTTCTAAATGAACAGTTTTCAAAATATGGAAAGTATCATGTAGTAAAGCTGCTAGAAACGATATATCAGTTGCGTATTGATGAATTGCTGCCGGAAATTTTAATTTCTATCAGAAATAGTTTTCGAGATGCAAAAACAGAAAGTACCAAATTCGCTAGAGATATACAGGAAAAAAAGAGCATTGTAAATATGATTATATTAAAATCTTTTGTCAGATGTAGTGATATGATAAAAGAAGATCAAGAATTGATTACAGCATATCAGGATATTCTTGAGATATTAATCGATTTAAATTATGAAGAAGCTGCTGTTATTCTGGATGAATTTAGAGTGCATTAATATAGGACTAAATGCACTGTTCGAAAAAGATTTCTGATATTACTAAGGATTGATAAAGTCATACATTTAGTTAAGCCCACATAAAACACAAATTCCAGTTGACAGGGCTAATTACAAAAATATGATAATCCCTTGGGTGCAAAAAATAACGATAGCCATCTTGAAAAACAGGATATCGTTAAATTTTACACTCCCAAATATCGAAAATGCAGCAATTCCGAATAATAAAACGATAGCCGCCCATGAACGGGTGCATTTGCCATTCCCAAAAGTGTTGATTTCAGGGCATTTGCGGTAAATGTAAAAACGATAGCACCCACGCAAAAATTGTATCAATCTGGACACGCAATATGGTGTGAGAGGATGGCGGCTAATCACCGCCTCCTACTCGATTGTAACGCCCATATAGTTGATGGGTTTGATTGTTGTTTTCAAATTCCTTCCTTATGTGGCGTTAGCATTTGCCGGCGCTGCCGTTGTGATAGTCGATTCGCCGGCGTCATGTGTTTCTGCAGTTTCTGTCATAGCACGATGTCTGCTGTTTTCTTTTGCCACAGTGTGTGATCTTTATTCCTGACGGTTTTGCGTGGATATGCGGCAGTAATATCTGCCTGATTTGGTCTAACCGGGATAAACCGGAACCCAATTTTGCCATTTTGCGCAGGTTTTCATTTACAAGCGTCTAAAGAGAGTCAGCTACGCGCTGGTTCTCTGCCGCGCTTTTTGCGGTGTTGTGCCGTACATGTCCTTGAAGGTGCGGATGAAGGTTTTATAATTTGTGATCCCGTGTTCTTCCATCAGAAGCGGAATGCTCTTGTCGCTCTCCTGCAGCTCATTGTAGAAGCGGGCAGTGCGCGTCGAGCAGAGGAATTCCAGATACGTCTGCCCGGTGTGCTTCTTAAAAATCCGGCAGAAATATTCGCGCGAAATTCCGAGGTGTCCGGCTGCGTCGTCGAGCGTGAGCGGCTCGCGGTAATGCTCCTGCGTCCAGTCGACGACTTCTGTGACGCGTTTGTGGTCCCGGCTGGTGCCGGTAGCTTCCGCCATGGAAATCACGCGGCAGGAATAGTGACAGTACAATATATGAAGAAACTCGTACAGCTTGGAGGTAAAAAGTAGCCGGTAGCCGTCTTCGTGGTTTTCAAAGGTCTGGCGAAGGTCCTCCAGCGTTTTCTTTAGCTCCGGTGTTTGTTCCATTTCTTCTGCACGAATGCAGGTAGCGAAGTGAACCTGGTCCAGATCCGGTATCAGCTCCCGGAGCCGCTGGGCAGAGAGCTGGAGCAGGAGGTAGGGCATCGGGCGGGTATGAATTTTTGTCGCGTGCAGTTCCCCACTGTTGATGGTGAGCAGGTCTCCGGCGTGCAGATGATACTTGTCTGCTTGCACCACGGCTGTCATAGAGTCATTTAATACATAGATAAATTCATAGTATTCATGCCAGTGAGTCGGAACACAGGAAGAAGTACAGCATTCACTTGAAGGTTTGCAGGTGAACGGTGTACAGGAGTTCCGGAGCGGACTGCTGATAAATACGGGAAGATGGTCTGTTTCTCTTACAATCTCGTGGGTTGCTTCAGAAGAACAGTAGGAAAACGTATCAGACTTATCAGTCATAGCAGGCCTCCATCCTTTCTTTCTTTTTATTTATATGCGTCACTCTGCCGTCTTGCCGGTAAAAACCACGCTGGCCCGGATCAGAAGGTCTCAAACCCAGAGTAGCACAGAAATCAATATAAATCAAGATTATCTTATGCTAATATCAAAATCATCCTAAAATTTATCAATATATGAGAAATACACAAAAAATGAATTATTATTGACTTGAATAGAAAAAGGAAGAATATCAAAATCGGCATAAAAAAGGATAAGATAGCTACTGGTATTTTTTTCAGAATCCGTGTATTGTATAGCCATAAGGAAACGGGACAGCTCCAGGGAAGATCATTCGGATCACCTCCCACCCTATTCCCCATAGCTGGAGCTTCCTTTCCTTATAAAGCAGGATCAGGGCCAGATACGAAAGGCCTGAATACGAATAGAAACAAGAATAAGAGAAAAGGAGAACAGTCATGAACATTATGAATTATCATCTTTATGCAAATGGAGCACAAATGCCGCAGATCATGGCGGAGGATGCAGGAGCGGCAGAATTACGCAATCCGGTATTTTATATCCGGACAGAGTATAAGTATGGAAGAATTCAGAGACTCCGCGAGAAAATGGTCCGCCGCTGGCATGCGTTCTGGGATACGCCGGCAAGGGAACTGCAGTGGGGCATGGTGTGCCGCTAACGCACGAACACGTTTATATTCAGTCAAACCTCCTTGCCGACGAAACATTATTCTGCGGAGTTTTGCCAGAATGGTAATAAGGAGCGTACTTTGAAACAAGTTGTCCGAATCGGAACAGAAAAGAAGAAAAGAGCAGCACTCTGCAGTTGCAGGGTGTTGCTTTTTTGTACCCTCAATGCTAGAATAAAGTATTATTTTACGAAAAAAGGCAGGAGAGGGGACCAAAATATGGCGAACTATACAAAATATGATGCAGAGCGGGTCAGACTGGTCGGACCGGAGCACGATGAGCTTGTCTACTGTGGGCGGATTGACGATACAGACCGGGAAGCGCCTGTGTTTGTGCAGCCGGGGAGTTTTGTCCGGATGTCATTTTCCGGCTCAGGATGGGTCAGGGCTGTTGTGGTGAACCGCCGCAGATGGCATGATTCGTGGGTCGGAGCGCTGGTAGACCAGACACAGTACCGGAGAAAGATCGAGCGGGACAACGTACCGGAGGAGGTCGTGCTGGCGGAGGGACTCGATCGGGATTTGGAGCATGAGGTGACATTTTTCAAGCGCATGGATCAGTGCCATGAGTTTACCTTTCTCGGTTTTTTGCTGGAGCGCGGTGCGCGGGTTGAGAAGGCGCGGAAATTGCCGCGCAAAAAAATAGAATTTTACGGAGATTCCGTGACGGCGGGAGAGGTAGCGGAGGCCGTGGACTATATGCGCAGCCTGGACCCGCCGCACAATGGAGAATTTAATAACGCTTATTTTTCCTTTGCATGGGCGACGGCACGGAAGCTTCATGCGCGGGCACACATCGTGGCGCAGGGCGGGATCGCGCTGCTGGATGGAACGGGATACTATGAGCCGTGCCCGCAGAGCGGACAGACAGCGATGAATTTGCAGGAGGGAGTGTCGGGATCAGCCCGGACGGAGCCAGGCGTTCAGGAAGGAAGACAGGGCAAGACGGAGCCAGAAGGTCAGGAAGGAAGGCAGGAGCAGCCCGAGACGCACCTGCAGCAGGGCAGAATCAGCCAGCCGGAAACCACATGGGGCAGATGCGGTACAGTCGGGATGGAGAGCTGCTTTGACCGGGTGTATTTTTACCCTGAGGATGGACAAGGCGGAGAGCTGTCACTGGCGGCGTCGGGCGGTGCGGATGGAGTATCCCGCATGCAGCCGCGCATGGAGCGGTGGAATTTCGCGCGGTATACGCCTCATGTTGTAGTGGTGGCAATCGGTCAGAATGATGCGCATCCGGAAGACATCATGCGGCAGGATTACCGGGGGGCAAAGGCGGAGGAATGGCGGGCGCATTACAAGGCATGGATACAGGAACTGCGCCGTATCTATCCGCGGGCGTGGATCGTGCTGACAACGACGATCCTGTATCATCACCCCGGCTGGGACCGCAGCATCGGAAGAGTCTGCGCGGAGCTGAACGATCCAAGGATTGTCCATTTTCTGTTTGAAGAGACCGGACGTGGCACGCCGGGACATGTGCGTGTGTCAGAGGCAATGAATATGGCGCTTGAGCTGGCGGGGTTCATCGAGGGGCTTTCCGACCGCGTATGGGAGGACTGAAAAAGGAAGGGCAAACCAGGCTTGCCCTGCGGTGTGCAAATGGAGCATTAAAATGTCGGATTGCATAATTTTGCACGAAAACAAGCGATTTTATTTTCAGAATAGATAACGACAATGACTCTTATAGAGCCAGATAGAAAATAAACTGTACAAAAAAAGAATTTTTCTCTTGATTTTTTGGTGAAAAAGACTATAATAGGGTTATCGGCGGAAACCGAAAGGCTATGGGGAAATGGATTACGGTTTCCGGGGAAAAAAACAAATGGGAGGATTTAACATGAAAAAAAGAACTATGAGACTGATCGCAGCTCTTGCATCTGCAGCGATGGTTGCATCGAGCTTTGGCATCGGCGCTTTTGCTGCAGAGGGAGATGGCTCCACACCGAGAAATGAGACACTTTACTTCGCTGGACAGCAGTGGGGTACGATCAACGACTGGAACCCGATGTCCGCGAACTCCAATAACGCGATGGGCATTCAGCAGAAGGATTCCACACGTACACTGATTTATGAGACACTGTTCATGTACAATCTGCTTGACAATGAGCTGTATCCGCTGCTCGGCACCGAGTGGGCATGGGATGACGAGGCGACGATGGCTTCCATGACCGTGAAGCTGAATCCGGACGCTCACTGGAGCGATGGCACGCCGCTTACCGCTGCAGACGTAGTTGCTACCTTTGATTACAATGTAAAGTGCAACTCCGCATACGGCGTTGAAATGACCTCTTTCATCACCTCCATGGAGGCAGTTGACGATGCGACCGTTAAGATCAATTCCGTAGTTGGTGATGACGGTGTGGCAGTGAACCCGCTGATGATCAAGCAGATGCTCCAGAAGATGTACATCATGCAGAAGGCATATCTGGAGAAGGTAGAAGAGAGAGCTGGCTCACCGGAGGATATGAAGCTCGACAAGATGGATGACCTCGTAGCATCCGGCCCGTATATGCCGTACTACGATGACGACCAGAAGGTTGTCTTCATCCGCGATGAGAATTACTGGGGCCAGGCAGAGTCCATGTGGGGATCTCTTCCGGTACCGAAGTACATCGCTCACACGATCTACGAGGGCAACTCCAACGCACAGGTTGCTTTCGAGGCGGGCGAAGTGGACGTTGCACAGGTATTCATGACCGACATCCAGAAGCTGTGGGAGGAGAAAGAGCTTCCGATCACGACTTATATCGACGAGGAGCCGTACAATCTGGCAAGCACGATCCCGACCTGCTTCTTCAATGTCGAGGTTCCGGGTCTTGACCGCGTAGAGGTTCGTAAGGCGATCGCTATGGCGACCGATTTCGAGCAGATTCGTTCCTCCGCTATGTCGAACCAGTCCCCGAGCTTCAAGGATTATCCGAGATCAATGATGAACCCGAGCGATCCGGAGCAGGCACTGTTTGACCACGACGCACTGAAGGATCTTCAGTGGGAGGGCGGCGACATCGAAGGAGCGAAGGCGCTTCTCGACGAGGCTGGCATCGTAGATACCGACGGCGACGGCATCCGTGAGGTTGACGGACAGAACCTTCACTTCAAGGCTGAGTGCCCGAGCGGCTGGACAGACTGGAACGCATCTCTTGAGATCGTTGCAGCAGCAGGCAAGGAGATCGGCATTGAGATCGAGACCTACTTCCCGGAGGCATCCGTATACACAGACGACTACACCACTGGCAACTTTGAGATCACGATGAGTTCCCCGACAGGCGCTTCCATCACGAACCCGTTCTATCGTTGTAAGCAGTTCCTGTATGGACCGTTCGCGGATCTGGAGATCAACTACTCCGGTAACTACGGCCACTACAGAAACGCAGAGGCGGATGAGATTCTGGACAAGCTCGCAACTGAGACCGATGAGGCGAAGCTGAAAGAGTACTACACCAGACTGAATGAGATCTATCTGACAGACGTTCCGTCCTTCGGACTTATGTACAGACCGGATATGTTCTACGAGGTAAATGAGACTGTTTGGACGAATTACCCGATGAAGGATGATGGATCCAACATCCCGCCGACAGACTGCACAGACGGTTACGGCATCGCAGCTCTGTATCAGCTTGAGCTGGTAGAAGGCTAATACAACTGAACAGAAAAGGTTGAGCAGCCATAAGGGCGGTTAAATAGAATGGTCGGAGAGTTGCTTCTCCGGCCATTTTTAAGATTCCTGTCCTTTGTTGTGAGCTTAAGGGAAATGAGGTGGAATTGCTTGAAAGGTTATAAAAAATATTATGGCCAGAAGATTCTCTGGTATTTGATTACCTTTGTAATTGCGGTCGTCCTGAACTTTGCACTTCCGCGCCTGATGCCGGGCGATCCGGTATCGGCGATTGCCGGACAGGCTGCAAGCGGCATGACCGATGCGCAGGCGATAAAAAAGGTCTATGATGAGTATGTGGAAAAATTTGGCGTGAACGATCCGATGATCGTTCAGTTCGGCAAGTGGGCGAAGGCAGCAGTGCAGGGTGACTTCGGCGTGTCCTTCAGTCAGTATCCGAGAACTGTCTCGGATATCATCGCTTCTTCCTTCGGGTGGACGCTGGCGCTGCAGCTCCCGGCGATTATCCTTGGATGGCTTCTCGGAAATATCCTAGGCGCGGTCGCCGCCTATATGAAGGGCGTCTTCGACAAGGCGATCCTTCCGGCGTTCCTGTTTATCAGTAATGTTCCGGCATTCGGTATGGGCGTTATCCTGCTTACCGTTTTTGGTATCCAGCTTGGCTGGGCTCCGACGAGCGGCGCCTACGGCTTCGACCTGATCCCGAATGCGAGCTGGACGTTTGTGAAGTCCGTGATTGCGCACTATCAGCTTCCATTCTGGTCGATCGTGCTCGTTACCATCGGCGGACAGGCGATCGGTATGCGTTCCATGTCGATCTATGAGCTGAATGCGGATTACGTAAAGTACAGCCGTTTCCTCGGCATCAAGGACACCAAGATTGTCGGCTACGTGTTCCGGAACGCGATGCTTCCGCAGATCACCGGCCTTGCAATGTCGTTAGGTACGATGATGGGCGGCGCGCTCGTATCCGAGATCATCTTCAGCTACCCGGGACTTGGGACCACGATGATGAGTGCGATCAAGGGCAATGACTATCCGCTGCTCTCCGCATGTACACTCGTAATCACGATCATGGTGCTTCTCGCGAACCTGTTCGTTGAGATCATTTATGGTATCATTGACCCGCGTGTCAAAGCGGCTCAGCAGGATTAAGGGGAGGGACAGATATGAAAAATACATTGCGGAACATTTTCCATTCCCCCAAATTTGTGATTGGGTTTATTATTTTCTTTGGTCTTCTGGCATTTACGCTGATCTACCCATTCTTTGTTGCGGCGGATCCGCTGGATATGGTAGGACAGGGTAACTTCTTTAAGCCAGGTACCTATGTATCTGTGCAGGATACCGTGGACGCGAAGTATTACACGCTGAATATTCAGGCGAAGTCCAGCAACCTTGGCGATCACATCGAGGAGAAGGACAAGCAGGACATGCGCGACTGGCTGTTAAATTACGGTGAGGTTTCGCAGGAAGAGCTCGATGCAGCGGACGACAATGCACTTGTGGTACTGTGGCTGGAGCACTATGATGAGAAGGCGAAGCAGAAGGGCCTGCTTGCATCGAAGAAAAAGGCGTACGTTCGTCTGAATAAGGAGATCGTAAAGCTTGCAAGTGACGCGGATCTGATTATCGCAGTGGAGAATGAGGACGGCGAGCTGGAGGAGTCCAAGTCTGTGGATTCCAAGCAGTACGTGAACACAAAGGATATCGCGAATCAGCGGAAGCTGGTGCTTGGTACCGATAACTTTGGGCGTGATGTGCTGACCGAGCTGGTGCAGGCGACGAAGGTATCTCTGAAGATCGGTCTGATCGCGGGAACGGTTGCGACGCTGATTGGCCTGATGCTCGGACTGCTTTCCGGTTATATCGGAGGTCTGTTTGACAACATTATCATCTTTATCACGAACCTGTTTACGGTTATCCCGTCCTTCGTGCTCCTGATCCTGATCACGTACTCCGTGGGACAGAATGCGCGTGGCGTGACCCTGATCGCAGCGGTTATCGGTCTGACCTCGTGGACATGGACCTGCCGTTCTGTGCGTTCGCAGGTAATCTCTCTTAGAAACCGTGACCACGTAAATCTTTCCAAGCTGTCCGGGCACAGCATGATTCGGATCGTGCTTACGGATATCCTTCCGTATGTTGCATCGTATGTCGTGATGGCATTTATTCTTCAGATTTCTTCCGGAATTCTTGCAGAGGCACAGCTTTCGATGCTCGGCCTTGGACCGTCTACGACCTCAACTGCAACACTGGGTCAGATGATGAACTGGGCGACCATGTACTCTGCTCATCTGAATGGTTCCTGGTGGGCATACTTCCCGGTAGTTCTCGTGATCACATTGATTGCTTTCTCGCTGAACCTGATGAATACTGGTCTTGACCAGGTGTTCAACCCGCAGCTGAGAGATTAAGGAGGGGGATACGATGGGAAAAGTAATGCTTGAAGTAAACAATCTGAAGACGAAATATGTGACCCGTCTGCGCGAGGATGTGTACGCGGTAGACGGTGTGTCCCTGAAAATTGAGGAGGGCAAGTCCCTTGGCGTTGCCGGTGAGTCCGGCTGCGGCAAATCGACGCTGGCGCTGTCCCTGATGGGCTATTATTTCCCGCCGCTGCACTACATCAGCGGTGATATCATCGTGGATGGCAGGAATATTTCCGGAATGAAGCCGGATGACGTGCGGAGGAATATCCTCGGTACCGAGATCGCTTACATTCCGCAGGCCGCGATGAACGCGCTGAATCCGACGCAGAAGATCATCCGCTTTATCGAAGACGTGATCCATGTACACGATCCGAAGATGTCGGATAAGGATATTTATGATCTTGCGAAGGAGCGTTTCTCAATCCTTGGATTGCCGGCAGAGGTGCTGCAGAAGCACGCGGTCGAGCTGTCCGGTGGTATGAAGCAGCGTACCGTTATCGCGATTTCGACGATCCTCTCTCCGAAGGTACTGATCGCCGATGAGCCGTCGTCTGCGCTGGACGTTACGAGCCAGAAGATGGTTATCAAGATGATGCGTGACCTGATGGATAAGGGCTATATCAAGAGTATGATCTTTATCACGCATGAGCTGCCGCTTCTGTATAACGTGACAGATGATATCATGGTTATGTATGCTGGCCAGATCGTGGAGAAGGGCAGTGCGCGTGAGATGGTATTTGATCCTCTGAATCCGTACACGAAGGGACTGATGGGGTCAATCATCGTTCCGGAGGAGGGTGTCCGTGAGAATAAGCTGACGGCGATTCCGGGCACTCCGCCGAACCTGAAGCATCCGCCGAAGGGCTGCCGCTTTGCACCGCGATGCAAGTATGCGACGCCGACCTGCAGCGGAATGGAGATCCCGAACGTCGAGTTGCCAAATGGGCGTGAGTATCGCTGCCTGATGTCGGAGAGAAAGATTCGGGAGGTGTATGAGAATGAGTGATGCGAAAAAAGCCGCTTGCCTGCAGGGCAAAGGCGTGACGAAGGTTTTCGGCTTTGGCGATAAAAAGACCGTCGCGGTGGATCATGTCGATTTCGATTTCCGCGAGGGCGAGATTATCTCGATCGTTGGTGAGTCCGGAAGCGGTAAGACAACACTGTCCAAGATGCTGCTCGGCCTGATCAGTGTCTCAGAGGGCGAGGTGCTCTTCCAGGGAAGCCCGAGAGACATCAGAGGCGGAAGGAAGAAGAAGGAGTACTGGAAGAATATCCAGGCGATTTTCCAGGATCCGTTCTCTTCCTACAATATGTTTAACAAGATTGACTCCGTGCTGCTCGACTGCATCAACATGCGCGGCGGCAAGAATCTCCCGTATGAGGAGAAGTTTAAGATGATGTCCGAGGCATGCAGCTTCGTAAATCTGGAGTTCAAGGAGCTGACGAACAAGTATCCGTTCGAGCTTTCCGGCGGACAGATGCAGCGTCTGATGATCGCACGCATCTTTCTGCTGAAGCCAAAGATCCTGCTGGCAGACGAGCCGACCTCCATGATCGACGCATGTTCCCGTTCCACGATTCTTGACATGCTGCTGAAGCTGCGTGATGAGATCAACATGACGGTTATCTTTATCACGCACGATATCGGACTTGCGTACTACATTTCCGATCAGGTGTACATCATGGAGCACGGCAAATTTGTCGAGCACGGTCCGGCGGAAGACTGTATCATTCATCCGAAGGCGGAGTACACAAAGCGTCTGATCAACGACGTGCCAAAGATCTACGAGGAGTGGGATCTGAGTACTGTCTGATGAACGGAAGTCTGACCGAACAAAAGAGAAACGAAAGAAAGACGAAAGATAAGACGTCGGACGAAATGAGACAGGGCTGACGATGGGAAATAGGAGGGCGTTGTAAAACTGACGGAAGCTATCATTTATGGTATTGAGCAGATCAGGAAAATACCAGTGCTTGTAGCTTCATCGCGGTTTGCAGCGCTCTCCTGTTTTATGCTGACTGAAGTGTTTTTATGGTATAAAACGGTCCGAGGGGATACGATTTCTTTTGCCTTTTCTCAATGGATAGGAAGAGGCGTTGATAATAGAGAACAGAATCGACAGGGGGCCAGATTGGTAATTCTGGTTTATCCGGTTAAGCGAAATTGCAGAGAATGCACTGCTTAAACAGGAGGCTAAAATCACGAGAAAATTAATACAACTGAAGACTAAAATTAACTTGAAGAAATGATTTGTTACCAGTATAATGAAGATACAAAGCAAACGCCCGTCTGTTTTCTGAACGGTTCGTACAGCGTATGCCAAATGGCCAGGCGAATCACGCAGGATATTTTACCTGTGCAATCAGGAATACAGGTAAGTGATTTGGCATAGTGATTCGCGGGATAGGGGATAAGAACTACGAATCAGAGCCGGACGGGGCGGATATTTTACGATACAGGGGGTAGTTCGCATGAAGAAACAGAGCTTAAATGGTGCCTGGAGTATGCGGCGTGTCGGCGATGAGCCGTTCAGCCCGGCAGTGGTGCCGGGGTCGGTCTACACAGACATGCTGCGGAATGGACAAATGGAGGATCCGTTCTACAAGGACAATGAATACAAGGCACTGAAACTGATGGATGAGGATTATGAGTATGTGCTTTCGTTTGACTGCGCGGAGGAGGTGCGTGCGTGCGCACATCAGGTGCTGCGGTTTGACGGAATCGATACGATTGCAGATGTGTATCTGAATGGAGAGCAGATCGGCTCCCCGTGCAATATGCACCGCACCTGGGAGTACGACGTGACGGAGGAGCTGAAGGATCAGGGCAACGAGCTCCGGATCGTGTTCCATTCTCCGACGAAGTACATCGCAGAGGCATTTCAGACCAGCAAGACGCACGGCAGTGAGGACGCAATGGAGGGCTTTGTCAATATCCGCAAGGCGCACTGCATGTTCGGCTGGGACTGGGGCGCACATCTGCCGGACGCAGGTCTGTTCCGCCCGGTGACGCTGCTTGGCATCGACGAGGCGCGGATTGACAGCGTCTATGTTGTGCAGGAGCACAAGGATGGACAGGTGACGCTGCGTTTTGACGTAGATATCGACTGCTGCCCGGAGATGGAGGATCTGGAAGATGGTGTGTGCTTTGGCGCGGCAGCTTCTGACGTGTGCAGCACTTCTGCAGATGCGTCCGTGCAGGCAGACCCACAGAAGAGCGGCCTCTACTACACGGTGAAGGTGACGGCTCCGGATGGTGCGGTGCTGGAAGCAGACGGTAGCCCGGAGAGCCTTGTGATTGAGAATCCGATGCTCTGGTGGCCGAACGGATATGGCGATCAGAATCTGTATCAGGTGGATGTGACGCTGTATTTCGAGGGGAAGGAGCTCGACTGCTGGAGCCGCCGGCTTGGTCTGCGCACGATGACAGTAGACCGCTCGAAGAACGAGTGGGGCGAAAACTTTGCGATCTGTGTGAACGGAGTGGATATCTTCGCGATGGGAGCAGACTACATTCCGGAGGATCATCTGCTTGGCCGTGTGACGCCGGAGACGACGCGTTCTCTGCTGGAGAAGTCGAAGTGGGCGAATTTCAATGCGATCCGTGTCTGGGGCGGCGGTTATTACCCGGAGGACTGGTTCTATGATCTCTGCGATGAGCTCGGCTTTGTCGTATGGCAGGATTTCATGTTCGCGTGTGCGGTCTATGATCTGACGCCGGAGTTCGAGGAGAATATCCGCGCGGAGTTCATCGACAACGTGAAGCGTCTGCGCCATCACGCAAGCCTTGGCCTGTGGTGCGGCAACAATGAGATGGAGGAGTTTGTCTACGCGAGAAACAGCTGGCTGACGAAGCCGCAGGAGGTGCGCGACTACTATCTGATGTACGAGCGCATTATCCCGGAGATCGTGAAGGAGTATGACCCGCAGACATTCTACTGGCCATCCAGCCCGTCATCAGGCGGATGCATGGACGAGCCGCAGGATCCGGAGCGCGGCGATGTACACTACTGGGATGTATGGCACGGAGATAAGCCGTTTACGGAGTACCGGAAGTTCTACTTCCGTTTCCTCTCGGAGTTCGGCTTCCAGTCCTTCCCGTCCATGAAGACGATTGAGAAGATCTCAGACGATCCGGCAGACTGGAATATTTTCTCTTACGTGATGGAGAAGCATCAGAGAAACGGCAGCGCAAACGGCAAGATCATGAACTATATGCAGCAGACCTACCGCTATCCGTCGGATTTCCAGACGGTGCTGTACGCGTCACAGCTTCTGCAGGCAGACGGCATCCGCTACGGCGTCGAGCATTTCCGCCGGAACCGCGGACGCTGCATGGGCGCCGTTTACTGGCAGCTCAATGACTGCTGGCCGGTAGCGTCGTGGTCGTCCATCGACTACTGCGGCAGACTGAAGGCGCTGCACTACTATGCGAAGCGGTTCTTCGCTCCGGTCATGCTCTCCTGTGAGGAGCAGGGCATGATGTCCAACGCGCGGCCGCTGAACTGGCAGCACTCCATGGAATTTGAGAAGTCGATCCGCCTGAACGTTGCAAACGAGACACGCGAGGATGTGACCGTGAAGGTGCGCTGGGCGCTCCGCAATCCGAAGGCTGAGATCCTTCAGAGCGGAGAGCAGGAGCTGGTTGTTCCGGCACTAACAAGCGTCTGGCTGGATAAGGTAGTGTTCCCGGATGTGGACATCTATTCCGAGTACGTCAGCTATGAGCTGGAGAAGGACGGCGTTGTGGTTTCCGAGGGTTCCGTCAACTTCTCTTATCCGAAGTATTTCCGCTACGAGGACCCACAGCTGACCTGCCGCGTCGTTGGAGATGAGATCGAGGTGACAGCGAACGCGTATGCGAAGAGTGTTGAGATCCTGAATGAGAACGAGGACCTGATCCTTTCCGACAACTATTTCGATATGAACGCAGGTACAAAGCGCGTGAAGATCGAGAGCGGAGATGTGAGCAGCCTCAGACTCAGAAGTGTATACGATATCCGGTAATTTCTATGCGGTTCCCTGTGCCGGGTCTGCCGGAGTGGCGTACTCACATGCGCAAGGCAGCGAACCGGATATGGGGAAGACATAAAAAGTAGTAATTTGATACGGCCACAGGCCAAAGCTGCGTCAGCAGCTGGTCTGTGGCTGACTAATTTTACAACTGAGGTGGCTTGGTCGGGAAGTATGTCCTTAGGGCTGAAAGCTTTTTATCGTTTGTCTACAAGTTCTAAAGCTCCAGAAGACCTCCGCAGCTGCCGTAGTCAACTCGCAGCATGTGTCGATGCACATGCCGTAATTTCTTAGTACAGCAGCCCCATTTATGCTCCAGGGTAATCATGGAGAGTGAAAAATGTGCGCGCGTTATTTTGCCGCAGCCTCCGCAAAGCTTGTGGTGACGAGCGCTTCATATGGCACGCGCTCCTCGAGCTCACCGGCATCCGTCAGGATATCCTGCAGCAGCTCAAAGCTTTCTTCTTCAAAGATCAGATTTTCCTTCCAGGTATCCTGCTCGTAGTAGCGCGTTACGATGGAGGTAATAGTATCCAGGTCTGTTTCGGGGAACTGCGGGGCGATCACCTCGGCAATTTCCTGCGGCGTATGCGTATTTACAAAATCCATACCTTTCTGCAGTGCGTTTGTAAAGGCCTGCACAAGTTCCGGGTGCTCCTCAATATAGTCTGATTTCGCACAGTAAGCGGTATAAGGCACGTAGCCGGAGTCCGTCCCAAGAGAAGCCACTACATATCCGACGCCTTCCTGCTCCAGTGTGGTCGCTCCTGGCTCGAATTCTACTGTGTACGTTCCCTTTCCGCTCGAAAATGCCGCTGCAGTCGACCCAAAATCAATACTCTGGTCGATGAGCACCTCAGACGGGTCGATTCCATTCTGCCGCAGAATATACTCAAACACCATCTCCGGCATGCCGCCTTTCCGCCCGCCAAGCACCTCCTGGCCAATCAGGTCGCTCCATTTAAATTCCGGCTGCGCTTCTCTTGCGACAAGGAAATTCCCTGCGCGCTGTGTGAGCTGGGCGAAATTGACGGGAGCGTCCTTCGCCCCCTGGCTGTACGTATAGATCGATGCCTCGGACCCCATAAATCCGATGTCTGCATCGCCGGAGATCAGCGCAGTCATGACCTTGTCAGCGCCGAATCCCGTGACCAGATCAATTTCAATCCCTTCCTCTTCGAAATATCCATTCTCGATGGCTACATACTGCGGCGCGTAGAAAATTGAGTGCGCGACCTCGTTCAGTGTCAGCTTCACAAGTTCCTTTTCGGTCTGGACCGTTTCCGGCGCCTCTGCCATCGATGTGCTGGATAATACACCTGTCACCATCAGGGCAGACAGGAATAGCGGTACAATTCTTTTTCTCATCAAATCGCTCCTTTTTTTATTCACTGGTTTAGTATATGCGGGAAACAGGAGAATGGTTATGCAGGTTCTTAACAATGGGATACACTGGAATGCAAAGGAAAAGAAGTAGAAATGTTCGCGCTTTGATGGTATAGTTATGCCGTACTGGTAAGGTACTTGCTGAATGATTTTTGCTGAGCCGCAGAAGGAAATCAGCCGTCCATATTGGAAAGGAGTGAAAAAGTGGATATCAAGGTACTTATGAAACAGATCCATGACTGGCTCGTGGATATTCTGAAAGATAATTATGTCGGTGTATATTTTCATGGCTCTTTGCGGCTGGGGAGTTTTCATCCGCACAAATCAGACCTGGATTTTATCATTGTTGTGAAAGAAAAAATGGATGCGAAAACGAAGGAGCGGATCTGGGACAAGCTGTTGGAGCATGTCGGCTTATTTCCTGAAAAAGGGTTTGAGTTCAGTGTTGTGTTAGCCGAAAACTGCAGCAATATAAAACATCCGGTTGCATATGAACTGCATGGAAGCAGAGACTGGATCGAGCGATACAGGAGAGATAAATCTACCGTGATCAATGACGACTGGAAGGTAGATCCGGATCTGGCAAGTCATTTTCGTGTGATTCGTGTTCCGAACGATGCGCTGGATTTTGGCAGACCCTCAAGAGAGGTATTTGCAGAAGTTCCGCGGGAGTATGTGATTGACTCGAATTATCAGGATACTCTGGAATGTGCGGAGAATATTATAAAGAATCCGCTGTACTGTGTTTTGAATCTGTGCAGATTTTGTGCTTTATTAAGAGATGATCTGATTCTGTCAAAATATGACGGCGGAAAATGGGCATTGGAGAATCTGCATACAGAGTATCCGGATGTGATAAAGCTTGCCATGGAAGACTACCGAAGTGATACGGATGCCATTTATGACAGCGAAAGATTAAAAGGATTTGCAAAAGAGGCGATCGAGTTTATTTCCGCGAGCTGCATGCGCAGAGAAAACCGGCTAGTGGAGCAAACCAGATAAGGGGGGACTGCTTAAGCGCAGCAGGTGAGTAAGATGCAGAGCAGTGGTTGCAAGGATAAATATATGAAGAAGCAGTAACGGTTCAGCAGTTGCTATGCCGCAAGGGTACCGGATAGATATCAAAAAATGAGGGTGGCACAAAATACTCCAAGGCTACAAACTCTGGTAGTTTAACCGAGTGGTTATATACCATAGAATGTAGATTCCGGAAGTTTTGCAACACCCTCATAAGAGGCAACTAATATGTTCCCAGGGTAGAGTGCCCATAATAGCATTTCCCGTTGTGTTTATGCTTCTTGGCTTTTGTACAGCCGGGAACGGTGCACTGGCTGTAGGTATGCTTTCCAGCGGAATGGCCGTAATAACATTTTCCATCATGGCTGTGCTGTTTTGTCTCCTTGCAGCCGGATACAGTACACTGGCTGTAGGTGATACAGTTATTGGAATGTCCGTAATAGTATGTTCCGTTATGCTTATGCTTTTTCGCTTTTGTGCAGCCGGATACGGTACACTGGCTATATACGTGATGGCCGTCCGTGTGTCCGTAATAACAGATTCCCTTATGATAGTGCGCTCCGTTTTTCTTACAGGATGCTACGGTGCACTGGCTGTAGGTAACGCAGGTGCCGGAATGTCCGCTGTAGTATGCGTTTCCGTGACAGTGAGTTGCTTCTTCATTGCAGCCTGCCTCGTGGCATGGGGAATAAGTAGTCTCAGTTTTGTGATGGCTTCCAGCTCCGTGATGGCTTCCATGGCCGTGTGCCATAGCAGTGGAGGGGCTGGTAAGAACCGTTATGATAAGTGTAAAAATAGCGACAGATTTTTTAAGCCTGCTTTTCATATATCTCCTTTTGTGTTAGAAGCCAGAGTGTGAATACAGCAGCCCCGATAGACATCCATTCAGGACACTACAAGGGCCGCTGCAAAACGGTACGCCAGTTACTAACGCGTGATAATATCTTGATTGATTACTGCTCCAGCATTGCCTTCAGATCGTCAAGGCTCATACCCTTTTTCTTGAGCAGCGCCATCATCTCTTTCTGTTCTGCTTCCTGTTTTGCCTTGTCCTCTGCGCTCGCGATCTCCTTCAGCGTTGCCTCCAGATTCTCCTTGTCCTCGTTGAGCTTTGCAATCTTTGCTTCGTAATCGCTGATCTTCTGCTCAATCTTTGCGATATCTCCTAATACGACATCCTTTTTGCTGCGACGCACTCTCTTTTCTGCCACGGTGGAATCTCCTCCTTAAATATGTTATTTTGATCATTAGGCTGCTCATCGTAATGATGCGCAATGCTTATTCTTTAAAGAGTGAAAAAAAAATAAGCACTTTGTGCCAGATACAGAAAGGTGTCTATGCGATCACTCTGTAATCTGCTGCACGATATAAACTATCATACCGCATATTGGAAAGACTGTAAAGATATAAATTCAGGTTTATGAAAAAAATTCTATAATATTTTTCTCTTTATGGTCCGACAGCGATTAATATGCTTTTCGCAATATCCCGAAACCGATTGGGTAGGGACCGGTATGAACGCCGATGGTCGCACCGATCTGATAGGTGGGGATATCAGAGACACCGAGATCGCCAAGCTTCTCTCTTGCAATAGCCATAAGCTCCGCTCCCTCCTCCACATCATATCCGTAACCGATGCAGAGCTGGTATTCGCTGCGGTCGGAGAACGTCTCAAGAATGTATTGCCGGAGCATGTCAGTAACCTTGAGCATAGATTTTTTGCGGCCACGGGCAATGCCGGAGGGGAAAATTTCTCCTTCCTTCAGAGTGATCAGCGGCTTTACGCCGAGAAGCGAGCCGGTAAGCCCGGCAAGCTTGCCGATGCGTCCGCCGTGCCGCAGATAGTCGAGGTCGCCCACGGTGAAAAAGATGCGGCCGGAGCTGCGGATGGCAAGAAGACGTGCGATGCAGTCCTCGTAGGAAAAGCCGGCATCGCGCATGCGGCAGGCCTCCAGCACATAGATTCCCTGGAGCACAGTGTTAACCTGCGCGTCAATGACAGTAATCTGCGCGTCCGGATACTGCTCCAGAATCAGCTCCTTCGCATTTTCAGCTGCGCCGAAGGAACCGCTGAATTTCTGGGTAATGCAGATGCAGATCATCGGAATCTGCCTCGCGGCATAGCTCTGGAAAACGTCAAAGTAATCCTGGACAGACGGGAGCGAAGTCTTTGGATAGATGCCGTCTTTGTCTACCATTTCCTGATAGAAATCGCGGACGTTGATCTCCTCCATTTCGCGGTAGTAATGAGTGTCATCAAAGGATACGTAAAAAGGAACCACATGGATTTGTTTTTCTTTTGTAAGTTCAGACGGCAGGTCGCAGGAACCGTCACTGATAATCTGATAAGTCATGGAATTGGAACTCCTTTCTGCATGATAGAATGCATGGCTGATGATACGGGCATCTCTATACAGAGAAAGCTGCCTGTTTCTGCAAAGGTACAGGTATCCAAGGAGCTAAAGTAATTTGGCGCAGTGCTTGTTACTTGGTTTCCTTTTCTGGTAATTAGAGAATAAGATAACACTTTTTTAATGCTATGTAAAGCGGTTTTTAAAACCATATGTGTTCTGCTGAAAACGTTACTGTTCAGCCAACACGGACGGGAAGTATGTCCCCAGGGGGATTTCCATTTGGAGCCGGATTTTCATGGATTATATGGAAGGTTTGTGTTATAGTATATAGAAAAAACGAGGTATCAGGCATGGAAACTACGAGAGAAAAATGGCTGGGGGCAATGCTGAAGATCGCGGATCCGGTGATTGAGCATTTGTCGAAGGGGGAACTGCACAGGACACTCCCGGCAGATTTTCACGAGGAGCGGAACAACTATGGGATGCTAGAGGCTTTCGGCAGGACAGTAAGCGGAATCGCGCCATGGCTGGAGCTGGAGGGGCTGACTGGCAGGGAACGCGAGCTGCAGGAGGAATACCGCGCGAAGGTCCGGCGCTGCATGGATTTTGCGACGGACCCCAAGTCGCCGGATTATATGAATTTTGAGGAAGACGGCCAGCCGCTTGTGGATGTTGGCTTTGTGGCGCATGCGATTGTGCGCGCGCCGAAGCAGCTGTATGAAGCGCTGGATGCGCGGGTACAGGAGCATGTGGCCGCTGCCCTGAAGCGGTCCAGGTGCATTCGTCCGTGTCCGACAAACTGGCTGCTGTTTTCTGCAATGCGAGAGGCAGCGTTTTATAAAATCGGCCTTGCAGATTACGATATGAGCAGTATCGATTATGCGATGCGCATGTTCGAGGTGTGGTATAAGGGGGACGGCGTCTACGGGGACGGGGCGGAATTTCACTGGGATTACTACAACAGCTTTGTGATTCATCCCATGTATGTGGATCTGGTGAGAACCTGCGCAAAAGCCTGGGACGATTATAGAGCGCTGCTGCCGGAGGTGGAGAAGCGGGCTTCCCGGTATGCACAGATTCTGGAGCGCATGATTGCGCCGGATGGGACATATCCCATCATCGGGCGTTCGGTGACGTACCGCTTCGGAGCGTTCCATATGCTGGCACAGGCGGCGCTGGAGCAGCTGCTGCCAGAGGAGCTTTCGCCGGAGCAGGTGCGGTGTGCGCTGACGGCTGTGATTGACCGGACGATGGAAGCTCCCGATATGTTTGATGAGGAGGGCTGGCTGCGCCCCGGCGTGTACGGGTATCAGCCAGAGCTGGCGGAGCCTTATATCGGGACGGGCAGCCTGTATTACTGCATGCCGGTATTTCTGCCGCTGGGCCTTCTGCCGGAGGATCCGTTCTGGAGCGGAGCGGATTGCCCCTGGAGCAGCTGCAGAGTCTGGTCCGGGGCGCCGTTTCCGATCGATCATGCGCTGTGAGAAAGGCAGCGGCAGGTTCCTGCAAGGAAGGTCATAAATTCGGTATTGGAAGGAAAACCGGAGATGGAGGAGGGCCAAAGGTGCGCAGCCCCTTAGCAGACTGCCGGGATAGGGAACCGAGACGTGCAGCCTCGTATTGGACCGCCGATGAAGAGAACGAAGACGTACAGCGACATAACAATATTTACTGTGAAAGTAAGCCAA
>DKWE01000029.1 GCA_002491565.1 Lachnospiraceae bacterium UBA7160 | reverse complement strand
AGCCCTTAGCAAGCAAGCTTGCACGGTCTGTCTTCCCATTTTTTATGCATGGCTAAACTGTAACGTATATTGTAATTGGAGCGCCTTTTACACCACCATCTTCTCAATCACACAGGTATGTTTCTTTTCCCTGCCGTAATTGATCCCGGCCAGCAGCAGGTTGCCCTTATAATCCTCCAACGCTTTCCCATAGTTCTTCTGTTTGATCTGTTCAATCGCTCCCTGCGCATTTTTGTCTTTTTTCAGCTCGATCACCACAGCAGGCTTATCCGCATGCAGCCTGCGTGGAATCAGGCAGATATCCGCATACCCCTTACCCGTGGGCAGTTCCCGGACGACCGTGTAGTACTCCCTCGCACAGTAAAAGGCCAGGCTGATCGCGCAGCTTAAGGAATTCTCATCGTTGTACTGTAAAATAGAGATTTCCTCGTGCGCGCGGTCGATCCCCTCCGCGACTGCATCCTGGTCCATGTCCCACAGGGACTGCAGCAGCCTGCGGGAAGCCTCGACAGAGCGTGTCACCTCACTCCAGTCCATCGTGCGAATAGCGTTGACATACTCCTGCGCCACCTCCTGGTTGGGGATCGACACCGTTTTGTCCGATCTGTGATAGGTCAGATAACCCAGATGTACAAGCAGGGTAAGCACATCATCCTTGCCTGTAAAGGTAGTCATATCGTTTGAAAAGGTTCCCGTATTAATCTCTACTCGCCCGCCTGCCAGCATCGTAACCACCGCATCCTTGAGCCCGTCCAGATTCATCTGAATGTAAACCTTAAGCGCTTCATATGTTTCCGTCTGGTTCCAGTATGCGTCATAGATGTGGCTGAGCATCGCATCCACCACCGATTTCGGGCTGTAGATCGAATGTACATGCACACCGTCTCTGCTCTGCGTCACCAGCTCGTACCCGTCATACCATGCCTTGGCTTCCTCGAAGCTCATCCCATACTCCTCGCAGAGCGTCTTTACCTCCTCCTCGGTGAAGCCAAAGTACTCTGCCAGCTCCCTGGGATTTGTCATTGAATACTCAGTAAACATATTCAGAGCAGAATGCGTCCCGTACTTTTTGACCGGCAGAATGCCCGTCATATAGGCCAGCGCCACATACTCCTGATCCTTCAGCCATGCTCTCAGGAAATCCAGATACTTCTTCTGCGCATCTGTGTTGTGCGCATACTCCCGAAACAGACAGTCCCACTCATCGATCAGGATCACAAAGGGACGCCTGGTCGAGGCGAAAATGTCCTTCAGCACCTGAATAAAATTTTCTGTGTCCCGGAAACGAACGGTTTCATATTTGTCAAGCAAATCAAAAGCAATGTACTTTTTTAACATTGCCAGCATCTCCTCCACGCTCTGCGTCGCAGTGAGGAATTCCTGCATATTGATCTTGATGACGTCATACTGGTTGAGATGGACCGCAAAAGAAGCATCCCTGCTGATCTTCAGCCCTGTAAACAGCTCCCCTGTATCTTCTCCGCTCCCATAATAGGCCGACAGCATATCCGCCGCCATGGATTTTCCGAAGCGCCGCGGACGGCTGACGCACAGAAATTGCTGTCTTGTATTCATCACTGCGTTTGTCTGCGCAATCAACATCGATTTATCCACATAAATCTTCGATCTCAGACTCTTACGAAATTCGTTACTTCCCGGATTCAAATAAATACCCATCTATCCCACCTCCTATATCCCCCGCAGTCCGGCATTCGGGAGCTTTCTCTGCACGATAGCCAGAAACTGCTTCATCTGCGTTTCAGCAAAAGTAAAAAACGGATGATCCTGCAGCACAATGTTCTCGCCGTCGCGGAACGACTGCAGATAGTAGCGGCTGTCCCCGGCAAGCCAGTCGGCGATGTCATAGAAGTCTTCCTCCGTATGAAGTCCTCCAACGACTGTGGTGCGAAACTCATAGTCAATCCCGCAGTGGAGAAGCAGCTGAACCGAGCGGTTGATCTTTTCCATAAGCCGGGCACACGGTTTCGTTATATCCGACACCGGAGTTTTTGATACTTCCGGTTGCAGCAGCTGCTCCGCCTCAGCGTCTGCGCACTTGCTAAACGCTGCGCCAGGTACCGTTTTGACGCTGTTTCCGATACCATTCGCCGCGTCCAGCCCCGCGACCCGCGCATAGTTTGCGCGCCCCGCCTTGATGTCCATCGCCACATAGTCCAGCCTGCTTTCCGCGAGCAGCATCTCCAGCATATCCGGATTCGTCCCGTTCGTATCAAGCTTCACCAGGTAGCCCAGTCCCCGGATCTCTTCCAATAGCTCAGGTAATTCCCGATACAGCGTCGGCTCCCCGCCCGTCACACAGATCCCTTCCAGAATCCCCTGCCGCTTTCGCAGAAATGCGCGCACCTCGTCCATATCGTAAGCCGGAATCGTCTCCGGCGCACAGACCAGTGGTCCGTTCTGGCAAAACGGACAGCGGAAATTGCAGCCTCCCACGAAGAGGACTGCCCCGAGATGCCCCGGATAATCGAGCAAAGTCAGTTTCTGAAGCCCCAATATTTTCATAACAGTCAACCTTTCTAATTCACCACACCGTCTACTTCGTCCCCGGCGCTCTCCGGCGCGATCCCCTGAATGACAACCCGGTTCGGCAGGCAGACAATCAGACCTCCATTCGCACCGATGGCTCCCTGCTTGATACAGAGATGATCCGGGCATTCCGCCTCCACCATGCGCACCTTGCCGTCCTCGATTTCGCAGACATTCGTATCATTGATTTTGATGATCTGATTTTCCGATAGCGGCCAGATACCGTATTCTTCGCCATCCACTGTGATCAGAATCGAGCCGGTATCCTCTCTGTGCGTCAGCCGGATTCCCATCCACAGCACCGCTGCCGCCAGTAAGACACCTGCAAGGAAGAGGACTTCCTTTTTATTCCTGTTTTTCATCATTCCAACCATACTCCTCATCTCATGTGTCAAATTCATCCGACACCCTGAATTTTCCCTCCGCCACGCCAATCCACCGTCTCCCCGGCCGTTCCTCCACGAGCTTTTCTTCTTCCTTCTCTGATCCTCTCAGCATTTGTATCTCCTCTGCCGCTTCTATCTTACCCATGAGTATATCATGCTTTCAGCCACTTATCTATCTGTTTTTCATTCATACAGCTTCACCCTGAACTCCGTCCCGCAGCCTTCCTCGCTTTGCACCTGGATCACCCCATTCTGCTGCATAATGATCTGGCGCGCCATAGCCAGGCCGACTCCCACACTATTTTTTGAGGCATGGCGGCCCCTGTAGAACCGCTCAAAAATTTGCGGGAAGAGAAACGCTGAGTATCCTGCCCTCCTGGACAAATCTATAGCTGATGCTGCGGCTGGCGGTTTTATTTCTAAGACTATTACAGGGTAAGAGACATGCGGAAATTGAGGTATACTTTGACAAGGATATGTCAGCAGCAGATTCTCACAGTGAAATCCGGGGGCCAGTCGTGAAAAAATAACCCCATAAGGTACAGTTACGCTCTGACAATCGTGTCAAATGCGCAACTGTACCTGTTCTTTTCCAAGTGACTGTGAAAGAAAATTATGCCGATATTCAGTAGGTGTCATTCCATAATATGCCACAAAATTCCGGTTAAAGGTACGAAGCGAACTAAACCCGCACTCATAGCTGATGTAAGTGACCGATTGCTCCCCCATTGTAAGCATCTCGCCGGCATGGCTCATCCGTATCGCGTTCAGGTAACTACGAAAACTTGTATTAAACTTTCCGGAAAATGTTTTTGAGATCCAGTATTTGTTAATTCCTGTATTCTGCGCAACATCCTCCAGTGTGATATCCTCACTGTAATGTTTGGATATATAGTCAATAATCGCTTTTGCCTTTCCCTCGATTGTGTGCCTGCGCGGCACAAGATTCAGATCCGGCAGGAATTTAGTCACAAGCATGCCAGCAAGCGGATAAAGCATTGGATTCTTCGGTGCGTCCAGCAGACGGATAAGCATAGCAACCATACAGCCAGACTCCAAATCCATCTCATCAAAAGGAAGCTGCGGATTCGACGGCACATAACCTACCAGCTGCGTCCGCAGATATGGCATCATACTGGGTTTTACGATCAGGTGCACACCATTTGGCTTTTCTCCAGCGGGCGTCCGGAAAGAATGGATCGTCTGCGGCCATATAAACAAAAACTGCCTGCTTCCCACCCGGTATTCTATTCCATCGATCGTTACAATCAAAGTTCCCTCACTCAAGAACAGAATTTCCAGATCGTCATGCAAATGATCCATAAAATGAAATGCATGAATCGGATTATATGCGATATCGTCCGGAATCACTTCAAAAAACGGAATCACCAGATCACCTCCCCTTTGTATAGTCAGACTGTTCTGTTGCGCCAGGCATTATCACAGAAAAGAAGCACCTGTCAAAAATACTCATCACAGCCAGGAGCTTTGCCCAGATTCTTCAGTTCTACCAGCGTATTCATGCGAAAAGCTGCCGGCCATGCCACCAGCCAGTCATTGACCGTTCCTGGAACCGTTTCTTTTGCCTCCCCCCAGCGGCACTGAAGAAAGCCTTCATTTTGGCTGCCAACAGGCCGCTCAAGCCCGTGTATACGGTCACCATCATGCCGTGTAATACATTGCGTTCCATTAAACCACATCGCCTCTGCACGTTTTCGCCACCGTATATCTCCTGTATATACTGCAAGTTTATGCAGAGAGGGAACCACAAGCACGCCCCACGGATCAATATGATGATGCTGTGTGGATACCGCGGTGCCACCAATACTGCGATAGTGAAGTACCGAAAAGTCACTGTCCGCCTCACACGGTACATCATAAAGATACATCCATGAGCAAAAGTATGCGCCCGCAAGAACCGCTTCGTCAAGGTACCTTTGCTCCTTTTCTATCTCATACAGAGTAATACCGCCTAAAAGCAGGGCGCCTGACGTCTCCTTATCAATACAGCAAGTATCCAGCGCCCCTGCAGTGCATTCAAATCTCTGCAAATCCCGCTTGACATAAAAATCCATCAGCTGCTTTGCCGCATCCAGATAACGCGGATCTTTTGTATGCCGGTAAACCTCAGCAAAAGGGTGGATCAGGTATGCTCCGATCGTGCCGTCCGCATCCACACACGCCCCATCACTCACACGCCATGCTTTTCCCAGCCCATGCTCCCGGGAACACTGTCCTATCAGAAATTCTGCTGTGCCGATAGCTGCATCCCGGTATATGTCCCTGTCGATCCCCAATTTCTGAAGTTCCTCATAACATTTCAAAAGCTGCGTTATATAAAAGCTAAGGTTACACGCATCACAAATTGCTTCCTTTTTTCCTCTGTCCTCATAGTGTATCCATGGCAACCCCGTCTCCATACAAACTGCTTGCGCCCACGCATCCATGCAGCGCATCGCCATACTCAGATGCCTCCGATTTCCTGTTTTTATATAATCATAAATCAGCATCTGCGCATACATTCCATTCTGCCCACACCAGCCGATCTCAAAATTCTCCCGAAGCCGCACCCCATCTGGTGTCAGCATATGTCCAATGATAAACAAGCCTGTCCCTTTATATGGATACCACAGCGTCTCAGCAAACTGAATTGACAAGTCCCACAAAACCTCCTGCGACAGCTCCGGTAAAAAAGGTTCATCGAGGAAATCCATCAGTTCATTTTGAATATCAAAGATCGCAAAATACCGCCGTACAGGGCATCCCGAAAGGATCAGTGCCGTAGCAGTAAATTCCTCTTTTTCAGTAAGGTGCACATATGTCTGATAGTCCGCCTCATAGCGGTCGCGGCCCGCATACGTTAATGGCTCTTCTATCGTAGGATACAACAGGCGGTGTACCATATGTCCATCCGGAAGCACTTCCATCGAGCAGGATGTGCGAAGCGAGACCGGACTGTCATTCGATGCCAGCAGCGCACAATAATGCGCCTCATTCTCCGTTAGTGTACAACCTGGAATTGCCGTGCGTCTGGCGTCAAACACCCAGGGACTCCCATCCAATGCAAGACCCTTGGGCTCCTTCCCGTTTCCCCATCCGTTTCCATGAATAGAGACGCAGGGAATCAGATATTCGTCAAACTTAAATGTGTCTGTGACCTGAATGACCGGCTGAATCTCCAGATCACCGCCAAGACTGCGCCAGAAATGCGTAACGGCAGTGCGGCACTCGTTAAGCTGCCGGATATCCAGCCTTACCTCAACAAAAGAATCAGCAAACCGGTTTGGTCCAATCGGATACAAAGCCATTTTCCTGCCTGCGCGATCCCGGTACCAGGGATTGGAAATTGTATAATTCAAAACAGTAACCTCCATTCCTTCAGAAAATTGTAATATGAGCCATTAGATTATCCCTTTACACTTCCTATAACCAGACCAGCCGCAAAATACCGCTGCAAAAACGGATAAATCAGAATGACTGGCAAAGCGTCAAGAAACAGCTGCGCTGCGCGCCCTGTCCTCGCATTCATCATGGAAATCATTTTTACATAATCATTCCCAGCAGTGCGCAGGATTTCATCCATACTCTTTAAAAGCGTCTGCAGGTAGGTCTGCAGAGGATAGCTGCGTATATCCTTAATATAGATCATCCCCCCCAGCCAGTCGTTCCAGTGAAATATTATACTAAACAGTGCAATCGTAGCCAGCGCTGGCTTTAACAGCGGCAATAGTACACTCCACAAAATACGGAAAGGACCAGCGCCATCGATCATGGCGGCCTCCTCCAGCTCGTCTGGAAGCTGCCGGATGAAATTCATCAAAATCAGCATACTATTAACTGGCAACAGCGTCGGCAGGACAAGCGCCCACACAGAATTGAGCAGCCCCAGTTTCGCTACCACGAGGTAGGTCGGTATCAAGCCTCCATTTATAATCATCGTTACAATAAAATACCCTGCAATTATATTCCTCCCCCTGAACTGCGATATGCTTCGGGAGAGTGGATATGCCGTTAATACGCAGGCAGTCAGATTCACTGCCACACCCAGCAGCACTCGTCCAAGTGAAATCAGCAGCGCTTTGGGAAATCGGCCAGACAAGGCAAAAATATACGAAGACAGTGTAAAATCTACCGGCAGAAACAGCACCTCCCCCGCAGCAACCGCCGTCGCCCCGCTAAAGGACACTGCCAGCAGATGGACAAACGGAAGAATGCACGTCAAAGAGATCAGAATCAGAAATATAGTATTAAAAACGGAAAAAAGTTTTTGTGCCCGCGTTCTGCAATAACGATTCATTTCATTCCCTCCTCTGATTGTTAAAACACACGGTAACCGGTAAAACGGTCCGCCAGATAATAAGACGAGCAAATCAGTACTGCGGAAACCGCAGACTTAAAAAGACCTACCGCCGTTCCAATCGAATATTGTGCCTGCGTGATGCCAAGCCGGTATACATAGGTATCAATAATATCTCCCGTCGTAAAAACGATCGGCGAATACAAGTTGTAAATTTGATCGAAGCCTGCATTCAGCACACCTCCTAAGGCCAGCACACTCATCAATACAATGGTTGGCGTCAGTTGCGGAAGCGTGATATAGACCGTCTGTTTCCACCGTCCCGCCCCATCCACAACAGCTGCCTCATACAGTCCGGGGTCAATCCCTGTCAGCGCCGCAAGATAAACCACCGTCCCAAAGCCAAAATTCTTCCAGATATCGGAAACTATCATGGTCCACGGAAAGATTTTTGCATTCCCCAGAAAATTCACAGACCCTAGCCCCAGCTGCTTCAGCGTTTGGTTGATAATACCGTCTGTGCCAAGGATATCCATTAAAACACCGGCAAGAAGCACCCATGACAAAAAATAGGGCAGATAAACCGCTGTCTGAAACATATGCTTCATTCTGGCATTGCGCACCTCATTCAAAAGCAGTGACACCGTTACAGGGACAAGAATCCCGCCAGCAATTTTCAAGACAGCAATGTAAAGCGTATTCCAGATAGTGCGCACGAAATTGGGTTGTTTAAATAGAAAAATGAAATTATCCAACCCCACCCAAGCAGAGCGAAAACCAAGCGCGGGATTATATTTCTGAAAAGCAATCACCAGACCATATAGCGGGAGATAAGAAAAAATAAAGACCAAAATAATTACCGGTGTAACCATCGCATAATAATACCATTGCTTTTTGAAATCTTTCCAGAATGATGATTTTCGTTTCATGGTATTGTCTCCTTTCCCTTGACGGAAAATGAAAAACGTGGGCTCCGCCACACCATCTGCGGCCCACCCACGCTTTCCTATCATTTCTGTATCTGTTCAGCGCCCTTCAGTGATGGGATTTTTGCTTACAGCACTCAGGATTTTCATGTATAAATGCGTGAAAGTACTGCGCAGGGCATTGCTGCTGAACAGTTACTCATTTCTTATTTACGGTACATTTCATTTACAGCAGCTGTCATCTCATCGCCACCTGCAGCTTTCCACGCTTCCACCAGCGTATCGAAATACTCGACCGGCTGCTGGCCTGTTATAATCAGTGTAAAACCTTCCAGAAGAAGATCATCCAGCGTGGAGCCATAACTGTTTACCACCTCCGGTGCAGCCCCCCACATAGCATCCCGCTTGAATTCATCCCGCTCAACAATACCTGCGCCAATGCTGTAAGCACACTGAGCATGGTACATCTGCAGCATACCTCCGATCGTTCCTGAGGTGTCACCGCTATTCAGGAACGCTTCTGCAGTCGTACATTTATCCAGATTTCCGGAATAGGTGAATACACTCGGATCCCCTGTTTTCTTATATTCAATCGCCTGGTAATATCCGTTATAGTCTCCCATCGTAGGCTTCACGTTAAATGGCAGGAAATTGATAGTCGTTGTATAATAATGGAAATCATTCACATCAATCAATCCGTCCTTCACTGCCTCACTGTCCACATACAGATGCAGGTTCATTAATTTAACGGCAGCATCCACATGCTCATAGCCCTTTCGGACAACAAGAACCTTTTCATTCGGGAATACCAGCGGATAGAGCACTGGATTCTCATCCACAGACGGTACCGCATACGGCAGGAAATAAGAATTATTATTTCCTGTAGCTTCTACCACATTCGTTCCGGCATGCCAGCCCCACCACTGGAGAAACGGCTGCGCACCATATTTACCATTAATAACATCTGTCTTGACAGCCTCTGAATCCTGAACTGCGAAGTTCGGATTGATCAGACCGCGCGCATACCAGTCAGCATAGGTACTGATTACCTGCTTCATTTCCTCCTGAATAGAACCATAAACCAGATGTCCGTCCTCATCTTCTACCCAGATCCCCGGATAAGCATGCCATGCGCAAGCGATACCCAGCAGATTATCAAGCGTCTTATCCTCCGCAATTCCTCTCGTTCCATATTTTTCATTCATCTGCTCAATAATACTCATCATCTCATCGATAGTCGTTGGCGCCGAAACCCCCAGCTCCTCCATCCAGTCCTTGCGCAGCCACATATAGTATGGCTTATCAATATCGCCATAATATAAAGTCGGAATCCCATAAAGACGACCATCCACACGGTATGCGTCCACAACCGCCGGTACTGCATCATACTGTTCCCGCGCAAAGTCAGACAGGTTTTCCTCAAAGACATCCGTCATATCCTCAAGCATGCCCGCTTCAACAAGCTGTGTATACTGTACATTATTGGCAAGAAATACATCCGGCAGATCTCCCGAGGCAATCGCAAGATTCAGACTCTCATCATAATCAGCGCTTACCCAGTCAGTAATCACATCAACATTCAGCCAGTCCTTATACGCACGGGTAAAAACATTATTAGTCACATCGTCACCCTCCTGAGCCCATTCCGCAGTCGTAGACTCAGCATTCGCAATGTGCATTTCAACGGTTTCCTCATAAGGCACCAGCCATGGCTGCTTTTCCTGTTCTGCCTCCCCCTCTCCATAAACCACAGCACATTGGCTGAGCAGGCAAATGGCTGACAGCAGAAGTACTCTTTTTTTCATATGTGTCTATCTCCTTTCCTGATAATGATACGTTAATAATGCGCGCATGTCCCTACCATTAAAAAAATTGTCTGTAGGTTTATAATTATTATATGGAAAGCCGTCATCAAATACTGGACAAAAATTGACAATATAGAGACAGATTTCGGAAAAGAATATGGTAATTTTATCCATATCTCCTTGCTGCTTTCACATATACATTCTAACTTGGTTTATTTTTTTCTACTTTTTCTTTTGTTTTTTGTTGATTCTACCGGAATTGCTCTGAGTTTTTCTGTCCCGTGCTCTTTTACCGTTCAGTCAAAAATAGACCTGTGTCTAGCTCTGTTCCTTCTTTGATTGCCCTGATGTTTTGCTCTTTTACAGGTTCTCCTCATTTACCAGATAAAAATATGCTCCTATGTCACAAGATAAGCCTATCTTTATGGCAAAGGAGCATATTTACAACTTATAATAACTGACATCTTTAAATCAAAACAATTCATCCAGGAGAATATACTATTTTAATTTTTCCAATCAGGCTCTACGCCTAATTTTGCCGCACATTTTTATACACCTCACTGTACCTCGTGCGCAACAATGCCGGAGTCCTCTTTCAGCAGCCGGTACCAGTAGCCGAACGCGCGGCCGCATTCCCTGCGGCGGGAGAGCTGGAAGCTGCCGAAGCCGAACATCTGGGCCATGTAGCGTTCCTGTGCATTCATGATTCCCGGGACTCCGATCACGTAGGTTCCTTCTCCGGCGGTGCCGAACAGCAGGTGATGATACTGGTAAAAGCCATGCAGCAGGAAGGTGCTCTGCCCGACCTGCCAGCCAACTCTCTGCAGGCGGATAAGGTCGCACGGCATGATCTGGATGCAATTCGCAAATATGGAACTGGAATCCTCAAACGGCTCAAAGTGCTGCCTGCTCTGGAACAGCTCCCGGCACAGCTTTTTGCGCTGCTCTTTCTGGCTTTGATTTCCGGATGCCTGGGTCTTTGCCTGGTTCGCCCTGGGAAGCGGCTTCTGCCCGCCTCTTGTTCCGGAAAATGGCACACTTCCTCTGTCCATTCCGGAAAGTATCTTCTCCTGCACCATAGCCGCTGCTTCCGCCTCTGGCTGCTCCTGCGCCACAGCCTCTGCCTCTGTTTCCGGCTGCTCCGCCGCCACAGCCTCTGCCTCTGCCTCCGGCTGCTCCGCCGCCATCACTAAGCCGGTCTCGGACTGCTCCTCTGCTTCTGTCTGCTCTTCCTCAACAACTACCTCTGTCTCTGATCCCGTCTCCTCTGTACCCGTTTTTCTTGCTGATGCTTTCGCTTCCAGCATATCGTCTGGCAGTTTTTCTCCCTTTTCCTGATTCTTCGCGGTTGCCACTTCACCCGGTTCCTGATTTTCTGCAGCCAGCTCCACCGTCACCGCCGCATCCGTCATTGCAATCTGCTGCTCTGCATAGTCCGCTGCAGGCTGCCGCTCTGCGCTGTACTTTTCTGCATAATACGCTGCAGGCTGCCGCTCTGCGCTGTACTCTTCTGCCTTATCCGCTGTATCATACTCCTCCGGTTCTAACCTTCTCTCATCCGTCTCCTTTGCCTCTGGCCACTTCGCCTCCGGCGCCTCTTCCGATGCCTTTTCCTGTACTTCTTCCGGCAGTTCCAGCACAAATTTCTCCACAAACACCGGCTCCTCATCCCAGACTGTGGCAAAACACCGCCCATCCCCGCTTACAATCCAGATCCCGGCAAGATCCGCCATGCCGTACTTTTTCTGCCAGATTGGCGTATCCGCGCGGTAAGCCCATTCCTCCATCATCGTGCTGCCGGGACGCATCGTTCCCATCAAAAGTCCCAGCTGGAAGCCGCGCTCCCGCACAAACCCGTATACCCGCACAGGTGGCTCCGGCCCCCGCACCGCTGTCAGCCGGAAAAGAACTCTCCACATCCCACTGCGCAGCTCGACCTTCGCAAATCCCACATTTCCCTGCTTTTTTCCGTCTATGTATTCATAAAAATAAGAGATAAACCGTCTGTATTCCGGCATAAAAATACTGCCCTCCTGCATCCATAAAATCTTTTATAACAATCTATTATTATGCAGCAGGCTTCTCCTTTATGTCACCTCCTTACACCGCTTCCCTCATCTTTTTCAAAATCCGTTTCTCTGCCCGTGACACCTGCACCTGCGTCATGCCAAGCTCCTTCGCAATCTCCATCTGCGTCCGCTCCTCAAAATAGCGCAGCCGGATGATGCGCTGCTCCTCCGGCGCAAGCAGCTCCAGCAGCTGTTCCAGCAGCATACGGTTCAATAATTCTTCATTGCGGTCCTGTGTGTCAGGGACCCTGTCACCGAGCAGCACCGGCGTGCCATCCCCGCTGTAAACCGTCTGACTCAAAGATTCGACACCGGACGCTGCCTCCATTGCCAGCACGAGATCCTCTTTGCCAAGCCCCGTCTCAGCGGCGATTTCCTCCAGCGTCGGCTCCCGTCCGCTTTTGCGCTCCAGCTCCTCCCGCGCATAATACGCTTTTGCTGCCGACTCCTTCAAGGAACGGCTCACCTTCAGCAGGCTGTTGTTATCCCGCAGATGGCGTCGGATCTCCCCCATAATCATCGGCACCGCGTAGGTTGAAAATTTCACATCATACTCCGTGTCAAATTTATCAACCGCTTTCATCAGCCCAATGCAGCCGATCTGCACCAGGTCATCGTGCTCGCAGCCTCGCCCAAGAAATCGCTGTGCCACCGTATACACCAGCCCCATATTTTCCTCTATCAGCTGTTCCCTTGCCTCTTTATCCCCCGCGTGCACTCGTTCCAGAAGCATAAGGGTCTGTTCCATAGATTGATTACCTCTCCTGCATCCGCATCACAGCTGCACCGCCGGAAATGAGCGGGACTGCGGGCTGCCTGTTTCTGTCCGGGCAATCCGCTTGCTCATGCGCACGGTTGTCCCGCAGTCTGGTGCAGACTGCACGTCAAGCGTGTCCATAAACGCCTCCATAAATGCAAATCCCATCCCCGCGCGGTCGCACTCTGCCTTAGTCGTGAACAATGGTTCCATCGCACGCTTCACATCAGCGATTCCCTTTCCCTTGTCAATTACCTCGACCAGCAGATACTCCCCCTCGATCTGACAGGAAATTGTGATTTTTTCCACCCTTCCTTCATAGCCGTGAATAATTGCATTTGTGACCGCCTCCGACACGGCCGTCTTGACATCCGCCACCTCCTCCAGCGTCGGATTGAGCTGCGTCATGAACGCAGCCACCGTCACCCGCGCAAACGCCTCATTACACGAGCGGCTGTCAAATTCTAATCTCATTTCATTTTGTTGCATTGCGTGCTCCCCCTCTCGTATGATCCTGAAAACTGCCTGTTCGACAACTATCTCTTCCTGCGAAGACTCACAGATTGGCCTGCACTTCCCTATTCCCGCGAAACGTATCGATCTGTAGGACGGATATGTTTCCATAGGCAAACAGCGCCTGAATCAGAACTCTTGAAATAATCCCATGCGGCCATGGCTGCCTGGCTCGTTGCCCTCCCAGCTCACAACAGCCGTGACTGCTCCGGCGCTCCTTCATAGATATCGATGACCTTGTAAACCCCTGCGAGTGTCAGTACGCGCTGCATCCGCTCTCCTACATTGACCGCCATGACCGTCCCGCCCAGAAAACGCATCGTCTTGTAGCGCCCCAGGATCATTCCGATTCCGGAACTGTCCATAAAGGATACGTCGTGAAAGTCAAACAAAATACGGCGAATATTCCTCCTCTGGATGAGCCTGTCTGTCTCCTGGCACAACTGCCGGGAGCTGTGGTGATCGATCTCCGAGGGGAGATGCACCGTCAGTGTCGTTCCTGTAATTGTAAATGAATGCTCCATGTCTTGCTCCTCCATTCTAAAAATCAAAGCCCCCGCTGCAGGCAACATTGTAATTGGTCTATGTTCCATTCCAACCGGTGAGCGTGCTGCAAAATGCAGTTAGGGCACAAGATTAGGCGCCTGACCGATCGTTTATGTGCCAAAATTTGCAGCTTTCAGCAATTTTGCAACAGCCGCATCGCCAAATATCCATGTAAGGCATGGCTGCTCGACTCGTTGCCCGCGGAAAAAAACACAGCACCGAATGCGTCTCCGCCATCTTCTGTGCTGTGCTTCTCAAAAAATCTCTCCGTTCTCTTACTGCCCAACCATCAGCTTTCCATACTGGTCATATACATCCCCGGTATTCGGGTCTGTCCAGCACGGATATGCATCGGGAGCTGTCGATATGTTTTCATTATCGATCGTAATGTTGTCATCGCCGCCTGTCGCCGTACCGTTGCCTCCCTGCGCTGTACCATCGCCTCCTGCGGCTGGAGTCTGACCGGTGCCAGGCGCTGTCTGACCGGTCGCTGCACCGCCAAGACCGCTGATATCAGCCGGATCTCCCGGCTCTCCGCCAGAGTCTCCGCCGCTGTAGTACCCGGCTACCTGCGCGGCCTTGTCCGGATAATGCTCCTGCAGCTCTTCAAAGGCTGCGTTCGCACTTGTCTGATCTCCAAGCTGGATATGCGCCATTCCCAGATAGAGCAGGGCATCTCCGTGCTGCGCACTTTTCCGCTCCGGATCCGCGTCCACCGCATCCTGCAGCTTCAGCGCGGCCGTCGCAAAATCTCCCTGCACATACGCGGTCGTCCCCGCGCTGTAATACTCCGTGAACAGATTCAGGCTGACCGCACCAGCCATCGAATCGTACAGAGCCTTCGCATTGCCGTCAAATACCTCTCCGTCCAGGGCCGCCACTGCTGTTCCCGCCGCTGACGGATTGGTGATGTACTGGCTCGCCGCTGCCAGAAGCCCATCATAGCTCTCCATCTTTACAAGAGCCTCATCACGCTCCTGGTTGGCGTCCTCCACCTGCTTCTCATACCCGGAAATCTCATCCTCCAGCTCCTGGGCACGTACCGCTTCGGCAGCCAGCTTCGTATTCGCGTCTGTGATCTGCCGATTCGCGTCATCATTGATCGCCTGGCGGCTCGCAGGTACCACAAGGAACCACACAATCGCCCCGCCAAGCAGGATACCGAGGACGATATTGATAAAGGTTGCAACCGTTGAGCTGTCCCGGAAGGTCGTCGGCTGAATCACCATTTCCGTGCCGCTCATATAGCGCAGCGTACCGGACACTGTCTCCTCCCGGTCGCGCGCCAGCTTTCTGCCGCGCTTGCTAAGGCTTGTACCGCGCCCGGTCACATCCTCAATTTCCTGCAGATACCGCAGCGTTGTAGTATTTGTCATATCAATCGCGGCAGCCTTTTTCAAGAGCTTCCGCGCCCGCTCGTATTCCTGCCGCTTCATATACAGCAGCGCAAGAAGCTGGTATGCCTTGACCAGCTTCGGATTCTGGCTGATCACCTTTTTCAGCTGGATAATCGCCATATCCTCATTATTCTCACGGCAGTACATCAGCGACTGGTTGTACTTGCGGATCGTCTGATTGATCGTATCCAGCCGGTTTTTATTAGATTGAAGAAGATCGATATAATAATCGGCAACATTATCTTCCTTCTTCAGATTTTTACTGACCACCCACTCACAGAGCGCCGACACCGCCTCTCCGGTCTCAAAATAGCACAGGCCAAGCAAATTGCGGGCATCTATATTTTCTTTGTTAAATTTCAGGCTCCGCTTCAGGCAGGCAATTGCCCCTTCCATATCCCGCACCAGCGCCTTCTCCAGTCCCTCATTGTACAGCAGATTGGAGATCCGGACAATGCGCTTCTGAATCGTCACATCCGCGCCGCAGCCAGGACAATAGTCAATCGCAGCCAACAGGGAGCCACAGTAAATACACCTCATGAGATTCCCTGCTTTCTGTTCTTCTTCTCGTCCTTCATCATTTCCTTCAGAATATCAGTCACATCGGTGAGATCACGGCTGTAAATCGCATCCTCTGCCTCGTTCACATCCATGCTCGGATGAAATTTTTTCAGTTCCTCTTCATAGTTAATCATCTGTATCTTCCTTACCCTTTCCCCACACTGTGTGACGTTTATTTGTTTTATTGTTACTATTCACAACGCTCAGGTAGTATGTTGACTCATCGTACCTGCAGGCACGAGGTAACATACTGTCCTCAATGGGGCTGTGAAGCAGCAACTTCCACACCAGCTACAGATATGAGCTGCTCAGGCAGCGGCAGACGCAAAACGGTCAGTCCGCGGCTTGCTGTGTGGAGATCGGCCGTAAATAGTAACATTTTAGAATCCCCGTCGGCGCAGGATTGCCTTGATATCGCCGACCAGATACAGCGATCCCGCGCAGAACAGCATCCCCTCTCCGCGTCTCGCAAGCGCCGTCTCAAAAGCTCGTCCGACATCCGGCTCTGTGATTACCAGGGCGTCCGTGTACTTCCGGAACACCTCGGAAAGCACCTCCGCCGGGACGACCCGCGCGCCGTCGATCTGCGTCACAACGATCGACTGTGCGTGGATATTCTCACAGATCTCCTCGATCATTTTTTCATATTCTTTCTCCACCACTGCCGAAAACAGCAGTGATACCGGCATGCGCTCCTGCACCTCTGCCACTGTCCGGATAAATTCCCGGATCCCGTCCGCGTTGTGTGCACCGTCCAGCACGACGCCCGGCAGCACAGTCTCCATCCGCCCCGGCCATCGCGCAGCCGCGATCCCTGCCGCGATCTCCCCGTCGCTCACCTCATGCACTGAGTCAATCGCATGCATCGTCATCACCGCCAGCGAGCTGTTGACAATCTGATACTCCGCAAGATACGGAACCGTTATGCGCAGCCTGGAAACCTCGCCGCACGCCACCTGCATTTTATGCAAACTGGAATCCGCATCGCATGTCATTCCTGTCTTATCATAACTGCAATCCAGCAGAAAATCAATGCTTTTGTCCGTTTTCGCCAGGATTTCACACATAGAGGCATCAAAGCGGTGCACCGGCGCATGCTTTTTCGCAGCTTCCTTTAGAATCACCTCCGCCGACTCCGGATTGCGCCCGTCAAAGATCACCGGCACGCCTTCCTTGATGATTCCTGCCTTTTCCCCCGCAATTTTTGCAACCGTGTCACCGAGATATTCCATGTGATCCAGGCTGATTGTCGTCAGCACCGTCGCAACCGGATGCTCTACCAGATTCGTCGCGTCCAGCCGCCCGCCAAGCCCGGTCTCCATCACAAGATATTCTACCTGCTCAGCCTGAAAGATCAGCAGTCCCGCAGCAAACAGAAGTTCAAAATAGGCCGGATGGGCATATCCCTCCGCCATCATTTCATCCACTACTCTCTTCACCCTGGTAAAAGCTTCCGCGAACCGTTCCTGCGAGACCTCCTGCCCGTTTATCTGAAAGCGCTCTGTGATCTCGACCAGGTGCGGTGAAGTGAACAGCCCAGTCCGGAAACCATGCCTTGCCAAAATTGAAGACAAAAACGCACAGACCGAGCCTTTCCCATTTGTCCCTGCTACGTGGATGACTTTCATCCCTCTCTCCGGACGTCCAAGCCGCTCGATCAGCTCCCGTGTATTCTCCGGCCCGTTTTTCTTCGTAAACTTCGGCACTTCCTCTATGTATGTCACTGCTTCTGTATAGTTCATATTCCTGTCCTTCTTTCTTCCGTCGGTGCGGCCATCCGGGTCTGCCTCATTGCAATCTGAGCCTTGCAATATTGGAGATCTAAGTCCCAGTGCGACGCTCATCGCATCCTGAGCCTTGCAATATTGGAGATCTAAGTCCCAGTACGACGCTCGTCGCATCCTGCACATTTCGCATATCTGGCACCGCCGCCCCCTTATCATACCACAGTGCCCTCTGTTTTCAAGAATTATTTTTCGCAAAAAAGAACGGCGTTTTCCAGCATTTCCCATTTCTGCAGTTGTTCCTGAGGATTTCCTTAATTTTTGCGCTTCCAGTTTCTTTCTCTGGACACTCTGAAGTCGCGGTGCTATAATAACAAAAGCAAAAGAAATGGAGCTGAAGATTTTTCTTACAGCCCAGTAACCGTATTCATACAGAAAGGAATTTGGGATATGAAAAAGAAACTGGTACTTACACTTGCAACCCTTGGCGCGGCGTCTATGCTCTGCGGATTTGACAACACACAGACAGCTGAGTCCGTTCTCTCTCAGATGCAGGAGGTCTCCAACAATGTAAACGCTGAGACTATGACTATGGATATGAACATGGATCTCGCAGTAAATGTCAGCGACGGAGAGACGACAACCCCGGTAAATGTCACTGGCAATGGCGGCTTCGATATCAGCGCTTCGATTGAGCCGTTCGGCATGCAGATGGAGGGCAGCTTTGACATGAACGTGCTGGGACAGGCACAGACGATGACGATGAAAATGTACATGGTACCCACTGAAGATGGTGGTATTGCGTCCTATGTATACACAGAGGATTCCGCAACCGGCGAAGGCAAGTGGGCATACCAGGCAGAGGATTCTGTTCAGATTTCCTCTCTGAAGGATCCATCCGCTGTCACCATCACACCGGATCAGTTCGCAGAGTGGGGGATTGACTTTGCCCTTGCTCCGGAAGCAGCCGATTTCAATGGCACCGAATGCTATCTTCTGAGCGCGACGGTTGATAAAGCTGCGCTTGAGCAGATGATGACCAAGGCTTCCGAGCTCACCGGCGAGGAGATCATGACTGAAGATGTCACAATGGTGCTTTCCCTGCTGGAAGGCTTCAAGATGAATCTGGAATACTATGTTGACACAGCGACCTACTTCCCGGTAGGCATGCACATCGACTTCAATGGCACTGATCTGACTTCGGTCAACGCAATGCTCGCAGGTATCTTCGCCTCTGCACAGTCCGAAGACGGCAGCTCAACCTCCATCGAGCTGATCTTGAACGATCTCTCCGTGAACGCATCCATGACTGAAGCGGACTCCGTAACGATCACCGTTCCGGATGAAGCGCTTGCTGCAGTTGAGTCCGGCGAGGCAGTTACCACTGATTCTCTCGACGATCTGATGGCTGAGATAGAGGGATAAGTCTCCATACAGTCTGGAGCGCGATACTTGATATATAGCTACTTACAGAGCGCAACATATGACTGCCGCCAGAAGCGCAAACGTGATTACGATTCGGTGCCCTGCACCTGATACGCGGTTGCTGCTTCCGGCGGCACTTTGTTACGTGCAGTCAGCAGTATATTATCAAATTGGCAGCTGATCTGTAACGCTATTTTTACGGAGGAACGGTTCATGGGCGCAGTTTTGCTTTCCCCATTTTATATTCTGCTCAATTTTTACCTGATCAGCCGGATGCTGCTGTGGTTCCGGACTCTGCATTCGTTTCTCGGGACGCCGTGGTTCGTCGCGCCGTTTCTGCTGTGCTACATCCTGCTTGCCCTGTCTCCGCTCGCAGCGGCGTTCGGGCGCGGGAAATTCAAGGCATTCACGCGCACAGTCAACAACTTCTGGCTCGGCATCCTGATGTACCTTTTGATTTTTCTGCTGATGATGGATCTTGGGCGTATCCTGGCATGCTTCGTACAGCGCCGTTCCCTCTTTTCTCCGATTCATGAGGACTTCTACCGGATTACCGGAGGGATCGTGTTCGCGTCGGTGATTCTCATTTCCACATACGGCATTCTGCATGCAACGCATATCAAAAAGACACGCTATGAGGTGGCGCTGGCAAAACCCTGTCCTTCCTCTGGAAACCCTGCAGGAGCTGCTGCTGTCAGCAGGGCATCCGCCCCTTCCGGAGCTAAAATTCCTGATATGCCTGCCTGTAAAATTCAGAGCCTCCGCATCGCTCTCGTGGCGGATCTGCACCTCGGCGGCAGTATTGGTCTTGCCCACATGCGCCGAATGAAACAAATTATCAACGGAATGAACCCTGACCTGATCGTATTCGCAGGCGATATCTTTGACAATGACTTCGACGCGATCCGCCAGCCGCGGGAAATCGCTGCCGAGCTGCGAGGGCTTACCAGCACCTATGGCTCTGTCGCCTGCTGGGGAAATCATGATGTGAGCGAAGTGATACTGGCAGGCTTCACGTTTTCTTCCGGCCATGCAGTTGGCAGTGATCCGCGTATGGAGCAGTTTTTAAAGGATGCGGATATCACCCTGCTGGAGGACCAGGTGCTGCTGATAGACGGGTCCTTCTATCTCTGCGGCCGCCTGGACGCTTCCTGCCAGAAAAAAAGCAGAATCACACGCCTTTCCGCACAGCAGCTGCTCGCCGGCCTCGACCGCACGCGTCCAGTTATCGTTGTCGATCACCAGCCTTCTGAGCTTGACGAGCTCGCCAAAGCTGGCGCGGACCTTGTCCTCTCCGGCCACACACACGATGGCCAGCTCTTTCCGGGCAATCTCACAACGTACCTCGGATGGAAAAATGCCTGCGGCCGCCTCCAGATCGGCCACATGACCAGCATCGTGACTTCCGGCGTCGGCATCTGGGGGCCCGCCATGCGCGTCGGCACTGACAGTGAGGTCGTGGAGATCGAGGTGAACTTCCGCTATTAAATCTCTGTAAATATCGTGTTGACCTCTCCATGCCCTGCATGTTCCGCCAGCCTCTTAATCCCATCCAGCACCTCTTCTTTCGAGTAGTTATGGGCTGTCAGAAACTCCTCTTCCTTCTCGCTTACATACTGGTAAAACAGCAGCGCCGCAAGTACTTCTTCCTTGCTCGTGTAATCAATACGCTCCAGCAAGAGATTTTCCGCTTCATTTACAAGCCCCTGATCGACCATCTCCTCAAATTCCTCCAGCGCTTTTCCGGAAACCTCATACTTATTCTCAGCGGGCAGCTCCACAGACTGATATTGCTTTCCAAGCATCAGAGAAAAAAGTACCCGCACCATTTCCTTGATGATCCGCATGATATAATCTTTCTCATCATTAAAATCCATCTTTGTCCTCCTGTACAGCACTTTGTCCTGTGCAATGATCGCGGGAAATACCTGTCGTTCTGTTGTCTGGCAGATAGGTCTGCCGCCTCTCTCATTCGCATTGCATGGATGCTCCCTGCTTTCTGTATTCAATTTCAAAGGCATCCAGGTATTTTTCTGCTCTGTCATATAGTTCTTTGAAAGCCTGTTCATAGGTAATCTCTCCATATTCCGGATCCCGCACCCCAAAGAAAAAACGGCTCATACTTCCATGCCGTATTCTGCTCATAGTCTGAAAGTAATGACATTTAGTTCCTCCCTAATCTTCATCAGAATTTCCACTTCATTTCCTACGGGCGGCAGTGCTACTCAATATCCGTACATGTTTCACTTTCGGCACGGCTTTCCCTTCGATGATAATATTGTACCACATCTCACGCCTGTGTGATAGTGCGGATTTAATCAGCGGTTCCCTGGATTGACGCTGCTTATTCTCTGCCTGCATATCTCCAGTCTCAGATACCAGCAGATCGCGCCATTCTCCTTACTCCGACAGATACAGATTAATTTTCTGCATCATCGCATTCACAGCCTCTTCCGCCCCGATTTCACCACACAGGCAGCGATACGTCTGTTCCAGCACGGCATCCCGCACAACCACATCCGTATCCGCGCGCGCTGTCAATTTCTCCACCCATGCGCTCATGCGTTCCAGTTCTTCCCCGGACGGCCAGTAAACCATCAGCTCTGACGTCTCGCCAGTCGCCTCTTCAAGAGCAGAGAGTAAGTATCCGACTCCCCCTTCATAAGGATCCTGCAGCATATGGTCAAAGGCCATGCGGTTGACCGGAAAGCCAGTGTCAAAATCGCTCTTCACCTGGCCATGATCGGAGAGAAGCCAGCTGCCTGCACAGACTGTGTATAGCCGCTCCGGAAGCGTCCAGGCATAGCTTTCACTGATCGCGCACTCCTTCGAAGCCAGACCTTTCAGCCCTTCCGAAGCACACGCTTGTAGTCACTCTTTTTTGAAAGCCTGTCGGATGCAAATACAACAGCGGCTGATACGCTCCGCACACTTTTTGAACTGGCAGCCGATGACGCAGCCTCCCTATACCACATCAACCCGTCATCTGCCGACGCTTCCGGTTCTCTGACCCGCCATGTAGAATTTTCTATTGAAGCCCCCGGTAAAAACCGGTATTATGCCTCGGCCGCAGTCCTCCCCCGCACCAAAGGCTCTATCGGAGTCGTGGCACTCCATCCGCTTCAACCGTTGCAGGCAACAATCATGCGCCAGCGGCTTCTTTTCTTCCTCGCAGATCTCGTCTCTGCAGCCCTACTTGCCATTTTCTTCTGGCGCTTTACGGCAAGAATGCTTCATCCGCTCGCAGAAAACCGCAAAAGGCAGATGCAATTTGTTGCATCTGCCTCCCACGAGCTCCGTTCCCCATTAACCGTCATCCTGACCAATACCGCCGCCGTGAAAAATGGGGTTCTGCCGAATGACGCGCAGTTTCTGGAAACCGTCGAATCTGAAGGGCAGCGCATGGCGCGCCTGATCACGGACATGCTGCAGCTTGCAAATGCGGACAGCCAGAGCTGGAGCATCCGGCCCGCCGCCGCAGAGCTTGACACGCTGCTGCTCCAGGTGTGGGAAGCCTATGAGCCACAGGCCGCCGCCCTCAGGCTCGGGTGGGACATCCAGCTGCCGGACGACGCTGTCGCACCCTATATCTGCGACGCGGAGCGCATTCGCCAGCTCCTTGGCATCCTGATCGACAATGCTTTCTCCTACACGCCTGCCCACGGACACGTCCGGCTCTCGCTTACCTGCACCGGCACAGACTTTACCATCGCCGTTTCGGACAATGGCCCCGGCGTCCCGGACGCGCAGAAAGAATCTGTCTTTGAGCGCTTCTACCGCGCAGACCCCGCGCGCAAATCAAAGTCTCACTTCGGCCTCGGCCTGTGCATCGCCAGAGAGATCGCCCGGCTTCACCACGGCCAGCTCCTGCTTCACGATACTCCCGGCGGCGGGGCAACCTTTTTGCTGCGGCTGCCAAAATAATCCAGTAAATTAAGACATAAAAAACGGCCCGGAATCTGACTACCCGACCGTTTTTATTTTCACTCACTGCATTTCATTTCAGTAACATCCAGTAACGATACCCAGCATTTCCTTCGGCGTAGAGCCTCTAAGCATTGCAGAAACTAATACAGTTGTATCTATCACTGCGCAATACTGCATTGCAGTTTCAGAAGTGGAAAGCCAAATCCCTTGACACATCATCATACCGTATGTTAAGGCATCCTCTGGATCTGAATCCCGCAAAACAAACTCAGGAAGGAGGCTGTCAGACCGTGGGAGACTATTTACATGTTGGAAATGCCGGATTTGCATCAGCAGTCAGAGGAATCTATGCTGATAAAACAGAAATGATTTCGTTCATTAACCATACTTTAGGCACCAAAGGTAAATTAACCTGTGTCAGCAGGCCTCGCCGTTTCTCAGTATCCGAACGCTTCCATCCCTTCCTGCTCCTGCTTACTCTTCAAACATCTTTATGGTATTCTTCCACCTGCTGATCGCCAACCTATTTTTCAAACGTCTCCGCAACCTTCTTCAGCCAGCTGATCGCCTGCAGATGCTGCGGGCAAATACCCTCGCACTGACTGCACTCCACGCAATCGGAGGCTTTGCCGTGCTCCTTCGCGAGCTGTTCATAGCGCTCTTTATGTAGCGGATTGCCTCTATCAGTCAGTTCTTCATTGTACAGCGCAAAATACTCCGGAATCGCGACCTGCTGCGGACAACCCTCCACGCAGTACCGGCATGCCGTACATGGAATCTTCGCTGATTCGTGGATGATCTCTACGACCTGCTCCAGCACCTTCTTTTCATCCTCGGAAAGCGGGGCAAAGTCCTGCATATAGCTGGAGTTGTCCTCCATCTGCTCCATCGTGGACATGCCGCTCAGCACGACCATGACATTCTCCAGGCTTGCCGCGAACCGCACCGCCCACGACGCGTTCGACCAGTCCGGATGCACCTCGCGCAGCAGCTTCTCCGCCTTCTCCGGAAGCTTCGCTAAAGTACCGCCCTTCACCGGCTCCATCACGACTACCTTCTTGCCGTGCTTTACTGCCGTGTCGTAGCACTTATGGGACTGCACCTTCTTATCCTCCCAGTCCAGATAGTTGAGCTGCAGCTGCACAAACTCAACCTCCGGATGCTCCGTCAGAATGCGGTCCAGCATCTCCGCACTGTCGTGGAACGAAAAGCCGAAATGACGCACCTTTCCCTCTGCCATTTTCTTCTGCACAAAGCCAAAGCAGTCCAGCCGATTTGCCGTCTCATAATTGTTGCGGCTCAGCGCGTGCAGCAGATAGTAATCGAAATACTCCGCTCCTGTCTTTGCCAGCTGATCATTGAAAATGCGCTCCACGTCTGCCTCTTCCTTCAGCATAGACACCGGAAGCTTCGATGCCAGCGTATAGCGGTCACGGTCGATGCGCGTCATCAGCACGTCCTTCACTGCACGCTCACTCTCAGACTCGTGGTACATATATGCCGTATCAAAATACGTAAAACCCCTCTCCAGAAACAGATCCGCCATCCGACAGACCTCCGGTTTGTCAATGCTCTTCGTATCGTCCGGGTTCGTCAACGGAAGCCGCATCAGCCCAAATCCTAATTTTTTCATGATAGTAATGCTCCTTTCTGATGTGTTACCTCCTATTATAAACGTGCTTAAATTTCCTGTAAAGTATCAAAAAACGGATTGTTCTACCGGATCGTCCGCCGCCTGTTCAAGTTCATACATTTCCACGCTCTGCAATCTGAAGCTCATACCCTAATGCATTCAATCAAAGACCCCACTGCAAGCAACGGGGTATCAAGCTTGAGCACTGCAGAGCAGCGGGGTATTTG
>DKWE01000073.1 GCA_002491565.1 Lachnospiraceae bacterium UBA7160 | reverse complement strand
GAACATTAATTTGCCGCGCGACATGTTATGGTAAAACTATAAATTTTGGCGTGAAGAGATTCAGGCTTTGAAATTTTTGCTTCGGATGATCCGTAAGCATCCCGCCAGGGAAATATTTTTTGTGCTATGAAAGCACACAGGTTGAAACAGAAAGACACAGAAAAATCATTATGGTTTGAGTGTCTTTTTTTGTTGCGTATTGAAAGGGGGGAGATACTCATAATTTGACAGGATGATTGCGCATTTACAACAAGTAAGAATGGCATTGATTGTTTTCGTAAAGAAATAGTCAATGCCTTTTTTGTTTGCGCGGGAGTTGGTCAGCCATCGTAGCGGTTAAGAAATCATGCGTATCAGAAAGGGGGAAATACTGAAAAGCAGGAAAGAGGAGTAAATAATGCTGGTTGATTGCATTAGAAAAAGGTGGAAGGAGGAACTGAGCTTGCGGTCAGGCATAGATACAGAAGTATTTTTAAACTTGGGAAAAGGAGAGACAGGCATGGATGCATTACAGATTCAATATGAGCATTGGATGAACCATCACGCAGATAAACCAGAAACACGACAAGCGTGGATGCTGTTTGAACGGGTATTAAATGATGCATTGTCACAGGAAATAAGAACTTTACTGGAGCCATCATTCAAAACATATTTATGTGAATTGGAAAGGCAGGCGTATAGGAGTGGTTTTGCGGCCGGAGTGAGGCTTGTTTCGTTATGCTATGGACCAGGAGAATGAGCAGGTATAGGAAGTAGCAGCACACCTATCGCATTCGGGAATGGCTGGGAGATGACAACAGTTGTCTTACAGATTATGCAGATGATGTGAAATGTAAAACAGGAAAGAAGGAGGCGGCGTATGAGTGATATCAGAACATTAAGCTATGATTGGGAATTCGGGCATGAAGATTTGGTGATAAAAGTAGATGCTTACAGGGACAGAAACAGATTATACATCGGCCTTTATAATGTAAAGGGCAGTAAACTGGAAGATTTTGACGACCTGACGGTCAGCCTTCCATTTGAAGTTGTAGGAGTAAACGAAGCGTTTATTGATGATTTTGCAAGCAAAGAGAAGCTGGAATTTATCCGGAAGCATAAGTTGGGCAGCGTACTTCCTGAGTATGGGTATTCAGGATACTGCCAATATGCAAAGGTCGCTTTTGATCTGGAACGCCTGGCCAAACTGGATGTGGAAGGGGTGGAACGCTATAAAGCGATTCACGGAATGACAGCGGGGACGGAGAAGAAAACCGAAGATTAAGAAAGGAAGGATTATATGGCGTATATAGAAGCAGTATTTTGGATAAAGTCAGGTTATGACATGACGGATGGATGGCCGGATCCGAAAAGCAAATCTGTGTATTACCGGGAGCTGGCAGGATTGCTGGAGAGTGTCGGGTGGAAAATTACAGAACATCAGGCAGAACATTCCTATCCGGTAGCAGAAAAGGGAGAAGAATGGCTGGAGTTACAGCCGCTGTGCCTTTATGGTGCGATTGGAAAAGAAACTCCGAAACGGATTGGGAAACTGCTCTCCAGGGCTCAAATTTTCCGCTACTGTCAGATTGAGGTGCTTTCGCAGATAGCTGGACTGCCAGAACTGCAGAAACTGCGGAAATCAAGAGAACGGCAGGGAGATATGAAAACAGCAGATTGTTGAGAGCAAATATGAAAAATGGAGAATAGAAATGAACGATATTATGGAAAGAATGGCCCCGATTTCTTCCTCGCAAAGCTTTCCGTTTCAATGTCGGCAGTGCGGCGCATGCTGCCGGCATGTCCGGGAGAGTGTTCCACTGGAGGGCCTTGATCTGTACCGACTTGCAAAATATCTGAAAGAAAAAGGAGAGGTATCGTGTGTGGATGAGGTACTGGACAAGATCGTGAAGGAAGCAAAAAAATGATGGAAAAAATCCTCCCTCTGGACAGCTATGTTATTGGCTGTCCTGGGGGCATTTTTTTATATTGCGTTTTTCCCGTGTTCTGCTCTTATCTTCACACATAATCGCTCCCATTGCGCTTGTTTTTCTTCTGCGGTCTCTTCGGGCAGTTCAATATCTTTTATTTCTTCCTCGGTTTTACGAACATATTCGTCCACGAGTTCGGGATATCTGCTACACAGAAGGTTAAATGCTTCTATGTCACTTTCTAAAATTAGAATTTCAAACATCTCCTGTGCCGCCTTTTTGTAATCCATACGCACATCCTCCTTGTTTTTTGATATTAATATAGACAAATATTTGTTAATATACAAGCCCCAATTTTCATATCATAATGAAAATATGATTGCTAAAGGGGGTATGTGATGATTAGCTATGAACCATTGTGGAAAACAATGCGAGAAAAGAATGTAACGACATATACGCTAATATATAAGCACAATTTCAGCCCTTATACCATTACAAACCTGAAAAGAAATAAGAGCATAACAATGAATACGCTTGAACGACTATGCAAAATTCTCGATTGCCAGGCAGAGAGTATTGTTATATTTACGGATGAGGAGTAATCAAGGAGAAAGTCCCCTTTGTGGTCTTTCCCCTTTTTTGTTTTATCAGCAACTTAACATTCCTATACGTAAAATTGGATTCGCACCTTTAAAAATATGTAGATCTGTATATTTACCATATGTGGGACTGGAATACCCCGCTTTATGATATCATGAACGGCTTTAACCGTATGATCAGGGCCGGTGAGGCATGATTAATCGGCATTTCCAATTGCTTTGCATGACAGCTCGCATAGGCGAACACGTTGGTGGAATAGCATGCGTTTGCGAAATCTGTATCCATACGGGGCATTATAATCAGATGTTCCGTGAGGAAGAGCAGGAAATAGCTAGTCTTTGCCGCGAGGATAACATTGCAATGATACCATACAGCGCCCCTACCAACGGTAAATTGACCAATGACTTTCTTTGGTAGTTCCATAGGTTTTGGTTTTGTCGATCTGCAGGAACTGATTTGTCCCGCATTTATGCAGTAAATGATACGCTTCCGGTCACACTGGGAGACGACAGTATAGAGCAGATAGTGGAAAACTACGATATCCGGATGGTAATTATAGACCCTATTCAGGAATATCTGGAATATGATGTTTATCAGGACCCTCCGGCTCTGATCTATTCAGTTCTGATTAAGCTGGAGAAGCTTGCGAAGAAAAGCGGGTGTGCGGTGGTTTTGATGGCAGATTCAGAAGGGGCAGGAAGCAGGCAGGCGGATGTGTGGAAGTATGAATTTGCGGGCACGATCAGCAGTTTGATTTGCCTGGATCGTTTAGAAACGGAAAAAAATGAAATAACACTGCTTCACGAAAGATGTATGCTTGCGCAGGAAGGAAAGATGAGAATGTTTCGATTAGGTGATTTGGAAACAGTCCTGCACCGGCCCATGGCTTAAACTGGAAAAGATTGTAAAGGAAATAAAAGAATGATGGAAAAATCCCTCTGGACAGTCAAGTTACTGGTTGGACAGAGGGATTTTGTATTGCAGGATTCTTTATTTATGTGCCTAGCTGTTTTTCATCATTAGGCTCCTGGACTGCGGAATCTGGTTCCAGATAAACCTTTCGCTTTGCTTATCATGAATCAGCCTGCTGCCCTCATTTTCTTTTTCCAGAATCAGTGCTACATCGAATTTGAACTCCAGCTTTTTCCTGTCCGGTGAATGGAGAAGGTAGGTGATGGAGGTGGAATCTTTTCCATGGGAGAGATTTCCTTCCATCCGGGAGTTCCTTTGGAATTGTTTCATACGGCAATCCCTTTATAAGCAGTTTAAGGTTTCCGGGTGCGTTGGAATACTCTACAGGAATGGAAGTAAACACAATGTTATAATCCAGGTCGAAGGTACCTTTTCCGTTCCTGGTGACCATGTTTTTTGCATCGCTTTCAATCAGTGTGACATGGGCTGTAATACCTGCCTTTATGGGAAGCCGTGTATTCAGAAAGATGCATCCAATAAGATAGTTCCCAAAATCAAGGGAGCGGATTGTGTTGTTTTTGCATCACCACTGTATTTCTGGACAGTTTCATCCAGAATAAAGACGTTTATTGAGAGGTTCCATGGCATTGCCCAGGAGAATCCGGCGATACAAACGGAAAACCTCAGATTAACAAAAACCGCCATTTGCAGGAGGCATATGAGTTTGGGAGAAGTATTTACCGGGATGAATAAACAGGCTGTATTGGCTGTCATTCCGGGAATGTGATGCCTGTTTTCCCCTTCGGGCTGTGCCTTTTCCCGGATATGATTTTACAAGGCAGTTTTAAAGCAGTATCACTTGAATATGCAAAGACAGGATTTTTCTACTTTTTGGTATGATAATTTCTTTACGGCGGACAAGCCGGAATATATAATTGTAACTACAGATGTTATACTACATAACACCAGAATTTACCGTATTGCACTGGTTAAACGCATACAGCTGGCATTATGTAGTCGGGGTGTTCAGCAATTTTAAATGTAAGCAATATATATAAAGGAGGCACGTGAAGTTTATGAACAGGACATTGCAGCAGGTACTTGAGAATGATACAGGTAATTATATTTTGCCTTTTTTCTGGCAGCATGGGGAATCGGAAGAGGTCTTGCGGAAGTATATGGGGGTAATTCAGGACGCCAATATTAACGAGGTGTGTCTGGAGGCCAGGCCCCATCCCGACTTTGCCGGGCCAGGCTGGTGGCATGACGTGGATATCCTGCTGGACGAAGCCAGGCGCAGAGGAATGCGGGTCTGGATTCTGGACGATGCCCATTTCCCAACGGGACAGGCCGCGGGAAAGATGATTGAGCATGACATCTCCCTGCAGAAGCAGTATATTATGTTCCAGATGATGGAGGTGAACGGTCCCACCCCTCAGATGAGCTTTGACATTCTGGCAGCGGTGAACTGGAGATCCCCATTTGCTGACATGGCCGGAGACTCTGTGTTTAATCAGGATCCCTTCAAGACATGGTATGAAGACAATTCTCTGGTAAAAGTGGTGGCGTATCCTTATACCAGCACAGGAAGGCTTGCCATGGATGGAGTGGAGCTGACCGGACTGGTGGATGAGAAGGGGCAGTTTACCTGGGATGTGCCAGAGGGGAAATGGGCAGTCTATATCTATTACCTTACCAGGAACGGCGGCGGGAAATGCGGTTATATCAATATGGTTTCCGATGCTTCCTGTCAGGTGCAGATAGAGGAGGTCTATGAGCCCCATTACGAGCATTACAGGCAGTACTTCGGCAATGTGCTGGCAGGCTTTTTCTCAGATGAACCCTGCATCGGGAACTGCATAGGCTTTGATTTTGATGAGATTGTGGGCAAAAAGAAGATGCCCCTGCCCTGGAGCGAGGAGCTGTCAGAGGCTCTGCGGGCCCGTTTAGGGGAGGATTGGGGCATCTATATGGCCGCTCTCTGGATGGATATGGAGGATAAGGCGCGGACAGCCAAGGTCCGCTATGCCTATATGGACATAGTCAGCCGGCTGGTAGCCAGGTGCTTCAGCAGGAAGCTGGGAGATTGGTGTCAGGAGAGGGGAGTAGAGTATATCGGCCACATTGTGGAGGACAAGAACCAACACGCGCGTCTGGGCAGCAGCCAGGGCCATTTCTTCCGCGCCATGGAGGGGCAGCATATGTCCGGCATCGATGATATCGGAGGTCAGGTCATGCCGGAAGGAGAGCATGTGGGCAGGAGAGGTTTTGCCGGTGCTCCAGGTGCCAGCGGTGAATTCTATCACTTCGAGCTGGGGAAGCTGGGGACATCCTATGCCCATATAGACCCCAGGAAACAGGGACGCACCATGTGCGAGATTTTTGGCGCCTATGGATGGAGCGAGGGCGTGCATCTGGAGAAATATCTGACGGATCATTTCCTGGTGCGTGGAGTGAACCGTTTTGTGCCCCATGCCTTTTCAGGCAAGGACTTTCCGGATCCTGACTGCCCGCCCCATTTCTATGCCCATGGGAATAATCCCCAGTACCGCCATTTCGGAAAGTTGATGGGGTATATGAACAGGATGTGCCATGTGATCAACGACGGCAGAAGCGTAGCTCCTGCTGCGGTGCTCTACCATGGGGAAGCTGAATGGGCAGGAAAATGCATGCTGAATGAAAGTGTGTGCGCTGAGCTGATGGAGAATCAGATTGATCTGGACATTCTTCCCTCGGATGTGTTCGTGAAAAGGGAACATTATAAGACGGATACCACTAAGGGGCTGTCTGTGAACGGGAATGTTTACCGGGTATTCATCATACCCTATGCGGAGTATATTACGGAAGCTGTAGCGCGGTTCGTGATAGAGGCCGGGGAAAATGACTATCCTGTCATTTTTGTGGAGGATTATCCCTCCGGCATCAGTGACTTGTGGGAGGATGACCGCGAACTGGTTCAGGCAGTGAAGGAGAGCGGAGCCAGGACAGTTGCCCTGGGAGATCTGGCCTGTACTGTCCGGGAAATGGGACTGGCGGAAATTTCAATTGTGCCGGAATATAAGCAGCTCCGCTATTATCACTATGAGAAAGAGGATGCGGTATTTTATGTGCTGAATAACGAATCCACAGGAAAGACTTATGCGGGTGAGATTACCCTGCCCTGGGGAGGGCAGTTCGAGCAGGAGGATGTGGTCTTATACGAGGCCATGAAAAATCGTCTGTACCATGTGCCTGTAAGGGTGGAGGGGGACAGGTTGTATGTTGACCTGCAGATTGCGCCTTATGAGGAAGTCGTGCTGGTATTGGAAAAAGGAATCGGAAACAGAGACATCCCTGTCTGGAAGAAGCCCAGGACAGTGATAAAGGCAGTAGAAGGTCCCTGGAAGATATCTGTGGCGGAAGCATTGCAGTATCCGGAATTCACTGCTGTGGGCGAGATAGAGATTCTGCGCAGCTTTGGGGAATTAAGACCGAATTTCTCGGGTTTTATTGCCTATGAGAATACCTTCCTTCTGGAGGAAGCGGCGGAAGAGCTGGTTATGACTATTACAGACGCCTATGAGGGTGTGGAAGTCTGGGTCAATGGGCAGAATGCCGGAATGGCCATTACCAGGCCATACGAATTTGAAATCGGCAGTCTCGTCATGCCCGGCGAGAATCAGCTGCGGATTGAAGTGGCTACCACTCTGCAGAGGAAGATGAGCGGAAAGGGCGATATGATGGCTATGCTGACAGGGGTGGCGCCTATGGAGCCTACGGGTCTGGTTGGGGAAGTCCTGCTGGAGAGATATACCAGATAGCGCCAGAATTTACCGTACTGCACTGGTTAAACGTATATAGTTGGCGTTATGTAGTCGGGTTACTCGGCAATTTTAACTTTTAAGCAGTATAGGATGAGGAAATAGAATGGGATGGTGGAAAAAACGTTCTATGCTGAGCCAGGTTCTGTGCGTGATTAGCGTGCTCCTGCTGCCTTTGCTGGTATTAGCAACAGCATACTCTGTGAAAGTGCAGCTGGTATACCGTTCGCAGGTCATGAACAGCATTCAGCATACATTGGAATTGCATATCAAAACCCTCAGCGACAGGATGCAGGTGGCAGCAACCTATCTGAACAATAGCCGGAGAAATGATTACCGGATTCGTCTGCTGAATCTGAAAGCCTCAGATGACTATGTGGTGGCAGCCGCTCTATACTGGCAGGAGCTGAACAGGGAAGTGAGTTCGTCTTCTGCCGGTGCCGATGGCTATTTTTTCTATCTGCCGGAGCAGGATTTTGTTAATGTGGCTGTGTCGTACAGCTTTCAGGACAGCCGGTCGGCGCTGCAGAATTATATTACAGAGCAAAAGGAGAAGCTGTGGGATTTGGCAGGGTGGAGGATTATCGAGGCTGATGGAAAGCAGTGGCTGATGCTGGTTTCAAGAGAGGATAGAATTTATCAGGGCGCGTTTCTGGAGATGGATGGAATCCGGCAGGATATCCTCGGTGATATCCAAATGGAGCATGTTGATGTATCGTTTGGTGAATGGCTACAGACGGAAAAGACCGGCTATGAAAACCGGAAGACTCCTATAGGCAAAAACGGTCTGTATGCTGAAATCTGGGTGGAAAAGAAAGAAATCAGAAGCGCAATTCCGTCCGCAATCAAGTTTTTTGCCTGGGCGGCAACGATATACCTTATCATTATGCCGTTTTTGATATTTGCCTTGTCCAAGATTCTGATTCGTCCTGTGCAGACGGTAAAGGAAGCCATGAGAAAGCTGGAGGACGGCGATGTAGATTACCGTATTGCCGTGTCCGGGGAGAATAAGGATGCCACAGAGCTGAATCAGCGGTTCAACCGGATGGCAGACAGTCTGGTGAATCTGAAGATACAGGTGTTTGAGAAGGAACTGGAGCGGATGGAAGTCGAGGCCACGAACTTAAGGCTTCAGGTAAATCCCCATTTCATACTGAACAGTCTGAATATCATCTTCAGTCTGGCCAAATCCCGAGGACAGAATAATCTGGAGACCATAAAGGCTTTCACCAAATATCTTGCCAACTATCTTCGTTATGCATTATGGCATACGGAGGGGAAAGTGAGGCTGCGGGAGGAGCTTGCCTGTGTGGCAAATTATATGGAGATTCAGAAAGTGCGCTTTCCGGATCGTTTCACATATCTGTGCGATGTGGCGGAGGAATGGGAGGAAGGGCTGATTCCTTCTCTGCTGATTCTGAATTTTGTGGAGAATGCGATTAAATATGCGCTGGATATGGAAAGAAAAATAGATATTTTCGTGGTAGCGGTGCAGGAGGAAGGAAAGCTGCGAATCACTGTATGTGACACCGGGAACGGCATGGACCAGGAGACTCTGCGGATTCTGAAAGACGGGGGGATACTGGAAAACGAGACAGGGAAGCATATCGGCATCTGGAACTGCAGGCGCAGAATGGCTTTGATGTATGATGGTGAGGCAAAACTCCATATTACCAGCAGGCTGGGAGAGGGAACGCAGGTATTCATTGAGATTCCCTGGGAGGAGGCGCAAGGATGAACCTTTTAATTGTAGATGACGAGGTATTGGCTATTCAGGGATTGGTGGACGATGTCCCCTGGGATGAACTGCATTTTGATGAAATTTTTACGGCTACAAGCTACGCTCAGGCGGTGAACCTGCTGCGGACGAAGGAGATTGAAGTGCTTCTGTGCGACATCGAGATGCCATTGCGGAGCGGACTGGATCTGGTGAAGTGGGTGAAGGAGCAGAAGCCTGATATCCAGTGTATTTTCCTGACCTGTCATGACAGCTTTGCGTTCGCAAAACGGGCTATCGAACTGGAATGTGTGGGTTATGTCCTTAAGCCTGCAGATACTTATGAGGTGGTGGAGGTTCTGCGTAAAGCAGAGAGAAAGGTGAAGGATGTCCTGTCCCGAAAGAAGCTGGAATCCGGGAAAGGGCTAGTGGAGGAGATTCCAGAGGAGGGAAGAATATATCCCAGGGAGGCAATAAACCGGGTGGAGAGCTATATCAGACTCCATCTCGCAGAGCCCATCTCCGTGGAGCAGTTGGCAATGACGGCAAATATGAGTGTTACTCACTTAAGTCGTTTGTTCAAGAAGAAGCATGATATGACGTTGGTGGACTATATCACGGAACAGAGGATGAAGCTGGCCATGGAGCTTTTGAAGAAGGAGGATATTGCGGTGGGGACTGTGGCCGCTATGGTAGGATACCATAATTACTCCTATTTCACGAAAGCATTCAAACGATATACGGACAAGACACCCCGGGAATACAGGCAGGATGCAGGGATAGCTGGAAGAGGGCAGGAATAGAGAATATAGAGCAAAAATGCAGAAACGGAAATAACACAATTTTACCATGCGGTCAAATAGTACTATTTTTGTGTGGAATTTTATCATTTTTTGGTAAAAAGATACAAGAAAGAAAAGACAGGATTCTGCTACAATATGAACTATCAGAAAGATGTCATAGACATATCATAATAGCAAGGAGGACTTGACAATGAAAATGAAAAAGTTGACCGCACTTCTGCTGACAGCAGCATTGGCGCTTGGGACGCTGACAGCATCCGGACAGGAGGAGACACCTCAGACAGATGAAGGAGATTATTATGAAATCGTGATGGCGGTTCCCACTCTGGGAGCGGAGCCTTCCGGTCTGGCAGATGTGGAGGCGGCTCTGAACGCGGAGGTGGGGCCTGAACTTGGGGTAAAAGTGACGATGTACCCCATCAGTCTCGCTGATTTGTATTCGCAGCAGACCCTTTTGGTTTCTTCCGGAGACAAGCTGGATTTGATTAGTGTGTTCTTTTCAGGAGTCGGCCCTTATCTCAGTATGGGTGCTCTGATGGAACTGGATGATTTGTATGCCGCATATGGTGCCGATATTAAAGCGGCAGAAGGCATCGCCGTGGCAGGTGGTTATTATAACGGTAAGCTGTACGCAATCCCTTCGGAGGAAAAGCTGGCACGCTCTTATGGCTTTTTTGCCAGGGCAGATATCCTGCAGGAACTGAATATGTCCTATGATGCAAATGCCGTTTATTCTTATGATGATTTGGAAGCACTGTTTGCGGCTTATAAGGAAAAATACGGAGACGGGTACTACTGCATAGCCGGCAACACAGCCACCTCGGATTTTTATACATATTTACATGAGGTTGATGTTTTAGGTGGCGGCACCTCCGATGGTGTGTTGATGGACGGAGGCCTTGGGGGGAATACCACGGTAGAGTCCATGTATCAGTCAGAAGCTTATGGGGATTATGCACAGAGAATGTATGATTGGGCGCAGAAGGGCTATATTCCCGCAGATGCCGCCACCAATACGGATACCAACACCCTTCAGATTCAGTCAGGCTATTATCTGGGATGCTTCAGCAGTACAGAGACGGATATGATTTCCAATATGTCCAGAGACTGTGGCTATGAGATGGTTCCCATCAATACCATAGCGCCCTGGTGCCAGACATCTATGTACCAGACCACCATGTGGGGTATTTCCGCCACTTGTGAAAATCCGGAAAAGACTTTCCAGTTTCTGAATTACATGTATGCAGACAATACCATTGACAATCTGCTGACCTATGGATTGGAAGGTGTCAGCTATGAGGTAGTGGAAAAGGGAGAAAAGGACGGGCAGATGGTAATCCGCTATGCAGATGGCGTGGATGCTGCCAATACTCCTTACAACATGGCTATGCATGTATATGGCGATAAGACTACCATCGCAGTATTTGAACCCATGACATTGGATTACTATACTATGTGTGAGCAGCTCAACAACAGTATCCCTGACAATAGAAAATCCGTTACCCTTGGTTATGTATTCGACAGCACGCCGGTATCTTCTCAGGCATCGGCTGTATCTGCGGTGGTGCAGCAGTACTGCGGTCTGATTGCGGCAGGTGCCCAGAATCCTGACGTGGTATTGCCGGAGTTCAGGGATGCCCTGAAGGCAGCAGGCGAGGATGAGATCATTGCGGAGAACCAGAAACAGCTGGACGCATGGCTTGCACAGCAGTAGTCTGAAAAGATTTTCTAAGGCAGCAAAGTACGCTGCCCAAAGCGCTGAAAGCAAGGCACTTGAAAATCTAAGTTTCACACAGAAGAATGCCTAAGCGAACGAGTTCGCTTTGTGCGGGCATTCTTCCGGACTTGCACAGATTGCTGCGAGAAGTGTGAACAGGATGCCTGCGGGTATAGGATCCGCAGGCATTTAAAAAAGGAGGAAACCCTTATGGCTGCAAAGGCTAATACACACCCCAACGGGATGGTTCTAAACCGCAGGAAGATTCGTTGGCGCAGAATAATCCCTATGTATCTGATGGCCCTTCCAGGAATTATCTATCTGATTTGCAACAATTATATCCCCATGTTCGGCATCATCATCGCTTTTAAGAAGCTGAATGTGGTGCAGGGTTTTTTCGGAAGCGATTGGTGCGGCTTTGACAATTTTAAGTTCCTGTTCCGGTCTGACACGGCTTTTACCATCATACGCAACACCGTGATGTACAATGTGGTATTCATTGTTCTGGGAACCTGCATCTCTATCGGCGCTGCGATTCTCTTGAATGAGGTTCGGAGCAAGTTCGCATCAAGAATCTACCAGAGTCTGATTCTGCTTCCTTATCTGATGAGCTGGGTAGTGGTGAGTTATCTGGTATATGCGATTATGGCAAATGATACCGGTCTGATCAATGCCATGCTCCGGGCGGCGGGAAAGGAGACAATCAACTGGTATCAGACTAAGAAGTACTGGCCCTTTATCCTGACATTCTGCCATATCTGGAAGGGAACGGGCTATTCCATGATTATCTATCTGTCAAGCATCGTAGGCCTCAGTCAGGACTACTTTGAGGCAGCCAGAATCGATGGGGCTACAAAGTGGCAGCAAATTAAGAAGATTACGATTCCGCTGCTGAAACCTACCATCATTACCATGTTCATCCTGTCGGTAGGGCGCATATTTGCCTCTGACTTCGGTCTCTTCTACCAGGTACCAAAGAATTCCGGAGCCCTGTATGAGGTGACCCAGACCATTGATGTATATGTATACAATGCGCTGATGCAGCGAAGCGACTATGGCATGTCCTCGGCGGCCAGCGTATTCCAGTCCATTGTGGGCTTTATCCTCGTCATAACAGCTAACAAGATTGTGTCGAAATACAGTGCCGAAAACGCGCTGTTCTAGGAGGTGAAGGCTATGAAAATAAAAGAATCCACAGTATGGCAGATTATTTCCAACGGAGTGATGATTCTGTTTACCCTATGCGCCCTGTTCCCTTTTGTGCTGCTGATTATCGCCTCCTTTACGGATAATACCTGGGCGACTGTGCACGGCTTCAGCTTTTTTCCGGAGGCGTGGAGCCTGTCGGCTTATGAGTACATCGCCGCCTCCTGGTCCGACATCGGAAGGGCTTATGTAATGACGGCTGTGGTCACGGTATCGGGCACGGCGCTGAGCATGGTAGTGACTTCTCTGTTCGCCTACGCTTTGTCCGATAGGGAATTGCCGGGGGTGAAAATCCTGAATTTCCTGTGTATTTTTACCATGCTTTTCAGTGGGGGCATCGTGGCCAGCTACTTTACCTGGACTCAGATATTCCATATCAGGAATACGGTTTATGCGTTGATATTTCCGGGACTGATGATGAATGCATTCAATGTAATACTGGTCAAGAATTACTTCACCTTCAGCGTGCCTCCTTCTCTGGTGGAGGCGGCGCGGATTGACGGAGCCGGGGAGATTACGATTTTCGTGAAAATAGTGCTTCCGCTTTCGGCTCCTATCCTGGCTACCATCGGGCTGATGACAGGACTAAACTACTGGAATGACTGGAACAACGGCCTGTATTATCTGAGCGCCAGAGAAGGAAGCAAATATTACACAATTCAGTTGCTGCTGAATCAGATTAATGACAATGTGCAGTTTCTGGCCAACAATGCCTCCAAGATGTCGGGCATACAGGTGGGCAGCCTTCCCACCACCACAGTGCGTATGGCTATTGCGGTAATCGGCATCCTGCCGGTGCTTGTGGTATATCCGTTCCTGCAGAAATATTTTGTAAAAGGAATTACTCTCGGAGCAGTAAAAGAGTAGGTATCATTACTATACAGAGAGAAGAAGAATATGTTGCAGATGGTATAGCGGCTCTGGCATTTTCAGACCTGTGACACTATGTATTCTGGAACGGAACCATATTGCGCAGGAGGGAATAAAAATAACCACGCTCTCCTATGCTCCGGCCAGAGTTCGCATAACAACAAAGCATACAGGGGGATTGAATCCAATGCGGATGAACTTCTGGCAGCTATACCAGTTACTATGGAAGAGCCCTTGCAGCTGTGCGTGTCACAGATGCAGGAAAAGCCAGAGTATCTGTCAAAGGAACGACGTTACCAGAACAGCAGATTTTATTGTAATGTTAACGAATCTTACGGAAGGGGCGTTTTATGGTTAAGTTTGAAAAGGAGTTTTTATTGGGAGCTGCTACAGCAGCCCATCAGGTGGAAGGAAACAATATTTACAGTGATTGTTGGGCACAGGAGAATATGGAGTTCTCGGACTATGTGGAACCTTCGGGAAAGGCGGTAGATCATTACCACCGATTTGAAGAAGACATCCGGCTGATGGCAGAAGCAGGGCTGAATGCATATCGCTTTTCTATTGAATGGGCCAGAATAGAACCCGAACAGGGTAGGTTTGATGACAATGAAATAGCACATTACAGAGATGTTTTGAAGTGCTGCAGGGCATATGGGATTGAACCTATTGTGACAATGCATCATTTTTCATCACCTATGTGGTTGATTCGGCAGGGGGGATGGGAGAACGAAGAGACTATTGGGTACTTTGCGGATTACTGTAAATATGTGATTGAGCAGCTTGGAGATGAAATCAATTTTGTCTGCACAATCAATGAAGCCAATATGGGGCTGCAGTTGTCAGCTATCATAGAGAAATATATGAAGATAATGAATGCAACAGACAGAACAACTGCGGCTGATGACGGAAAGAATGTAGAGAGTCATGTACAGGTTGGGATGAATCTGGGGATGATGAATCAGATGAAGAGGAAAGCCGAGGAGAACAGGAGGCTTTTTGGCATGGAGCAACCTCATGTATTTTTGTCTGATAGGACAAAAGAAGGTGATATGCTAGTGATAAGGGCACATCAGGCAGCAAAAGCGGCCATGAAGGCAGTCAAACCATCACTTCAGGTGGGTATTACCTTGTCCCTTCACGATGTTCAGTCGGTTCCAGGCGGTGAGGCGCGTGCATCGGAAGAGTGGGATGCGGAATTTGGCCATTATCTTCCCTATATCATAGAAGATGACTTTTTTGGAATCCAGAATTATACCAGGTCGGTTTACGGAGCAGACGGCATTGAACCTAACCCGAGAGACGCCCGGATAACACAAATGGATTATGAAAATTACCCTGAGGCATTGGAGCATGTCATTCGCAGGGTCAATAAAGAACTTCCGATTCCTTTGATAGTGACGGAGAATGGAATTGCTACATCCGATGACGAAGAAAGAGAGATTTTTATTCTAAAAGCTTTGGAAGGTGTGAAGCGGTGTATGGAAGAGGGTATTCCTGTCCGTGGATATTGTTATTGGTCGCTGCTTGATAATTTCGAGTGGGCGAAAGGTTTTTCCATGACCTTTGGATTGATAGAGGTTGACCGGAATACAATGAACAGACAACCGAAAAAAAGCTTGAAAACGCTTGGGGGATGCAGAGTCTAAGATATTGGTTCTCAAAAAACAATCTTCATTAGCCGCTCCTGTTATAGCTTATTATAATAATTTAACCAATAATTTTTTGAGAATAATTACAAAGAGGGTCTCTATGCGGGCTATCGTTATTTCGATACATTTAATGCGGGTTCTGCATAGCCTTTCGGTTACGGCGGTTCCTATACGAAGTTCGATATAGAGATGCAAGATACAGATGCGGATGGGAATACTGTCACTGTGAAAGTAAAGGTGACGAATACAGGGGATACTATGCAGATTTCCGCGGAGAACATGGTTTCCTGCAGCTATGAGTCGGAAGCGGCGGAAAAGGAAAGCGCAGTGAAAGTTTTCTTTCCTGCGGCAGAGATTCCCTGCGGGACGTCGAGCTCGCCATAGCGAGCAAAGAGACAGAGACCAAGATGACCATGGATGATGTGAAAGCGTACATGCATACGTTAGATGAGCGGCTGGACAGCATTATCCTGAAGACGGAAGAACACAGGAAGGCGGATGAAAAGGGGCTGCAGATGCAGAAAAAGTAAAAAAGGGCAGTACCGAAAAATGAACCGGTACTGCCCTCCTTCAAACATATGGCATATTTGCCATAGGAATAAGTTTTATTTCTGGTAATAGTGGACATAAAGATTATAGTCCCTGGGTCTCGTTATCAGCCGCAGCCAGATTTGGTTTCATATAATACAAAGCAAAATCTCTCAGAAACATATCAGGCAGTGCTGTTTTGCTGTTTCTGATAGAGCCGTGGCGGCATTCCTGTGAGTCTGCGGAAAACAGTAATAAAATAATTATAGTCAGAAAAACCGCACAGGGAAGCAATTTCTGAAAGAGAGAGGTCAGGCTGTTCCGAGAGGAGCTGTTTGGCTTTTTCAATTCTTAATTTCCGTATATATTCTGCGATTCCGATGCCATAGCTTTCTTTGGCGACCTCATAGATTTTAGTTTTGCCGATCTGAAAATGCGCAGCAATTGATACTGCATCAATATCCTCTGTAAAATGCGCCAGTATGTATTCGTCTATCTGAACCGGAAGTTCCTGCTGCCGGAGGGAAACCATCCGTTCCATGCAGAGATACGAGGCCACTGCCTGCATGATGTGGGAGGACGAAGAAATATAAGCTTCCGGAACAAAAGGATGATGGAAGCATGCGCTTTTAAGTGATTCCATGTCGCAGTCATAATGACTGCAGCATTTGCTGATTTCCGCCCAGCCATCTTCAAAGCCTGGATAGGAAAAGATATGTCCGAAAAAGAGATACCCGATTACAATGTTGCTCATGATGATGGGCGCAATGCTTTCCATCAGTCCGGCATGGCATTTGTAGGTATAAAGAGAGCGCCGTCTAGCTGCAACCCTGCAGGCGTTGTCGTCACATTCTCTGCACTTCTGTCTTCCAGTCTCTGTGGAACGGATGATCTGGCAAAACGCGGGCAGCTGCTCCGGATAAGATACCAGTTCGTGAAAGGTATCGTCAAAAACGGTGATCCGAATCTGAGTCAGATTATAAAAATCCTGTAAAAGAGAGCGCAGCTTTGTCAGATCAAAAGAAGATACCATGGTAAACCTCCCGAACAAATTCAAAGTAAAAAGAACAAAATTCTATATAATCCCATTGTATCACGGACTATAATAAAGACAACAAAAACTTTAGGGAGGTGCAGGAAAATGTTAGTTAACCTGAATGATATCATGAAGATCGCGGAAGAAAAAAAGATTGCGGTGGGATCGTTTAACACGCCGAATCTGGAGGCACTGATTGCGGTCATTTCGGCAGCAGAGGAGCTGAAGCTGCCGGGGATCATCCAGTTCGCGCAGTGCCATGAGCCGTGGATTCCGCTCAGTGTGATTGGACCCATCATGGTTGAAGCGGCAAAGCGGGCATCGGTCCCGGTCTGCGTACATCTGGATCATGGAGAGACGCTGGAATATCTGCAGGAGGCTCTGGAGTTGGGCTTTACCGGGATTATGTACGATGGTTCAACGCTGTCCTATGAGGAAAATCTTGCAAACACGAGAAAGGCGGTAGAAATGGCAGCCAGAACCGGCGTGTCTGTAGAGGCTGAACTTGGCTCGATGGGAAAGCGGGAATCCGGAGCAGGAGACGGTTCCGGTGAGGAGGATGCCACAAAGATCTACACGGATCCGCAGCAGGCGGCCGCTTTCGTGGAAGCGTCCGGGATTGATGCGCTGGCCTGTTCGTTTGGGACGACGCACGGGATCTATCTGACGGAGCCGAAACTCGACTTTGACGTGGTGCGGAATGTGCGTGAGCTTACGAATGATATCCCAGTGGTGATGCACGGTGGATCCGGCGTGAGTAGGGAAGATTACAAAAAGGCGATTGAAACAGGGGTGCGCAAGATCAATTATTTTACCTACATGGACAAAGCTGGTGGACAGGCTGCTGCGGAATGTGTAAAGAACCGGAAGGAACAGGAACCGATCTTCTTCTCGACAATTTCTATGGCTGCGAGAGATGCTATGAAAGAAAACGTAAAACAGGCAATGAAAATGTTTGCCCTGATAGATTGAGGAGGTTAAGGAAAATGAAGAAAAAAATGACATTTGCACTGGCATTTTGCAACAGAGGTTTTATGCCCGGAGAACTGATTTACGGGGCAAGAGAGGATATGATTAAGGCCGTGACAGACGCAGGCTATGATTACATTGCGATGGACGCCAGCCTGACCAGATACGGCGGAATCGAGACAAGAGATGAGGGACGTCTTTACGCGAAGTGGTTGAAGGAGCATCAGGGAGAGTATGACGGAGTGATTTTCTCCATGCCGATTTTTGCGGACGAAAACGGCGCGATCACAGCCCTTCAGGATGCAGGTGTTCCGATCCTGATGCAGGCGTATCCGGATGAGATCGGGAAGATGGATTTTGCACACAGAAGAGATGCATTCTGCGGAAAATTCTCCGTGACAGACGTATTTACTCAGTATCAGGTTCCGTTTACCGTTATGAAACCGCATGTGGTGCATCCGCTTTCTCCTGCATTCTCGCAGAATCTAAAGGATTTTGCCGCCATCTGCCGTGTGGTAAATGGGATGAAGCGCTTTACCATCGGCTGCATCGGAGCTAGAACGACTGCGTTTAAGACCACACGTTTTGATGAGATCGGACTCCAGAAGAACGGGATTACAGTGGAATCGCTGGACCTCTCAGAGCTGGTCGATAAGGTGAATAAAAAAACGGATGATGACGAAGCGGTACTTGCAAAAAAGGAAGTCCTGATGAGCTATGCAGATTTTTCTCGCGTTCCAAAGGAGAAAAAACTGATGCTCGCAAAGATTTCTGTGGTGATTGATGAGTACATAAAAGAGTATCACATGGATGCGGTTGCAATCCGCTGCTGGAATGAGATGGAGCAGATCCTGCGCGTTTGCCCGTGCGTCCTGCTTTCAGAGCTGAATGACCGGGGCATCGTGACAAGCTGTGAGATTGACCTGACCAGTGCGATTTCTATGCGTGCCATGGCGCTTGCCAGTGAGGAACCGACCGCTGTTCTGGACTGGAACAATAATTACGGTGATGAAGAGAACAAGGTCATCCTGTTCCATTGTGGTTCTACGGCACAAAGCCTGATGACAGAGAAGGGGACCGTGACGGCACACAAGATGTTCGAAAAAACAGACAAGGGGAGCGGCTGGGGAACCAATGAAGGCCGTATCCGCCCAATGAAGACGACGATTTCCAACTGTCTGACTGTGGATGGAAAGATCAAAATCTATGCAAGCGAAGCAGAATTTACCGATGATCCGATTGAAGAAAGTTATTTTGGATGCGCCGGAGTCTGTGAACTTCCGAACATGGAAGAGAAGCTCCTGAAGCTGGCAAGAGGCGGATTTAAGCATCATACCTGCGTCGGAGTGGGGCATATGAAGGAAATGTTGAAGGAAGCGTTTACGACCTATCTCGGATATGAATGGGTTGAGATTGACTGATTCACCAATCGTTGCAATTTGGACAGCCTGGCCATGAAATATGTCTGGTGTATTTGCTGGATGGAGTTTTGCCAGATATCATTCTGGATGTATTTTTCATGGGAATGGCTGTCCGAACTGTCTGGAAAGATATTCAAATAGGAAAAGGGGACGGTGAGAGATATGAAAATAGCAGGACTGGATATCGGCACAACCGGATGTAAATGTACTGTTTTTGATGAAGCGGGAAACTATCTGGACAACGCATACAGGGATTACCCTGTTCGCAGAACCGTGGGCGGACATGAAATTGATGTTTCGACAATGATGGACGCAGTATATGAGGTGATCCGGGAGCTGACAGGAAAATATTCGGATATTGCAGGGCTTGGCGTGACAAGTTTTGGGGAGACTTTTGTCATGGTTGATGAGGAAGGAAAGCCCCTTCATACAGCCATGCTCTATACAGACCCGAGAGGAGAGGAAGAATGTCAGGATCTGGTGGATCAGCTTGGATCCAGACATATCGCGGATGTGACCGGCCTTCGCCCGCACCAGATGTACAGTATTGCAAAAATCATGTGGATCAGAAAGAACCTTCCGGGTATCTATCAAAAAGCGAAGAGAATTCATCTGATGGGCGATTATGTGGTTTATCATCTGACCGGAAAGGCACAGATTGATTATTCCCTCGCCACCAGAACAATGGCATTTGATATCCGTTCTCTGACATGGAGCAAAGAGATACTGGATGCTGCCGGGGTGGATGTAAACATGATGTCTGCGCCTGTACCGACAGGAACGGCGGTTGGGCATGTGACGAAAAGAGCTGCTGAGAAAACAGGACTGTCACCAGATGCGCAGATTGTAATGATCAGCCATGACCAGGTCGCGGCGGCTGTCGGCGCAGGCGCTTTTGACGGGTCTGTAGCAGTTGACGGAGCGGGCACGGTCGAATGTCTGACGCCGGTTTATGATGAACTGCCCGACATGGATGTCATGTATGACGGATATTTTTCTGTTGTCCCCTATGTAATCCCGGGAAAATATGTTGCCTACGCGTTTTCTTATACGGGAGGAGCTTTGATACAATGGGTGGTGGAAACAATGGCAAAGGCTGAAAAAGTCAAAGCCGCACAGGCGGGAATGTCGGTAAACGCTTACTTGGAGAAGCAGTCGGTAAGCCCGACTGGCCTGCTTGTCCTTCCCCATTTTGCAGGAGCTGCGACACCTTATATGGATACTGGTTCCAAAGGAGCGATATTGGGGCTTACCACCGCGACAACATCCGCAGATATTTACCGCGGATGTATGGAGGGTGTGGTATATGAGATGTATTTAAACAGGAAAAAGCTGACAGGTTCCGGGATCCGCTTTACAAGACTGCATGCCACCGGCGGCGGAGCACATTCCGGAGAGTGGATGCAGATGAAGGCGGATATGCTGAATCTTCCGATCACATCATTGAAAACTGTGGATGCGGGAACCGTTGGAAGTGCCATGCTGACAGGGATTGCAGTGGGGCTTTTTAAAGATCTGAAAGAAGCTGCGGACCATATGGTCGAGGAGACAAAAAACTATGAGCCTAGACCCGAAATGCATGATAAATACGTAAAAATATTTGAGCGGTATGAGAGAGTATATGATGCCGTCAGACCGCTGTTTTAATTGTTATCTATAAATATAACTGTTTGAGCCGCACTATCCCGTGAGGTGTTTTCATGCATTTATGCATGGAAATCCCGAGGGTAGTAAGCAAAAATCGTATTAACGAAGTGATTTTTATGGATTTTTGCTGGTATCAGTGCAGTACTGAACAGATACAAGAAAGGAATCATTATGAATCCATATATTGGACATGCTTCCCAGGCATATGGGATAGAAGAACACCGCCTGGTGGGCGGAAAGGGAGACGGCATCCGTCTTCTGGAAGTGAATAATGGAAAAGGGGTTGAGATGACCATTTCTCCGGACAGAAATGCAGATATCAGCCGTCTGCGTTATAAAGGAATCAATATGAGCTATCTGTCTCCCTGCGGATATGTTGCGCCTGCTTATTATGACAATCAGGGAAGTAACTGGCTGAATTCTTTTACAGCCGGATTTTTGACGACCTGCGGGCTTCAGGCAGTTGGTTCGCCCTGTGTGGATGAAGGGGAAGTTCTGCCGCTTCACGGTTCCCTTGCCAATCAGCCGGTAGAACAGATTTACTGGATCGAGGAAGAAGGATGGCTGAAAGTACGTAGCCTTACAGTGGATGAAACGATATTTGAAAGAAAATTGAGGCTGCATCGGGAAATTGCAGTATCTTTAAAAGATAATGAATTTGTGATTAACGATACGATTGAGAATACGGGCGACAGGGTAGAGCCTGTGGAGATTCTTTATCATATGAATATGGGATATCCGCTTCTGGATGAGGACAGCATCGTAACGATTCCTGCTGCTTCTGTAATCGCCCGTGACGAACATGCCAGGGAAGATATCGCAAACTGGATGCAGATGGAAAAACCTTCAGCCGGATATCAGGAAAGATGTTATTATCACAAATTTGCAGATGAAAAGGGCTATGCATCAATCTATCAGCCTAAGCTGAATATGGGACTCGAAATTTCATTTGATGCATCCGAACTGGATGGATTTGTTGAATGGAAAATGATGGGTGTACGCGATTATGTTCTTGGCCTGGAGTGTGGAAACTGCTATCCGGATGGACGCGATGTCATGAGACAGACAGGGATGCTGAAATTCCTTCAGCCGGGAGAACAGAAGAAGTATCTGGTGAAGGTCCGTATGCTTGAAAAATAAAAAACAGTAAGATGGCATACTCAAAGGGTTTTGTATAATATTCGCGTATTGTCCCTTTGAAATCGTTGATATGACAAAGGAGATGGATGGTTGGAATAAGCCTGGAGAAAGGACGTAAGGCGCCGAATGTCAGGGCATAAGCGTTCGGAGAAGGCAGCCTATCCTGGCTTTATAACGTGAAAAAAGGTGCCACCTCCATTTTGGAGGAGTGGAATGGGATGGATCCCCACACAGGTTCGTTTAATCATTACAGTTATGGTGCAGTCTGCGATTTTCTGTTTTCAAGGACTGTGGGAATCCGGCCTGTGATAGAAAAACCGGGATACCAGGAATTTATTGTGGAACCTGTGACGGGCGAAAGCTTTACGGAAGCAAAAGCGGTCTACGAGAGTCTTTACGGAACGATCAGCTCCGAATGGACACAGAATGGCGGGCTTACAGAATATCAGATAGAGGTGCCTGTAAATACGATTGCAAATGTAAGGCTCAACGGGTCAATAAAGGATCTGGAGAAGATTCAGAACACGTACAGAGAGTAAAAAATCTTCTTCCGGGGGAAAACCGCCATGTTACCTTGGAACTGGACGAGCGGGCGCTGTATTACTGGGATCCTGTGAAAGCATTGGTTACCAGAGCGGACGGAACCAAAGATAAATGGGAAAACGCAACGGGTATTAGCAGGATATTTGTGGGAGCCAGTAGCAGAGATCTTCGCCTGGAAGGGGAAATAAAGGTGCGGAATAGACAGTGCAGAATCTGTTTAGGCTTTGCAGAAAAAGATGGAATATACCAATTTCAATTGCTTTCGCAGGTTTCTGCGCTGTTACCAAGAATTTCGCTGCAGCGAAATTATAAATCTATCGAGGACCGCATTTCAATCTGAGATGCGGTCCTCGATTCATTGGCTTTTCCTGTCACATCAAATTCTATTGCCCATTTGCCTGCCGGTATTCCTGCGGCGTCGCACCATACTTCTCTGTAAAGATGCGATAGAAGTGGCCGCGGTTTGAAAATCCAAGTTCATGAATGATTTCAGAAATGGTTTTGTCTGTTTTCAAAAGCATCCGGCGGGCATCCTCCAGATAGAAGGTTTGTCCATACTCCGTCAGATTCATGGCGGTATATTTTTTGACAATGCGGTTCAGATAATCGCTGCTGTAGTTCATATGCTTCTCTAATTCCGTCCTTGTGATCCTCCCGTGTTTTGATTCCATCAGCAGCGCCAGTTTTGTCAGCAGGTACTCATGAGAGCTGGCATCTACATGGATCTCCGACAGGCTGAACAGGGAAGCATCCTCCAGAACAGCAAAAAATCGTGCTAAAAGGCTTTCTGCCATAAAGAAATATCCCGGTTTCTGCTGCATTATTTCATCCAGCAGTTGCTGAAACATTGGGGCCGCAAGAGAAATGGCCTTATCTTCGGGGACCACCGGAAGGATGTCCAAATAAGTTTTTTCATAGTTTTCCTGCTGGCTCTGATTTTTACGGATAAACTGATAGATTGCCGAGTCCCGGAGCTTGCAGGCACCGTCTTCATAATAAACGTCATTGCTGCAGATCTGCGCGGCAAAATCCGGCATCAGCTGAAGAAATACAGCTTGGAAATCGCCGGAAAAATCTTCTACATGCTTTATGTTCCGGTTGATGATACAGCATTGTCCGGGGTGATATGTAAAAGTTCGATTTTCAATCCTATGCCGCATTGTGCCGGAAAAGAGGAACATCAGTTCAAAGCAATTATGCCGGTGCAGCGGACGGTGGTCGTAATTGGGAAAGCCGGATAGTTCAAACTCACTTTTTTGGATTTTTCCTGGTAAAACCTGATAGAACGTAAATGAATTTGAACTGATACTGCATCTTTCAATAATAAAGCTGAGAGGCGCGGAGAATTCAAGAAATTGGAACAGGCCGCTGTTCCAATTATGTATATGGATATTCTCGATTTTGTAGGTATCCGCACTGTCGGAGAGTGCGGATCGGATCTTTTCAGGTTGGCTAGACGGTATATCCATAGCAATCACCATGCTGGCCGCTTTGCTGTCGGCACAAATAGGGACGAAAGAGTGCTGACAAGCGGTCGCCTTTCTTATAAAATTGGTTTGAGGGGCAAGCACACTACAACGCACGGCAGGAGGAGTCGTAGATGGCTTCCGGAGCTAAAAACAGTTATAGCAATCAGTATTAGGATCACCTTTTCAAGCACAAATAAGTGGTGCTTCGGGCCCGCACACTAAGGATTGTATTAACGTCTGTTAATTGCCTGGTGATCCAGTCACCGCTTTCTCCTCACCATTTTGTTATGAGGAGGGTGTAGCTTGAATGTCGTATTTCCAACCTGCTGCGGGGTCCGACGAGAATTTTGATGCCCAGCATTGTGTTTCCCTGTTGCAGCGCTCCCTCAAGAAAAAAAGCAAATGATGTCCTTGAGGCCTACGCCTTGAAGTATGAGCGCCTGACGAAGCGCCGGGGAAAGAAGCGGGCCATCATCGCCATTGCCAGGATGATTCTGACCGCCATTTACTCCATGCTCTCTACCGGAGAAGTCTGGAACCCTGTTGACCTCTGCAAAGTTGATATGCCGGAGCATTTGAAGGAGAAGCAGCTGCAAAAGGCCATCAACCAAGCAATCCGTCACCTCCCATAAAAGACTGAATCCGTCGCAGAGCAGAGAGGAGAAAACCGGATCAGTCATTGCTCTGCAAAATATTATATCACACAACGCGGATAAGCAGCAAGCTGTTTATCGCTTTCGGCAGTTCAGTCCGAACCGGCACGGTGACAGCTTGCGCAGCTGGTGGGATGTCGGAGGAAATTTCAGCCATTGATATGAGATAATTTGTCAAAAAGTCTGAATCCGTTACAAATCAAATAGCAGGGAGCTGAATCAGTCATTGCGGTGTACTTGTGAAAATGATAAAGTTTATTTAGAAAAAGTAAACCGTTATAGTGCAAAATACGAATAAACAGCAGACCTTGTATGTTGAAACATCCAAAGTCAGGCAGGGAGAAGGGGATAAGCTTTCAAAAAGAAGAAAAACAGCAGCCAGCAAAAATTGTAACAAAAGCAGAACAAGAAAGGAGCAAGTATGAATCGAGAAAAATGGAATGACGCTTGGAGAGTGGCCACACCCTCCGCCAGCCCGCTGATGGAGATGATGACAGGCGGAGGAGCGGCAGATGATCTCATCCAGCTTCCTCACGATGCCATGATCCACGAGAAGCGGACGCAGACAACAAAGAACGCCCATCAGACGGGCTTTTATCCCGGCGGCGTGTATACTTACACGAAAAAGTTTGAGGCCCCGGCCGATTGGAAAGATAAAACTGTCCTGATCGAGTTTGAAGGCGTGTATGCCAATGCCCGCGTCTTCATCAATGAGGACTATGCCGGCGGCCACCCCTACGGTTATACAAATTTCTATGTCCGCGCGGATGATTTTCTGCGCTATAGCGAGGTCAACGAGATCAAGGTCGTTGCCAATAACAGTGCAGAGCCGAACAGCCGCTGGTATTCCGGCAGCGGCATCTATCGGAACGTCAATATCCTGATCGGGGATATGCTCCATATCAAAGAGGACGGAGTACGAGTAACCACCACGGATATTGAACCGGGCTCCTCTGTCATTGTTGTGGACACGACCATTGTAAACCAGGGGACATCCCGCAGGGAGTTCTGTTTGCAGGTACATATTTTCGATCAGGATGGTGTCATCGCGGCGGAAGATACGATCCCGGTGACCGCCTTTGCGGGAGAACAGGTACCCTGCCGGCAGAGGCTCCGTGTAGATGAACCGAAGCTCTGGAATGTGGATACGCCGTATCTATACCGGTGCGAGGTAAAGCTCGTAGAGAAGGATCAGGCGGTCGATGCGGAGACGGTGGCCTTTGGAATCCGTAAGCTGTCTCTGGATGCCAAGCACGGCCTGCGGATCAACGGTCAGACCGTCAAGCTGCGGGGCGCCTGCATCCATCATGACAACGGGATCATTGGCGCCTGCACGCTGGAGCGCGCGGAGGAACGCCGCTGTCAGCAGCTGAAAGCGGCGGGCTTCAACTGCATCCGAAGCTCCCATCACCCGGTCAGCAAGGCTATGCTCGACGCCTGTGACCGTGAAGGTATGTTGGTGATGGACGAATTGTTTGACTTCTGGACCCGCTCCAAGAACAGCAATGATTACGCACAGCTCTTTGCGGATTATTGGCAGAAGGATGCAGCGCAGATGGTCGGCAAGGATTACAATCATCCGTCTGTCATCCTTTACAGCACCGGCAACGAGATCCAGGAGGCCGGTACGGCCAAAGGTGCGCAGACAAGCCGGAAAATAGCGGATTATATCCGGCAGCTGGATGATACGCGGTATATTACCAATGCAATTAACGGGCTCCTGGCAGGAATGAGCCGCATGGGTGAGATCATCGCAGACATTACCGGAATGACGCCGGAGCAGATGGCGGCGATGATGGCCTCCCAATCCAGCGGGTCGAATGCCGGTAGCGACGGTGTGAACAGTGCCTCCGGTATGCTGATCGGTCCGATGGCGGACGCAATGGCAGTCAATCATATTTTGACGGATATGATTGCGGAAACAGAAGGAACCATGGACGTTTGCGGCTATAACTATTTGACCGCGCGCCATGTCATGGAGCGGAAGGATAATCCTAACCGTGTTGTTCTTGGCACGGAGACTCTTCCTGCGGATATAGTGCGTTTGTGGAAAATCGTAAAGGAAAACGGCCATGTGATTGGCGACATGACTTGGACCGGATACGATTATCTGGGAGAAGCCGGTATTGGTATTTTCTATTATGACGGACGCATGGGCTTCATGTCAAATTGGCCCTCCAACGTTGCTTATATCGGCGATATAGACATTATCGGCACCCGCCGCCCGATCAGTTACTACCGTGAGATCGTATACGGACTGAGGAAAGACCCGTATATTGCGGTAGAACGGCTGAACCACTATGGAGAGACGCCGAATAAGACGGCTTGGATGTGGAAGGACAATATTGCCAGCTGGACCTGGAACGGCTATGAAGGCAAACCGGCAAAGGTGGATGTCCTGGCGGATGCCGACGAAGTGGAACTGTTCCTGAATGGCAAATCCCTCGGGAGAAAGCCTGCGGGTGAGGCAAACGAATACGCAGCCTCATATGAGCTGACCTATGAGCCGGGCGAACTGAAGGCTGTTAGCTACAAAAGCGGGAGTATAGTTGGCAGTTGTGTCCTGGCAAGTGCCGGCGAGCAGGTAGAATTGGCGGTATCGGCGGACCGTAACGAAATTAAGGCGGATGGTGCGGATCTATCGTACATTTTGGTCAGCCTGAAGGATGCAGAGGGCAGGCAGAACCTCCAGGCCAAGAAAACAGTCACGGTGTCGGTAGCCGGGGCCGGAACACTGCAGGGCTTCGGCAGCGCGTACCCCGATACGGAACGCTCCTATGACGATACCACTTGGGAAACCTATGACGGCTATGTTCTGGCTGCCGTTCGTTCGACAATGGAAGCGGGCGAAATCACCGTAACATTTACCGCAGATGGCTGCGAAGCAAAAACAGTAAAAATTCAAACTGTGTAAGGAGTAACTGGATGAGAAAAAATATTTAAAATGGTACCAGAAAATCGCCTATGGCTCCGGTGATTTGGGCTCTAACTAGTGGTTAAAGGACTTGGCGCCAGCCCGATGCTGGGTGCGCTGAATGCTGTGATTGCAGAAACGGCAGCGTACACATATAACAAAGACGGCGTTCATCTGGACGGCACCATGTACAGCTGTTCATCGTGTTTAAGCTGAATGTGGAAAAAGCCAATAAGGCGCTTATGGCGGCCAAGGCCGTTAATGAGCCTGTCAAGAATTAATTATATCTGAGCCAAACGGGCGGCAATGGATTTGCTCCATTGCCGCCCTGCATAATCCATCAGCTCCCACGGCCTGACGGCAGCAGAGAGGCGGCTCTGCATGATGCCGTCTTTGTTTTGTAACTGGTACCGGACAGGGTGCCCCTTACACTCCTTTATGACAGCGGGTGCCGCGTCCAGGAGCTCTGTGACCTGACTGTAGGCGATATGTCATCCATCCATCCCTTGTTAACGGCTACATCAGCCGCCAGCTTTCTGGAACACTGAAAGATCAGTCCCTGATACCGAACCGCTACCATAACAAAATGGATCGGGACGGCATCAGCAGTTCAGTCCGAACCAGCACGGTGACAGCTTGCGCAGCTGGTGGGATGTCAGAGAAAATTTCAGCCATTGATATGAGGTAATTTGTCAAAAAGAGAATCGAGCAAAATGGAATGACGCTTGGAGAGTGGCCACACCCTCCGCCAGCCCGCTGATGGAGATGATGACAGGCGGAGGAGCGGCAGATGATTTCATCCAGCTTCCTCACGATGCCATATGGTTGTAAAGTAACTGTTAATGATTGTGAGTAACGTGGAGATTTTGCTATTAAGAAATGGAGGTAAAAATGAAATCAAGAATCAGGCTGCACAACGGGAAACAGGTATTGTATGTAGATGGCGCACCCTTCTACGCAGTCGCCGGTGAAGTACATAATTCGGATTCATCTTCCCCGGAGTACATGGAAAAAATCTGGAAGATCGCGGATGATTTAGGTCTTAACACACTGCTGCTGCCAGTGACCTGGGAGCTGACAGAGCCGGAGGAAGGGATCTTTGATTTCTCCATTCCCGACGCACTCATCCGTCAGGCGCGGCAGTGGAACAAAAAGATCATTTTCCTTTGGTTTGGTTCCTGGAAAAACGCACAAATGATGTACGCGCCGGAGTGGGTCAAGCGGGACCTGAACCGTTTTCAGCGCGCGCAGGTTGTGAAGGGTGAGGCCAAGAGCTTTTGCGACATGGGCTTTATCAAGGCGCCGAGCTACTCTATCTCATATTTCTGCACCAATGCCCGTGATGCTGACGCGAGAGCCTTTGCCGCGTTGATGGCTCACATTCGGGAGGAAGATGAAGCGGCCGGTACAGTGATCGGTGTTCAGGTGGAAAATGAAACCGGGCTTTCAGGCAGCGCCCGGGAGAGATCCGACACGGCGGACGCGGCTTTTTCTGAAAATGTACCAGAGGATTTTGCGGACTATATGCACAGCCACACCAAGACCATGCACGCGGATGTGCGCGAGGCTGTGGAGACAGGCGCAGCATATGGCAGTTGGAGTCAGGTTTTTGGGCCTGTCGCAGAAGAGGTGTTCAGCGCCTACCATGTAGCGAGTTATGTTAATTTTGTTGCAGAAAAGGGCCACGACGAATACCCGCTTCCCATGTTCGCAAACGCCTGGATCGTCCATAAGGGAGATACTGCGGGGAAGTATCCCAGCGGAGGGCCAGTATCCCGGATGCACGAGGTATGGCGTTTCTGTGCACCTACAATCGATGTGCTGTGCCCGGATATCTACATCCCGGAGTTCCTTGAGGTCTGCGATGACTATTCGAGGAACCAGACGCTGTTTGTTCCAGAGGCCGCGACTCATTCCTATGCCGCTCCGCGACTCGCCTATTGCATCGGCCATTACCATGCCATGGGGTACTCTCCTTTCGGTTTTGATGATATCGGCCAGCCGTTCACCATGGTTCAAGGCTTCCTGTTCGGCGTGGATGTGACCGATCCGGCGCTGAAGACGCCGCAGAATTTTGAGGAATATGCCTGGTTTGCCAAAACGCTCTGTTCTATGATGCCAATCATCGCGGAAAAGTATGGGACAAACAAGTTGCAGGCGCTTTCCTCTGAGGGGAATCCGGAAAAGAATGTGATGGACTTTGGGAAGCTTCGCGTCATGGCGGCTTTTCAGAACCCCTACCTGCCTATGAAGGGCAATGGCGTTGTGCTGTGCGTACAAATCAGTGCGGAGGAATACTATCTCCTGGGATATCAAAGCGCAGTGACTCTGCTGGCGGGAGACGCCATGCACATGGATTTCCTGGAATTTGAAGAGGGTACCTTCGTGGATGGCCAGTGGCGCAGAGGCAGGCGCCTCAACGGCGATGAGACTACAAGCTTGACTATTGCGGAACCCCGGCTGTTCAGAATCAAAATCCACACATATAATAACTATCAATAAATGAGTATGTAACTGGTGTGTGCTTCTCGGTAAAACGAAGTAGCACCAGGAAAAGGTTCTAATCTGAATAATAGAGGGGTTACAACAAATGAATCTGTTTGGGAAGATTCATGAAACAACCCTAGATATAGGATCAATTATATTGACGAATACCATATCATGTGCTAAGATGAAAATGAAATTTGTATTTGTATTCATCAGGAAGATGGATAAAGAGTTTTCGTCCCGGATGTGTCCGGGAGACAAGTATGAGGAATCTTATATTCCTGGTTGATGGAAACGGTGCGGCCATTTAGAATGAATCATTCTAAGTGGCCTTTTTGTTTTCGTAGAAAAATGCAGATACAAAGGGAAACAACAGGAAAGGCAGGCAGAGGTAGAATGCAGAGAGGAAGGTGAGGCAGACCATGCGGCGGCATGGAGAAATGTAAGGAAATCATGTAGGCAGACATTTGGAAGGAGCTTCTGAATGTCTTTTTTTATGCAGGAAAACCAGAGATTACAGGAGGAACGCGTATGAACAAATCAATCTTAGTGGGGCGCTTAGTCAGGGATCCGGAGATTCGTTATTCACAGACTGAGAATGGAGAGCTTGCAGTCGCAAGTTTCCGCATTGCGGTAGACCGGAAGTTTGTACGGAAGGACGGGGTAAAGACGGACTTCTTTTCCTGCTCAGCGTTTGGGCGTCTGGCAGAGTTTGCGGACAAGTATCTTTTGCAAGGAATCAAAGTCGTTGTCACCGGGAGATTTGAGAATGATAATTATAAAAACCGGGATGGGGAGAACGTTTATAGTGTGCGTTTAATGGCGGAAGATATCGAGTTTGCAGAGAGCAAAAAGGCATCGGAGGGCTATCAGGAGGAGGAAGAACGCGGCAGCCGGTCTTCTGGACGGAATGAGGAACGTCAGGGTTCCGGAAGAACTTCTTCAAAAGGCCGCAGTGCGGATGAGGGCAGAAGCAGAGGTGCTTCGAGGCGTCCTGTGCAGGAAGAGGATTATGAAGCTGGTTATGAGGACGACAGAGATTATGGAAGAAGTTCTGCAAGGAGAACCTCTGGCAGCAGAGGCACAGGCGGCAGGTCTTCCGGCGGCAGAAGTGACGGGGGCAGAAGTACAGACAGCTATTCGTCTGGTGACAGAGGAAGTGCCAGAATGAGCACAGGCAGCCGTTCTTCTGGAAACAGAGGGAACAGCGGCAGGAGCAGTGCGGGTCAGACTCCAGCCGGCAGAGGCAGGAGTGTAGATGACGAATACATGGAGGCACCGGACGGGGAGATCGATTTTGACTGACCGTTTGACATATGCACACAGGAGGAAATCAAGTGGAAGCATTAGAAAAATGGATGGAACAGAATAAGAAACTTTGCGTCATTACAGGGATTTTTGGATTGCTGGTGTCACCGTTTCTGTGGCCGTTTTTTGTGGCAATCCTGTTTCAGTCCCTGTCAATGATGGTGCCGGTCTTGTTGGCGTGGATACTGATTAAACAGCCCTGGGCGGAAACGGAGAAAAAGGAGGCCGATGATATACCGAAAGGTGGGGCACAGAAGGACTGGGAACCGGTAGACAGCGGAAAAAAGGAACGGGAATCAGCCGATAATAGAAAACACGGCCAGGAATCGACAGACGGCGAAAAAAAAGGACAGAAGTCAGAAAGCAATGGAGAAAAGAAAGGAGCGACGCCGGATGACGCAGACTGTCTTGCGATCCTCTGGTATCAGAATGAGGGGAGGGAGCGCATCCTTCGGATAAGGAACCGGCTGGAAAAGGAGGGCAGAAGAGGCTTCTCCGTCAGCAGGGACGGGATCTGCACAATCCGTCAGGAAACAGGTTTCCAGAGAGTCGGAGTCCTGCGGGGCTATCCCGGGAAGCATATCCTGTCGGCAGAATCGGAGCTTAGAAAGGATGGATATCTGATCCGGCAGTCCGGAGATTATGTCTGGATCTCGTGGAAGAAAGGAGGGGCAGGACATGCACTGTAAGCCAGTCAGACAGGTTTATTACAATCCAGGCAACGGATATACGGTTGCATCCTACATCACGGAGGAGGAACTGCCGCAGCAGGTTGTGCTGCAGAATAAAAACAGCTATGGCTGCTTTCAGGCGGTCGGGGTGGAACTTCCTACCAGTGACGGTCTGGAAGTAGAGCTGGAGGGGGAGTGGAAAAGTGGAAAATACGGGCTACAGTATGAGGTCTCGTATTTCAGTATCAGCACCCCGACAACTGCTGAAGGTATGAAGGCGTATCTTTCCTCGAACCTGATCAAGGGGATTGGACCGGTCACGGCTGCGAACATTGTAGATACCTTTGGCATGAAGACATTTTATGTGCTGGATCACAAGCCGGAGGAGCTTTTGAAGGTAAGGGGGATTACAGAATCCCGGCTTCAGGAGATTCTGGAAGGTTACCGCAAAAGCGCGTCCGTGCGGGATCTGATGGTGTATATGGCTCCTCTTGGGATCACACCGAGGAAGCTTGCGATGATACAGGAGCATTTCGGGAGCGCGGCAGCCAGTATTGTGAAGGAAACGCCTTTCCGGTTATGCGAGGTCAAGGGTTTTGGCTTTTTGACGGTGGATCCGATTGCGGTCAGGTCAAAGAATTTTAAAGCCGATGATCCGCTCCGCATCAAGGCTGCGATCCGCCATATTATGACGGAGGCGGAAGGGGAAGGGCATTTGTACCTGACCTGTCAGGAGATCGTGGACAAGGCGCAGCGGCTGTTAAACCACAAGGATGCGCCCGGCTTAGTGACGGAGCGGGCGATTCGGGATGCCGGGAATGACATGATCCACCGGGAAGGAAGCCTGATCAGTTATGCAGGCGGTCTGTACACGAAAAAGAGCTTTCACGCGGAGATGGGAGCGGCGGCGATGCTGGCGCAGCTCACGCTCGGGAAAGAGATGTGCATTAATGTGGACCGCATCCTGCGCAGGGTGCAGCAGAGGGAGAAGATCGTGCTGAATGCGAAGCAGCAGGAGGCGATCAAAATGGTATTCGCGCATCCGGTATCCATTATCACGGGAGGTCCGGGACGCGGGAAGACGACGATCATCCGGTTTATCATTGCGATACAGGAGGAACTGAACCGGGAGGCGCTGATCCTTCTGTGCGCCCCAACCGGAAAAGCGCGTCGTAAGATGAGCGAGAGTACGGGATACCCGGCGATGACGATCCACAAGGCAGTCGGCCTGACCGGGGAAGACGGGGAGGAAGAATGGAACCGGAACCAGAAAATGCCGGATGACCTCATTATCGCAGACGAGTTTTCGATGGTGGATATGTACCTTGCGGACCGGCTGTTTAGCAGCATCAAGGTCGGCTCCAGGCTCGTGATGGTGGGCGATAAGGACCAGATCGAATCGGTAGGCCCGGGAAATGTGTTCAAGGAGATGATCGATTCCGGAGAAATCCCGGTGACGGTTCTGGATGAATGCTTCCGTCAGGAAGAGGATTCTACGATCATACAGAACGCGGATAAGATCAATGCAAACCGCATGGATCTGCGGTTTGATGATACCTTCCGGTTTTACCAGGCGGCGGATGCGACAGAAGCGTCAGAAATGGTTCAGAGACTCTATAAGGAAGAACTGGGAAAAAGAGGCGGTGATACGGATGCGGTTCAGGTGTTGTCACCGCTTCGCAAGGATACGGAAGCCGGATCAGATTCCCTGAATGTGGTACTCCGTGACATTGTAAATCCCAGCCGGCGCGGTTATCCGGAGGCGAAAAACGGGAAACTCTGCTTCCGGCTGGGTGATAAAGTGATGCAGGTGAAAAATAACGATGAGGTATCAAACGGGGATGTCGGCACTGTGATGGATATTTACCGGGAGAACAGAATGGGGAAAATGCGCGTGGATTTCGGAGACGGACGCATTATGACCTATGCGGATGATGATTTCTGGCCGCTCACCCATGCGTATGCGATGACGGTCCACAAATCCCAGGGCAGCGAATATCCGGTGGTGATCCTGCCGATGCTTCCCTGCTTTCGGCGGATGCTGCGGAGGAATATCTTTTACACAGCCGTGACGAGGGCGCAGGAGAAGGTCATCATTGTCGGGAGCAAACGGGCAATGGCGCAGGCGGTCCGGACGGACTTTATTGCAAAACGCAACACGAAATTCGCCATGCAGATCCGGAGAATTATGGAGGAAATCCGGAAGCGGGAGCGGAAATCTGCGTGAAGAAAGGAAACAGCCTAAGTGTACACCATCATGTTCATACATCATGCGCGGTATGCGTAAATGGAAGCCCCGGCCAGTGTGCCGGGGTATTTCCGTAACGAGATCAATTTTTTAGTAGCGCTTGTTATTTTATTACCGTGGGGATGTACTTAGAGAAATGATTGCATCGTAGGAATTTTTGGAGATTTGGAAAGGAGATTGGTGTTTCTATGAAAGAGCCGGATGTGCTGTGTGCAGAAAAGAAACTGGCCGCTGCCTTAGAAGAAGGAGAGGTCTCCGCACAGGAAGGCGGATGGATCTGTGCAGACCAGGCGGAGATTAAGCTTGGGGTAAGAACGGTGGAAGAGGAGGATAGTTTTGAAAATAAAGAACGCTGAAATCAGATTTGATTGCAGGTTGCAGGACGGCGGAAATCTGGTATAATAAAAATAACAGGAGAGGATGAATAATGGCACAAAGCAAAGTAAAAGCAGATGTACGATTAAAAGATTTCTGGCGGCAGAACGACAGGTTTGCTGATCTGTTCAATGCGGTGGTATTTGAAGGCAAAGAAGTGATCAAGCCGGATTCGCTGCAGGAAATGGATACGGATATGTCCGGTATCATTCAATTTCCAGATTATGAGGAATCAGTGGTTCGGATCCGTGATGTTGTAAAGAAAATGGCCTATGGAGTCGAGTTCGTGGTTATGGGCATTGACAATCAGATGAAAATTCATTATGGGATGCCGCTTCGGGCACTTTTGTATGACGGCCTTGGATATTTAAAAGAATATCAGGAGATTGCAAAGCAGCGTAAGAATGAGGGCGGAAAAGTGACAGAGGATGAGTTCCTCTCTAAGATCCGCAAGGAAGACCGGCTTCATCCGATTATCACAATCGTAATATACTACAATGAAAAACCGTGGAATGGTCCGCTTTGTCTGAGAGATATGATGGTAGAAATGCCGGAAGAGATATCCCGCATTTTCTCGGATTATAAAATGAACCTGGTTCAGGTGCGGGACAGTGACAGATATATTTTTAATAATGAAGATGTAAAGACAGTTTTCGAAATATCCAGAGAGATATTTAGAGGGAATTTAGATCAGATTACCCAAAAGTACAACAGGGACATTGATGCAGAACTGGCGGCAGTGATCGGCCAGATAACGGATTCCAATGAGATAACCCGCCAGGCGAGTAAAAAGGAGGTCGTGAATATGTGTACAGCTCTTGAAAAATGGGAGAAACGGGCAGAAGAACATGGTGCAGAAAATAAACAACGGGAAATCATCCTGAAGTTGTTGAAAAAGGGTTACAACGCAGAGCAGATTGAGGATCTTTTGGATGTACCAAGTTCCAGAGTGCTTATCGTACAAAAAGAAGCAGAATAAAGCAAGTATGATGAAACACAGGATATAGCAGATAGAATTTGAAAAACATACCAGATGATGTTAATATGAAACTGGTAAACATTTTATATGCATTCTTAATAAGGTGCATATCAACATTTGGTTCCGATTCGTAAGGGCGGAAGTTTCATTTGGGCAGCGCAGGCGGCCATAACGGAATAAGATGCGGCAGGCAGGATATGAAAGGATGAATTTCATACCCTGCCTTTTTTGCGTTGCGGAAAGGAGGCGTAAAACAGAATGGAGCACGGGCAGA
>DKWE01000005.1:44979-45708 GCA_002491565.1 Lachnospiraceae bacterium UBA7160 | reverse complement strand
GAACAGGGCCATGCCCTAACAAAAATGGGGGAGCGCCTTCCGGCACTCCCCATCAATTATATATGTTTATATTTCAGAAGAATCAGATATGGATTAATTCGTGATCGTCAGCTCGGTCTCCTTGTCGAATACATGGATCTTGTCCACATCAAGGTAGAACTTCGCTGTATCGCCTGTTCTGAGGGTTGTACGCGGATTTACTCTAGCGGTGAAGTTCGCGCCCTCAACGGTGAAGTACAGGAATACTTCTGCACCAAGCAGCTCGTAAACCTCGATCTTCGCATCGATCGCTGCGCCTTTGCCCTTAACCTCATCCGGATCATCGCTGAGGTTCTCCGGACGGATACCCATGATAACGGTCTTTCCGTTGTAGCCGCCGTCGATCAGCTTCTTTGCCTTTGCTGCCGGAAGCTGGATGGAAGCAGTTCTGCCAACCTTCAGATATACATCGCTGCCCTTTACTTCTACAGTTGCATCTACCATGTTCATCTGCGGAGATCCGATGAATCCTGCTACGAACAGGTTGCCCGGCTGATTGTACAGATTCTGCGGAGTATCTACCTGCTGAACAACGCCATCCTTCATAACAACGATTCTGGTACCAAGCGTCATAGCCTCGGTCTGGTCATGTGTTACGTAGATGATCGTAGCGCCCAGTCTCTGGTGCAGCTTGGAGATCTCAGTTCTCATCTGTACACGAAGCTTTGCGTCCAGGTTGGACAGCGGCTC
>DKWE01000005.1:1311-44718 GCA_002491565.1 Lachnospiraceae bacterium UBA7160 | reverse complement strand
TCCAGGTTGGACAGCGGCTCGTCCATCAGGAATACCTTCGGGGAACGAACGATAGCACGGCCCATAGCAACACGCTGTCTCTGACCACCGGAAAGAGCCTTCGGCTTACGGTCAAGCAGCTTCTCCAGGTCAAGGATCTTAGCAGCCTCTCTAACCATCTTATCAATCTCAGCCTTCGGAACCTTTCTCAGCTTCAGGCTGAATGCCATGTTGTCATATACAGTCATATGCGGATACAGAGCGTAGCTCTGGAATACCATTGCAATATCTCTGTCCTTCGGCTCTACGTCATTTACGACTCTGTCGCCGATCTTCAGGGTACCGGAACTGATCTCTTCCAGACCTGCGATCATACGAAGCGTGGTGGACTTACCGCATCCAGACGGTCCTACGAAAATGATAAACTCTTTGTCGCCAATCTCCAGATTGAAATCTTTAACAGCCTCGAATCCATTCGGATAGGTCTTGTTAATATGCTGTAATGATAAACTTGCCATTTCTAAATCCTCCTGATTTTCATCTTTCCCGGGGGGATGTATCCCCCAACCAATTGCATAGTGCCAGTATACTAGACTCTGCGGATTTCTGCCATACCCGAACTTCACAAAGTTTTTCGTTTTCCTTGGTAGTTCTGCTCAGTATCATTCACGGTTCCGCTCCATGGTAGCAAAACGCCGAAATATTTCGCATTTTCTATACAAGTTGACGGAAACGGAATGTGTTTCCTGTTCCCCAGGGCCTGCCACAGGCTGGAAATATCCTTCTTGGCACTCTTGTCCCGGCACGATAAAATCCAACCTCTGGAATATCTGCCAGCGTGCAAATTTCAATTTTTGCATTTTTATGTATTGTATTTGCATTCACCTTGATGTATAATATGTAAAACATTATTTTAATACAATAGAGAGGTGAACCATGAGCACAAAAATTACAGGAGCAAATGAAGAGCATGAAACGATTGCGGGGAAATGGGCAGGCTTTCACCTTTACCCCTTCTATATTTTAATGAAGAGAACGGCAAAAACTGGTGCAAGCAAGCACTGAGCACTTATCTTCTGCGGCTCAAAACACGGAATTATGTAACGGCAGAAAAAGACGAGAGCAAGACCTTGTATTCCGCCACTATCACGCGTGTACATTACAATCAGCTTTGCGCCAAAGAAATTCTAGATGAAACTTACCATGGAATGCTGGGGAATTTTATCGCGGCATTGACCGGCAGAGAAACTCTTACCAGCGAAGAACAGCAGCATCTGATTCAGTATATCACCGATTATAAGGAAGAAAACCTATGAACCTTTACCTGTCCATGTCCATTGCGGGAACAATCCCGCTCGCTGTCTACTTCCTGTTGAAACTCTGGCAGGGGGAGAACAGCAGCCTGCGCTGGCGTATGAGGCTACTAAAACTGCCTATGTTTTTCTATCTATGTCCATTTCAGGTCCTGAAGTATCAAGTACCAGCTCTTTTTCCTGACTTTTTCTACCGGAATATCTTTGGGCCTGCAGACCGTCTGTACCTGAAACGAGAAGGATACTGGGCAGTACCAGACTTTTCCGGCGAATACACTTTGCAGCCCATTCTCCTGATTTTTCTTGCGCTTGTCTGGCTGCTGGCTGCCACTGGATTTATCATTTTTCAGATTGTACAATATATTCGAATGCTCCAAAAAATACGAAAAGACTCAATTTCAATCCCAACGCCCTCTTATGCTCCACACACTAGGCGCAAAATTACTTTTCGCACTTGCGTCAGTCAGAACAGCCCCTTTACGTTTGGTATTTTTAAGCCCTGTATTGTCCTACCGGATCAGAAATTCACTTATGACGACCAGCAAATGATCCTGCTTCATGAGCAAACGCATGTCCGGAACTGGGACATTTTGCACAAGCTGATTTGCTTTATCATATGCATGGTTCATTGTTTCAATCCTGCTACTTGGTTTTTGCTGCGTGAATATAACATTGTTTCAGAACAGCTATGTGATGAGCAGGTGATAAAAGCTTTTCCCACCAAAAAATCCAGAAAAGCTTATGCCCTGCTTCTTGTCGCTGCAGCCGGCAAATATACCAAAGCACCACATAAAACAGCTTATTTAAATTCAAATAGAGAAAAACAAATGAAAAAAAGAATCGACTACATTATGAGCACAAGGAAACAAAAATCTGGCATTATCTCGCTGTTATTTATTCTGTCCATCTTTACTTCGTCTCTCACAGCCATCGCTTATCAAGAATATTCTATTGCTCCGGAAACGATGGAGTTTCTTGTGGATCAAGATGATTTTGAAGTTTATTCCTATCGAGTAGATGCATATATTGAGCAAATCGAATCACTTTCTTTTCCAAATTCAGGTGTTATTTTCATACCAGATGGAAATGATGAAATACAAAATCTCCCCCTGCGCAATCCTCTTGAAAGCAGGAAATCATGCAGTCACAGTTACAAAACAGGGCAAATCTATCATCATAAAAGAAATACTTCCGATGGATGCACAATTACAATATATGAGGCAAAACTATGCCAAAAGTGTTCCCACTACATAATACTAAGAAAAATCAACAGCCTTACAAGTGAAATCTGTACGCATTGATTTCACTCTATTCGTCATAATCCTATCCAAACAAGGATGCTGCAAAACAGCCGAAACCTCATAATTGGCATATAGTCCACTCACGATATGCCGGAATTGGCAGTTTCTCCGCCCTGCAGCACCCTCCCGTCATGATTCTTTATCGCAGCCAGCAGGAGATTCTGGCTGCGATTTTCTGTATTACGGCTCTCTCTTATCGCTTTTCTTATTCAGCTATCTCAGATCTCTCCTACAATCCACGCCTGCCGGCCATCGCGCACGAATACTGGCAGGGTTGCAAGCGGAGCTTCCACCTCGAGTGTCTGGCCGCCCTCGTACTGCTTCCCAGTATTTGCATCGGTCCAGACAGCTCCTGCCGGCAGATAGACGGAACGGCTCATCGCGTGCTCATGGCAGACCGGCGCAATCAGCAGATCCGGTCCATAGAGGTACTCGTCTGTGATATCCCAGCAATTTGTATCCTGTGGGAACTCATAGAAGAGTGCGCGCATGACCGGAGTCCCCTTCTCGTGTGCCTCCTTCATCAGCGAGCGCGTATAGTCCCGCATCTTCTCACGCAGGCGGATAAACTTCACGAGAATCGGATATGCTTCCTCGCCAAAGCTCCAGATCTCATTGTCCGCACCAGTCTGCTCACGCACTTCGCCTGCCTTATTGATGATCTGTTTGCCCGGCTGGCGGCATCCATGAATCCGCATTACCGGACAGAAAGTACCGAACTGGAACCACCGCACAAGCAGCTCCCGGAAATCCGGATCCGCCGTCACGCCGCCATGGAATCCGCCGATATCTGTCGTCCACCACGGAATTCCGGAGATTCCCATATGAATACCCGCGCAGATCTGCTTGCGGAAGTCCTCATAGGTAGACATAATATCACCGGACCACACAAGTGCGCCGTAGCGCTGGCTTCCTGCCCACGCGCAGCGAATCAGGTTCACGATATCCTCCTGACCATTTGCCTGCTGCCCCTCATAGAAGAGACGCGCATACTCTCTCGGATAAATATTACCGATCTCTGCAACCGGTCCCGCCTGGTAGCGGTAATTTTCAAACTCATAGGTCGTAAATTCCGGCTCCGCCTCATCGAGCCAGAAGGTCCGGATTCCGAGATCCGCATAATTCTTCTTACACTTCTCCCACACGTAATCCCTGGTTCTCGGATTCGTCGCATCCATGAACACATTATTGCCATGGAAGAGCATCTGCACATCCAGGCCAATGTTGCTCTTCACCAGCAGTCCCTGCTGCTTCATCTCCTCGTAATTCTCACTGCGCCAGTCCACCTGCGGCCAGATCGATACCATCGTCTCGATCCCCATCTCATGCAGCTCGCGTACCATCTCCTCCGGCGCCGGGAAATACTCCTCGTCGAAACGCCAGTCGCCGCAGCGCGGCCAGTGATAATAGTCGATAACAAGCACATCTACCGGGATCTCTCTGCGCTTATATTCCCGCGCAATCTCCAGCACCTGCTCCTGATTATAGTAACGCAGCTTGCACTGCCAGAAGCCAAGGCCGTACTCCGGCATCATCGGCGCTTTTCCGGTCACATCTGCATACGCCTCCTCGATCTCGGCCGGGGTATCCCCTGCCGTAATCCAGTAATCCAGCTGGCGCGTTGCCATTGATGTCCACTCCATCGTGTTTGTCCCGAAATGAACCTCTCCAACCGCCGCATTGTTCCACAAAAATCCGTAACCGAGGTTGGAAATGTAGAACGGAACACTTGCCTGGGAATTCCGGTGTGCCAGCTCCAGGCTGCAGCCCTTCAGATCCATCCGCTCCTGCTGATACTGACCCATACCGTAAATTTTTTCCTTCGGATTGGCTACAAAGCTTGCCTTCAGTGAAAACGCCCCACCCTGCAGCGGGCGGAAGTGGCGCGCCTTTTTCTGCAGCGCTCCGCCATTCGGAATCTCCTGCAGCAGTACTTCACCCTTCTCATTGTAAAACGTTGTCTGCAGCGCCTTGCCCCACGGATTTACTACGAGCCGTGCGTGGATCTTTCCATTTGTAATGGAAGCCTCCATCTCGCCAATCTCAATCACCGGCTCAGACATCTCACCCGGCGCAAGCAGAGCTGCGCTCTCATCTCCAATATCCTCGAGAATCTTTGCACGCATACGCAGGCTGTTCCTGCCCCACGGTGATACCATCACCGTCTCACCATTTTCCCGGAAAACCAGATTTCTGCCCTGTTTTTCAAAAAATGCCATCTCTCTATGTCTCCTTTCGTAGTGCAGATTTGGTACTGCCATTATACCTTTTTTCAGCTGTTTTGCCAACAAAATATTACAAATATCAACCAGTCAACCGCCAAAACAAAGGTCTGGATATTATAACTATAAAACTCCCCAGCCTCATCGCTGATTTCTTCTGCGCTTCCATTCGCCCAGCAGCAGCGTTCCGGCAGAAATTCCCAGCAGCCAGATATACGTCATGTAGTCCGTGACATCGCCTGTCATTACGCCCTTCTTTGCATCTGTCTCAGTCTCTGACTCTAGTTCTGTCTGAATTTCTGTTTCAATCTCCTCTTCGAAATAATCGTTGATGATCGTTACCTCTGCAAGCGGATTGTAGCCCGAAACCTTTATCTCTGTGTGGTCAGCCGAAATACGGAACGCAAGGCTTCTTCCATCGCTCAGAGGAATCCCGCTCTCATCCACCTCGGTCACATAGAAGGTGACGGTCTCTTTCGGATCCGCACCGACAGGCAACGGAATCTCTATCGTCGTGCTGGAACTTCCGTTCATTGGCAGCGTAACCAGCTCGTACAGTTCTGTGAACGCTGCGTCGTAGAACACTCCTGCATAGAACACTTTATCCGTCTCGTATGGCTTGCCACCTTTCGCTACCTCTTTCGTAATGTTAAGGAAATACTCGTACAGGAACCCGTGAGGCAAATCGTAAAATAAGTTGTCGAAGGTTATCTGACCGACAGATGTGTCTCTTTCCAGCTTCACCACATAACCGCCGCTGTAAACCGGCTCATATCCAACTGTTCCCACGAAGCCAATCTCCAGCAGATTGCCATCCGCATCTGTCTCGCCTACGTAATAGGTTCCAGCCTCCAGGTTCTCAAACACAATCTCGCTCACTGACTGATTTTTAAAATCAAGCGGCTTAACCGCGCTGACGCGCTCTGTCCTCGCCTCATCCGCAAATAGTGCAACATAAAAAGTCGCATCCGGAGCTGTGATAGCAAGATTCATTCCCGCCAATTTCAGAGTCTTCGTCACTGTCAGGCTGCCTCTGCCTGTCTCTGTCTCTATTTCTATTTCTATTTCTGTCTCTGTTTCTGTTTCTGCCTTACTTTCCGCTTCTGTCGCCGTCTCGATCTCTGTTTCTGTCTCTGTTTCTGGCCTGGTTTCCGTCTCCGTTTCGGTCTTGGTTTCCGCCTCCGTTTCAGTTTCGTTCTTGGTTTCTGTCTCCGTCTCGATTTCGGTCTTAGTTTCCGCCTCTGTTTCGGTCTCTGTTTCTGGCTCCGTTTCCGGCTTGCCTTCCGTCTCTTTTCCGGGTTCCGTTTCCGGTTTGCCCTCTGTCTCCTTTCCGGGTTCTGTTTCCGGCTTGCCCTCTGTCTCCTTTCCGGGTTCCGTTTCTGGCTTGCCTTCTGTTTCCTTCCCGGGTTCCGTTTCTGGCTTGCCCTCCGTCTCTTTTCCGGGTTCCGTTTCCGGTTTGCCCTCTGTCTCCTCTCCGGGTTCCGTTTCCGGCTTGCCCTCCGTCTCCTTTCCGGGTTCCGTTTCCGGCTTGCCTTCTGTTTCCTTCCCGGGTTCCGTTTCTGGCTTGCTTTCCGTCTCCCTTCCAGGTTCTGTTTCTGGCTTGCCCTCCGTTTCCTTTCCTGGTTCCGTTTCCGGCTTGCCCTCCGTCTCCTTTCCGGGTTCCGTTTCCGGCTTGCCCTCCGTTTCCTTCCCGGTCGACCGTTCATCCACCATAGTTACCTTGTTCACTGCATCCTTCTCATTGGTCACGGTAAACGGCACATCTTTAGCCGACTCATAGCCTGCAGGCGCTGCCTCCTCACTCAGAATATAGCTGCCCGCAGGAATTCCCTTCAGCACATATGGCTTCCCATCCGTCGTCCATGCGTACTTCGGCGCACCCTTTTCATCGATAATGACATTCCCGTTCGCATCCCTGATCACCAGCTCGGCACCGGCAACACCGTTGCCTTCCCTGTCAACCTTAAGGATAGTCAACTCAGTAATAGCGTCTTTCACCAGGTAAATCTCGTTCCCTTCGTCGTCTGTCGTCGGCAAAACCGCACTCACAACTGTCCCGTCCTCATCGATGTGAAACTCAATGTCAGTCGCATAATTGTACCCAAGCGGAGCAACTTTTTCCCTCAGGATATAATTTTTACCAGGCGTCAGCACATCGCCAAAGTCATGAGTTTGCCCCTTCACAGAAATCCAGCTTGCTACCTCGCTGTTCGCCTCCTTGTCAATCACAACAAGCTTGGCGCCGTCCAGTTCCTCTCCACTTCCAAGAGCTACCTTGTTCACTGTAAAGGTCAGGTAATGGTTTGTAAAGTTGCCATTTTCGTCCTGTCTGCTAATAAACCGGCCAGCGTTAGCGCCGGTCATCGCTTCCCGCACTGTATACTCATATTCCCTGCCGTCATTATCGTACTTCTCCAGATTCATAAAGGAGTACGCATTGTCTATCAAATCCTGTTCATCAATCTTTGTCCCGTTCTGCAGCAGCTCAATCTTTACTGTCGGTTTTGTTACCGTTGCCGGCACGCCTGCCCACGTCTTCGTCCCACTGATTTCTGTTGTTTTTGTATTTGTAATTGTAAACGTATCCTGGCTATACTGCGTTGCATATCCGTTTGCCGTGCCTATTTCTTCTACAGTATAAACGATTTCTACTTCTGTTCCTTCCTTATACTTCGGCAACTCATTCCAGGTATAGCTCCAGCTATTGTCAATGTTCAGTTCCACTGCGTCTCCGGAATTCATCCCATCCGCTTTCAATTGTACCTCAATTTTCTCTGGGCGCACATTGTCCTGGTCATTCCCATCCTTCCAGATTTTCGTCACCGTCCTGCTAACCGTTTCCGGGACAGGCGCAACAGAACGATTATCGAACCTCACCACGTCAGCACTGCTGCCTTTTTTCGGCAAGGTTAGCTCCGCCAGCGCCGCCTCATTAACCATACCTCCGTTAATCAGCTCTGCTTCTGATTTTACCTTATAATATGTGATCTCTTTTTCAACCCGGCCTCCCTTGATGGTCGTTTTTACTTTTACCACATACTGTGTGGAATCCATCTCATAGCCTTCCACCTGCCCTGTTTCCCTGATGCGGTACCAGTATGTATCAGCATTTGCATAAGCAATCTCTTTAAATTTCACAGAACCGCCCTGGTTGCTTACGCTCTGTTTTTTCTGCCATCCGCCGTTTACAAATTCCTCTAATACAAAAGTAAACATCCCACTCTCGGCATTACCCGGAATCTTTCCGTCTACCGTTTTGCTGGCCTGCAAGCCGGCAGAACTGGGCAAGAGTGCCGATCCATTGTAATTCCACATGTGCCCCTCTGCACTGGTACTCAGCGACTGTGCAATCACGCAGCCATTAAAATTTCCTCCGGTCAGCTGCACATCCGCAGCGGGCGCCACAATATGGCCAGATACGCTGCCCCCGCTTCCTCCGCTAACTGCTGTTGCATATGGGAACAGGAATACAATGCCACTGGTCATTCCCGCTTCAATGCTCTGTAATTCCGACCCGTTTACCAGAATATTAGGAATCTTGATCGGCGCAGCATCCTTTACAATGAGAAAGGTATCGCGGCCGTCTCCTAATGTTCCTTTTAAATCTAAGCTTGCAATTCCACTTAACTGAGCTGCTGTAAACGCATATTTACCGCCCATGGCCAGTTCAACTATCCCGCTGCCTGCTTCCACTGGCTCGCCGTCAAAACCAGCTGCCTCTGCCTGCAGGGAACTCATGGCCGCATCGAAATCCACAAACCAGGACGTAAAATAGTAATCATCATATTCGCCTGCCGCACCCACCAGAGAATATGCTCTTCCCTCCGCAGCCTTGCTGAAATAGACCGGAATGTCTGACAGGGTTGTAACTGTCCCCGAGCTATGGGAATAGGTACCTACATAATCCGGCACATTGTGAGGGTAACTGGCCTCTGTTGTACTTCCGCCTAAAGATACTGCCGCATCTCCCCCTACCACTATTGGGCCAACCACATGCGTACCGCTGTAATTCTCTCTAATAAATGCATTATATTTATTCAGAATATAGCCCAGCGAATAGGAGCCTCCTGTACTGATAAACGTATCGCTGGAATAATCCCACGGACCGACCAGTACCTTGCTGTCCGCTCCCGGAATAATACCAGTAACTTTACATTCTGTCTCTGTATACTTTGCATTTGGATCAAGCTCCAGAACAAACGAAGCATTTGACCGGATTCCCTTCACGCCCTGCCCCGACGCTTTAAATCCGAAACCCTTCTCCTTCGTGATTGTCACATCGTAACTGCTTCCCGCCGGAGCGAGGATATCTCCATTAGCATTCGTAATCACAACCTGATAGCCAACACCATTCTTTAGTTCTCCATGTGCTGCCCGATACGGAAAGTTCATGGGCAGCGGAGTAATACGCACCTTAGACTTTTCAGGAAAATAAGCCCAGTTTCCTTCTACCTTGATCGTTGTACCGTCATCCAGAATTACTGTAGCCTCGCCCAGATTATTAAACACGCCGTTATACGTAACTTCCCTGCTCAGCCCATAAACAGAAAAACTCCCCGTAACAAACTCTACCCTCTCGACTGCGCCATCGACCGTCGTCTGTACTTTCTGAGTTACGTCTTCTACGGTCTTATCCTTCAGAATATGACTGACGACCACTTCGTCCTCAAGGATTTCTGCCGGCGCATTCTCAATCTGGAGCGCTGGTTTGGCAAATGCCATGTTGACAATGACATCTCCGCCTTGCGGCTCCACGATCTGACCATCCCATATAAAGCTGATGTCATACAGGATGTGTTCCACAAAACTCCTGCCTTCGTTTACTGATTCGATTGCTGCAACTGCCGCCTTATATTCAACGGAGCCTTCCAATATGGGAGCGACACTAAGCTCCGCGCCGTATGGAAGCTTCACCCCCTCAGGTACCGTCACCTCAACGGTAATCTGAGCATCCGCATAAGTATAGGTCTGTGGCTCTGCATACCATTCCCTCTCCTCCGTCTCAGGCAAAAGCTCCTCTGTTTCTTCTGTCTGCGTTTCTGCTTCTGACAGGAGCTCTGTTTCCTCCGCGTGCGTTTCTGCTTCTGACAAGAGCTCTGTTTCCTCTGTCTGCGTTTCTGCTTCTGACAAGAGCTCTGTTTCCTCTGTCTGCGTTTCTGCTTCCGATAGTGACTCTGTTTCCAATGCCTCGATTCTTGTAATCGCCTCCATTGTCTCATCCGGCATTACAGTTTCTGCAGCCTCCGGTAACGTCTCTGATGCTGTCTCTGCAGCCTCAACTGCCAATGCTTCCGTTTCCGCGCTTTCCGACTCTGCCTCTGTATTCTCAGCTGATGGTGTTTCTGTTTCCGCATTCCCGGCTGCTGACACTACTTCTGTACTTTCGATTTCCTTTGCCCCGATTGTCTCCGGTACTGCCTCCGTCTCTAAGGAAAACAGCGTTTCCGGCGATCTCTCCATACGCTCCACTGCCGATGCCGCTGCCGCCGTTTCTGTACTTCCCACTGTAGATACGCCGGAGCTCTCTGCCGTTTCTGTACTTCCCACTGTGGATACGCCGGAGCTCTCTGCCGCTTCTGCTGTCGCTCTCTCTATCTGCTCCTTATCCGCAGCATATCCACCAGACACCAGCTGTCCAACCATTGCTGTTATCAACAACGCCGCCCATAACTGCTTTCTTTTTCCTCTCATTGTAAAACCTCCCTTGTCTTCTCAACTGCAATACTCTGAGTTTACAAGACTCCTCTGTAGCAATCCCATCATTATTAATCAGTATAGCATCGAAAAATTCTCATCTTCAAGCTTTCCAGAGCGTTACACAAAGCTGAACAAAATAATACAAAACTGGACAACTCCACTATTAATATCTGATACCGAAACCGGGAAGTCTAAATATTTAATTTTTCCAACGAAATATCAGCCAGTCACTTTACTGGAATCCTCCCAGGAACCGATCAGCACCTTGCTGTCCGCTCCCGGAGATATATCTCCAACCTTACATTCTGTTTCTGTATACGTTGCTCTCTGGTCAATCGCCATGTCTGACAAAGCATTTAAACGAATGCCTTTCACTCTCCTGCCTGGCTCTTCCAAACCGAAGCCATCGTCCTTTGTGATCGTCACAGAGTAGCTGCTTCCCGACGGAGTGAGGATATTCCCTTCCGCATCCGTGATCACGATTTGAAAGCCAATTCCATTTTCCAGCTCTCCTTGTGCTGCACGGTATGGAAACTCCATAGCAAGCGGAGTAATCTTCACCCTGGAGCCTTCCGGGAACCAGCCCTGATATCCTTCCACTTCAATCTCTGTCCCATCATCCAACTGTACCGTAGCTACACCAAGATCATCAAACACACCAGTATACGCAGCCTCTCCGCCTGGCTTTGTGCCCGCCTCCTGAGCTATCTCTGTCCCTATTGCCTCCAGATCTGCAGCATAAGCGCCGAATAGCATCTGTCCTGCTATGACCATGATGAATAACCCAATCCATCTCTGTTTTCCTCTTCCTTTCATTGCAAAACCTCCCTGCTCCCGCACCTGCAATGCCTTACCTGTACACCTCTTGCTCTGTACAAATCACGATGTTTTCATCAGTATAGCACTGAAATATTTACGTCTTCAATGCTTTCCACTGCGCTTCACAAAACAGGGCAAAACATTGCAAAATGGGATAACTCCCATCTTTGAGAGTTATCCCATCACCGCTTTTACTATCTGATATCCAAACCAGACATGATGCATTTTTCTTAGCTTTGCAAACAGATTATTATAACTTTACAGATAGAATATCAGACATACCTGATTATTCAGGATTCCTGTAAAGAAGCAGGGGCACCGCAATACCGGTTATACATATAATACCACTCCATCTCCAGGACTTCGCAGTACGGATAAAAGTCGCGCGTAAGCCACCCAAAGGGCTTCACATGCCCCGGTCTGGTGCGGAATGCATAGGAATAGCCTTCCTTTTCCACCGGCTCCAGCCACTCGGACGGATGCTGCATATCCCCTTCAAAAACACTCATCTTGTCGCAGACCAACACGAGAGGGCCATAGCAGAGCGCTGCCACATCCGGCGCATACGAATCCACTGGCACAAGCCGCAGCGTGAACTCAAAGTCAATCGTAATCTCATCGCCGTCCTTCCAGCGCCGCTTGAGCTCCATCCACGTATCCGGCTCCGCCTGTACCGCCTGCGGCTCGCCATTTACACACACCACATTTTGTCCCGAAGCCCACGAGGGCACACGGAACCGGATGGCAAACAGCTGCTCGCTCCTGCCATGCAGCACAAAGCGAAGTCGCTGCTCCATTGGATACCTGCTGGTATTTTTCAGGCAAAATGCATTTCCCTCCACAGTAAATTGTACCGTTGATGGCAGATACTGGCTCACGTAAAGCCCGGAAATATCATAATAATAGAGCATGTTCGGATACTCCGCCACATCCTGCGGAAACGTCCCGGTGCAGCACTGCCACTCGAAGGATGCTCCGTTTGGATGCAGGCGCCCGTCCTCCGTCGTCTTGCAGCCGCCATTCATAAAGTAGTCGGCGTAGTACATGACCTTGCCCTCGGACGTCACTGGCAGCTGCCCTCCGGTCCCGTTATATAGGAGCCGTTCCGCCCAGTCTCCATATTTCGCGTTTCCAGTCTCCTGCAGCAGATAATTACACAGCTTAAAGACTGCCCATGCACAGCAGGATACCTCACAGCTCCCCCACTGGTCATCCCGGGTCACAACGGAATCGCCAAAATTCCGGTACTCCTTATGCCGCTTGTCCGTATCCCAGTTCGCCTTGACGGAATCTCCGAGGTAGCCCTCCTCTGCCGGAAACAGACACTCTGCCGGTCCATACCCTCCGGTGGCAAAGGTGTGATGCACAAGGATTTCCTCATACGCATTGCATGCCGCCTCCAGATACTTCTTCTCGCCGGTAACGCGGTACGCCATCATCGCACTGGAAAGCGTATTCACATGACTGTATGCATGCCTGGGACCAATTGCAAAATCCTTTGCCGCCAGCTTTTCATAGTAATATGGGTAGTCCCACTCTTTCGCAAACCTCAGATACAACGGCTCCTTCGTCAAAAGATACGCACGGTAAAGCTGTTCCGGCAGCGTATACCATTCAATCATAGACTGGTTGCCCTCGCCAGACTCCGGATGGATCACCAGGCGCGAATGATGCTCCGGGTCTTCTCCGATGGGAGCCACCTGCAGTCCGTCCCTGCGCACCGTCCTTACAAACCTGCAATCGGCGCTCTCGGTGAGCCATTTTATGTAATCCTTTGCCGGCTCATAATGCAGATATTCATAGAGATCAAGGAAGCCGCCCATCAGCTTATCGTATACGTAGGTATCATTGATGTCAATGACATCCCTGCTGGCACGGGCACACTCGCCCCAGCCATCTGCCAGAGCGACTGCCTTATCGTAAAGCCTTACATCTCCGGTCTCCAGATAGAGCCGGGCAAAGGCGCCCAGCTTCTGCCCGAAGGTACTCGCGCCATCCCCGTACCATCCGGCAAGTCCTCTGCCTTTGTCCGGAATTCCTGCAAGCACACGGAAATAGTGAAGCAGTTCGTCGTTGTCCAGTGCAAGATACGTCTCAATAAGGTCTTCACGCTGCTGCTTCCATGGGCTTTCCTCCAGTGTCACATAATGATACGCAAAGCTTTTCAGGCTGCCCACATCATCACCCCTTTACTGCGCCGATCATAACGCCCTTCTCGAAATATTTCTGTACAAACGGATATACACAGAGAATCGGCACCGTCGATACGATAATTACCGCAAACTTTACCTGGTCAGCGGAGGACTGCGCATAGCCGCCCTGCACACCACCGTTACCGCTCGCATACGCCTCATTCAACAGAAGGATACGGCGAAGCACCATCTGCAGCGGTTCTGTCTTTGCATTGTTGTTGTTGTACATCAGAGCGGTAAAGTAATCGTTCCAGTGGTAAACTGCATAGTACAGCGTTTCCACCGCGATGATCGCCTTCGAAAGCGGGAGCACGACCTTCGAGAAGAACTTGAAGTGATTGCAGCCGTCGAGCTGCGCAGCCTCATACATCTCATTCGGAATCGAGCTCGCGATAAACGTTCGCGCGATAATCAGGTTGTAAGTATTCAGCAATACCATCAGGATCAGGATCCACGGTGTCCCGATCATGCCAAGTGACTTGATCGTCATGTACAGCGGAACAAGGCCGCCGGAGAAGTACATCGTAAATACAAAGTACAGCATAACGCCATTGCGGGCCTTGAAGTCCGGCCTTGACAGCGCATACGCCGCCGGCATCGTCACCGCAAGGTTCAGCAGCGTACCGACTACCACATAAATGATCGTATTCTTATAGCCGGTCCAGATACGGGAATCCTGCATGATCTGCTCAAATCCATAGAACCGGATGTCTCTCGGCCAAAATATCACCTTGCCCTGATTGACGAGGTCAGAGTTACTGATCGATGCGATCACAACGAACCACAGCGGGTAAACGATAATGGCAAATATCAAAATGCTCATGATGATGACAAATGCCTTGAAGATACGGTCTGACATATGCCGCTCACGAATCACGCTCTTATTGTTTGATGCTTTCATAATCAGCCCCCCTTACATCAGACCTGTACCGGTCGTCTTCTTGCCAATCCAGTTCGCAGCCATCAGGAATACAAAGTTGATTACGTTTGTAAACAGGCCAACCGCAGATGCAAAGCTGAACTGTGAAGATTTGATACCGACATCATACACATACGTCGAGATAACCTGTGAAGCGCCGAGGTTCAGAGAATTCTGCATCAGGAAGATCTTGTCGAAGCCGACATTCAGAATGCTTCCCATGTTCATGATCAGCAGGATCACGATCGTCGGAACGAGCGCCGGAATCTCTACGTGCAGGATTGTCTGAATATTGTTTGCTCCGTCGATCTTACATGCATCATACAGCTGCGTATCGACAGAGGACAGTGCTGCGAGGTAAATGATACTGTTCCATCCCATGCCCTGCCAGATGCCGGATAATACATACACCCACACAAAGTATTTCTGGCTTCCGAGCAGATTCGCGTTCTGCGGAATCAGGTGAAGCATCTTCAGGAAATCGCTGACTACGCCGCCCTTATTTGCAAGCAGGATGTTCAGCATAGATACCAGAACGACCGTAGAAATGAAATACGGGATATACACGGTTGTCTGAAGAACTCTCTTCCACTTCGCGTTCCGAAGCTGGTTGATAATGATCGCCAGCAGAATCGGAGCCGGGAACCCAAGCAGAATGCTCAGACCGGAGGTGATAAATGTATTTTTCAGCGTCGTCATGAACATCGGGCTGTCAAAATACTGCTTGAAGTACTTAAAGCCTACCCAGTCTCCCCCGAAGATACCAGTCTTGAAGCTGTATTCACGGAACGCAAGCTGTACGCCATACATCGGCACATAGCAGAAAATTAAAATGTAAAGGATACCGGGAATCAGCATGACCCAGAGCTGCCAGTCATGGACCAGATACCACTTGAGACTTCTCTTCTTTCCTGTCGCTGCTTTCTTTTTTGACATAATTTTCCTCCTTCCTCACTCACAGGCCGCAGAACTTTCTTCCTGCTGTGAAAGTAATAAACGGGATGCAGATCACTCCGCATCCCGCTTGCTTACAAGTGCCGCAGATTTCCTGCTGCCTGTTCGGCTTATTTTATTCTATTATTTTCCACGGAACGCATCGAAGGAAGCCTGGCGGATTGCGAGGATATCCTGCAGTCCTGCTGCGTTTGCTGCCTCTACGTATGCATCCCAGTCAGCGTCGATGTCAGACTCGCCGGTCAGCCACAGTGCCCAGTAGTTATCTGTAACGTTCGTCACGTTCGCCTGCATAACTGCCATGTTGTTCGTATCTTCAGCAGTATACTTCATCAGCATCTGCGGATAGTACTCGTTCTCCATATCGATTCTGGCAATTGCTTCCTTGTACTGCTCTCTCTCGTTCAGAGCATACTCCATATCCTGTGCCATATCGATCACAGTTGCTCTTCTGATGTACATCGGGCCATTGTCAGCCATCGAGCTAGTCCACTTCCATGTACCCGGATCGGTGTTCTCATCAAGCGGCGGAAGAACCTCATAATGGTCATCTTCTACCTTGCCTACACAGCCGTCTGTGATGCCGCCGAACAGAACCTGTACAGAAGTCTCTGCATCATAGAACTGGTCAATGAACTTCATAGCTGCTTCCGGATTCTCACAGAAGGAGCTCATGCAAACGCGGTTGCCGCTCATGTTCAGTCCGGAGTAGTCATAGGTCCAGCGCGGCTCGCTCGTAGCCAGATCGTCGATATCATTTACAAACGGTCCACACGGAATATACTGCTCGTGCAGAGTCGGTCCAAACTTATCGGTCTGCTCCCATCCCATTACAACACCTACCAGCGCATTGCCGTTCTCGTCGCCACGAGACAGAGACTGGAACATCGAGTAGTCGTTCGTGATTGCGTTCGGATTGATCAGGCCCTCTGCCCACAGATCTGCAAAGTACTTCATCATCGCTTTATAACGCTCGTCTACTGCGTAATTCTTTACTACGCCATCCTCAGCAAAGTAACCGTCATATGCCCAGTTGGTCAGCTGGATACCCCAGGAACCGATCAGGTTGTTAATCGAATATGCTGCGCCGAACCATCCGTTGAAATCAAGCGGAATCTCGTCGGAAGCATCGCCGTTGCCGTTTGCGTCGTTGTCGCGGAATGCGATCAGGACATTCTTCAGCTCGCTCAGGGTCGTCGGAGCCTGCAAGCCAAGGTTGTCCAGCCAAACCTTATTGATGAAGAATACGCCATTGCAATCCGGCCACTTGCCCTGGAACTTCGGAAGGCCATAGATATTGCCCTCGTAGGTCTTCGCCAGTGCCAGCGTATCCGGCTCTTCCTCAAACATTGCCGTAACGTTCGGCGCGTTCTCTGCGATCAGATCGGTCAGCTCCATAAACAGTCCGTCATAGGTCGTATAGTCAGAATCTACGGTAGCATTGATCAGGATATCCGGAATATCTCCAGATGCGAAACGTGTGGACTTCGTCTGATCCCAGTCTGTGTAAATCTGCTCCCAGGTGATCTCCACGCCTGCCTTGTCCTCGATCTCCTGCAGCCACTGCATCTCATCAACGCTCTTCGTCAGCGGATGTGCTACGAAAAGGCCTGTCAGCTGAACCTTCTCCTCTGCGGAAGCGGTCATGGTCGTTCCTGCTGCCAAAGACATTACCATTGCAGCGGAAAGTACGGTTGCCATTGCTCTCTTTTTCATAAAGTACTGTTCTCCTTTCTTTTTTACCGGATCGCCGTCCGGCAACATGCATCATAAAAACGGAAACCAGGCACAGATTCTCCTGTCTTTTTCCCGGAACGCAGTCCCTTTTCGGCTGCTTTTATGTGCATATTTGCTAAAACATAAGATAACACTTAACTGCTATCCCGTAAATATCAAAATCCTCTATCTGGTGTCAAAAGGTTGGCTCTTTCTTTTTTCTTAATCCTTTTCCTTCCTTTTTGACACCTATCCTAACCTTTTGTCACTTGTGCTATTTTATATACTTCCATTGCCAATTTTCTGGTTCTATTGTATAATATGGCTCTGGCATTCTAACTCTGTACAAGTGATACTGTACAAATCCATCGAGTCATTATCCGCATACCGCCACTATATTCCAATAGGATATCAATAAGGCAGTCTGCACGGATACCAATGAAACTGCTCTGCCTGTGCGGAATGGGCAAAAAGTTTGGTCTATGCCAAGTGAAAAGGAAAAGAAGAAAGGACCTGCGAACGATATGCGAATGATTTCTCTGCCGTCCAACCAGATTTTCAAATATGTATTAACCGGGAAGTTCGTCGCTCCCTCTGAGGAGTGGAAGCATGAAAATTTTTTTCTTGGGGAATATGAGTTGATTGTAATGACAGAAGGAACTCTGTACCTTACTTACAATCATGAAAATTTTATTGTGACGAGCGGGCAGTATCTCCTGCTGCCTCCCTGCAATGCATGGCGCCAGGGCTTTCAGTCTGCCTATTGTGCTTTCTACTGGCTTCATTTTTCTGTGGATTCTTCTACAGGGACTGATTCAAATGCTCAAAACACCCCCCCGTCTGACCTTTTTTCGATCCCTCAGATGGGGACGATCCCCAATCTTGACAAGATGGTCGTCTTGATGAAGCAGCTTCAGGACTCTGTGAAGAACCACTATCCGCTCATGGTAATCGGGACTATGGCGACCTACGTCGTCACAGAGTTGTACGGACAGCTTACCCTGCAGGTACCTGCTGATCTCCTGCAGTCCTCCCGCAAGCAGATCTATTCCGACATCACGGATTACATCCGTCTCCATATCTCAGAGAATATCCGGGTCGCAGATATTGCGGCACAGTTCGGCTACAACGCGAAATACCTCTCGCATCAGTTTGTCAAGATTACAGGATATCCCCTGAAACAGTTTATCCTGAACCAGAAAATTGACTCCGCCAACTTTATGCTGAGCGATACGAATCAGTCCATTGCCGAGATCGCTGCGGCTCTTGGTTTTACTGACAGTCATAACTTTTGCCGTGCCTACAAGCGTGCCACCGGACTTACGCCGACTCAATACCGGAATGCTTTCGCAAAAAGGATGTTGTTTCATCGGTGACAAGGCGTGTATTTTCTATAAAAAAACAGCCTCCCTGTTATCTGATACAGGAAAGGCTGTTCCTACTATCACTCAATCCCTTTTTCTTTAAGCCTTCTGCGGAGGCTCTCAATTTCCTCTTTGTAAGCCTCTGCCTCTTTCTTGCTGGCTTCCGCTTCTTTCTTGATGGCTTCTGCTTCTTTCTTGATGGCTTCCGCTTCTTTCTTTTTGTCTGCTATTTCTTTCTTAAGCTTGTCGGCCTCCTCCTGCATTTCATCAATCATGTACTGCACAGTATTTCGGTCCAATTCTCTTAGTTCTTTTGAAAACATCTCCATCACCCTCTCCACATTCTGGCAGATGGCATACACTTCCTCATACATCTCGCGAAACTCCGGGTACTGAGTAACCAGCATTTCAATGTACTTTGGTTCATCCGCGCAGAGGAAAGTAAGCCGTGCTTCAAGTTTTCCTGTAATGCCTTTATTGTGAAGGATTCCCTTAAAAATGTCAAGCGGTATCAATGTGTACTCCTGTAAAAGATCAATCTCTAGCCCTGTATCTGACGTCTGCCGGAAATGATGGATATACGCCTCCGGATAACGGTGAAAAATTGCAGTACTCTTCTCAAACAAAACGATCGTGTAGACCTTTTTGATATCCCGGTAATTGAACTGCTTCTTTTTCTTTTTCTTTCCCTTAACGCGCTTATACTGCCGCAGCAGCAGATCAGCGGAATAGCATGCCGCCCTTGCACCAGGGAACTGATAGCCAACCCGCTGCACTTCGACATTTGCAATACTTCCATCCATTAATTCCACAACAATGTCCATAATGACCAGAGAGCTTTCTTCCGCGAGCCTGGAATTATCATTTGCCAGTACTTTCAGCACCCTCACTTTCTGCTTCAAGATCAAAGATAAAAGAGCTTAAAAGTACATAATAATGACGGAGTACTTTTGATCTCTCCTAGCACCTCCTCTCTCTGCCGGATATTTGGAAAAATACAATTCAGATTCATAGACATATTAACCCTCCAATCTCAAAAATCCAGGTATCTCTGTTGATCAGCTGCAAATGCATTTCTTATAGTCTCTCTAAGATTATATCATACAATATGTGTTTGTCAATTATGCTTGTAGTATAAAATTCAGACTGCCAAATCTTTTATATTCTTCTTGAATCCGCCGGCAGAAACGGCTATAATCTAGACAACTGCGCACACTATTTCTGTCCACGGCTCGTGTGCTGATACGTTTATATCTGGCATAATTCCGCAGAATTTTTTCATCGGCAAAGCTGCAAACGGCAAAACAGGCAGCGCTGTCAGACTATTAGGCACTTATGGATGAAATCTTGCGCAAAATGACAAAATTGGAGGACCGGTTTATCCGGGTTAGGTAGTATCCCCGGACTATTATGCATAACAATGTCCTTGTCAACAGACCTATACGTTTAGAAAGGAGGCGGCGCCTCTCATGAATTTCATCGTGCTGGATCTGGAGTGGAACCAGAGTCCGGTTGGGAAGTCCGGCGAAATCCGTCACCTTCCCTTTGAAATAATCGAAATCGGTGCAGTAAAGCTTACAGAACAGCTTACCACCTGCGGTGCATTCCGCGAGGTCGTGAAGCCTCAGGTGTACCGTTCACTCCATGCAAAAACCCGGCAGATTGTCTCTTTGCGTGCGATTGACTTTGAGCATGCGAGATGCTTCCCTGAAGTGATTCATGACTTTCTGGAATGGTGCGGAGAGGATGCGCACTTCTGCTCCTGGGGACCCTCTGATCTCATGGAGCTGCAGCGCAATATGGCATACCATCAGCTCCCGATCCCGTTCCCGTTCCCATTCCTCTATTATGACATACAGAAAATTTTCAGCATTGTCTACGAGGACCGGAAATCCAGGCGGTCGCTGGAATACGCAGTCGATTTTCTTAAGATTCCGAAGGAAGGTGCCTTTCACAGTGCACAAAGTGATGCCTACTATACCGCATGCATCATGCAGCACCTGACGCTTCCTCAGATAACCGCAAATACCTCCGTAGATTATTTCCATACGCCGGACACCAGGAAGCAGGAATTTTCACTGCGGTATCCGACCTACGATAAATTTGTCTCGAAGCCATTTTCTTCTAAGGTACAGGCGATGAAAGACCGTATCGTCACGTCCACCGTCTGCTCCGAGTGCGGGAAATCCGCTCCAAAGAAGATCCGGTGGTTCTCTGTAGGCGGAAGAAATTATCTCTGTCTGGCCTGCTGCGCCGAACATGGATATATCAAAGGAAAAATCCGGCTGCGTCATCGGGAAGACGGACTCTATTACGCCGTCAAGACTACACGCCCTGTCACCAGCGAGGAGGCGCAGGCCATCCTGGACCGCAAGGAAGCTCAGAGAGAAAAGCGGAGGCTGCACGATTCCGGAGAGGAATTTCCGGAAGACGATGACTGAATGCACCCACCTTCTTTGAAAACATCACTGTTCGAGCGTTACTGTTCTGCCAGGCACTACCTGGAGAAGCCTATAGGGCTGCAAGCTCGTAAAGCGAATCCTTACATGTACTTAGCGCCCAGAAGGTCGAAGCAGTTGTAAAAGAGGCTGTACCACAAAAAGAGGGTGTCGCAAAATGCAGTCAAGACACAAGCTCAGGTACTTGTCCAAGTGGACATATCCCATAGCTTGTAGCTTTCTGTTATTTTGCGGCACCCTCTTTTTCAGCGGTATCTTACCGTGTCTTATTGAAATTATCTACCAGCTCTTCCATCTCTGTCAGCAGGCAGTCTACACGTCCGTAGTAGGAATCATTGTTCAGCGGATTCTCCATCTCTGCACGGATATCCTCGAGCACCTTCAGCAGAGCCTCCACACGCTTCTTGCCATTTCCATCCTTGTACAGCTGGTAACGGCTGCGCTCATTCTCCTCCGGCGTCATCTTCTTCAGATAGACCTCCACGCTCGGCTTCTCACCGATGTAGCGGTACGTGATAGACGGTGACGCGTGGTTCAGCAGGTTCTGCAGGTAGTAGATATCACCTGTATTCTTATAATATCTCCACGCGAATGTCTTCCTCATGGTCTGCGCTCCGATAGAAGTCAGGCCCATGCTCTTACCAGCGCTCTTGAATGCGCGGTAGGCCTGCTCTCTCGACAGCGGCGCGGGCGAGCTTGCATGACCGAGGATCAGATACGCGTCCGGATCCTTGCCCTCCGTATACTGATTGATCACTTCCTTCAGCTCCGGCGGAATCTGAAACGTTCTCCGGATATTCTTTGTACCGATATTCGCCTCGATACTATCCTTTCCTCTTATGTCTTTATTCTTAAACTTCAGGATCTCCTGGAGCTGCAGGCCTGTCCCTACGCCAATCTCAAACATAATATAATACTTATCGTCCATCTCGCGCAGCTTTGCCTTAAACTTCTCCAGCGTTTCCTCATCTTTAATTGGTGCAACCCAGTTCATGAACTTATCCTTCCCTTCTTTACAATCTGTAATTATTTATCCCCTTTGCTACCCGGATTTAACGCCCCCGGCGCTCCTCCTCCAGCTTCTGAATCAGTTGCTCCGCAGCCTGCAGCTCGTCCTCCGGCTCTTCGGCAGCCCCTCCTGCCTCGTCCTCCTTCACGCGCTGTTCTTCCTTGCGGAGACGCTCCTGCTCCATTCCCGCTCGAAGCTCCGCCTCGATCTCAGCAGTAGTCATCCGCTCAATTTCCTCCTCACGGCGTTCGCGTTCCTTCTGCTCCTGCTTCCTGCGCCTTTGGATCCGGTAATCCGCGGTACAGCGGAATACCAAAACCACCAGAAAGATTACCAGAAGTACCAGTAAAACGCCTCCTGCCGCCAGCACCGTCAAGGTATGCTCTTTTGCATAGGATGCCAGCGCGGTATATCCGGAGTCGAAAATTGCTGCTGTCTGCGTCAGTACATCGTCCAGACCTTCGATCTGGATACTTCCCTCCGCCCCTTTCTGTTCTTCCCCTGCCTCCGTCTCAATCGTCCTCTCAAAACTCAGCTGTGCTGGCGCATAGACTGGAGAAAACGTTCCATAGGACGCCCCAACAGGCGTTCCCTCATAGGAATAGGCCACTGCTACGCTGTTCCCCTTCCCCTTTGTGACTTCTTGGCCAAGCTGTTCTGCCGTGACAGTATCCGGAGTCGTGATGCAAATGGAACAATCCGAAAACGGCGTCCTCTTCCAGACATCCGACTGGAACCCGGCGGCTTTGCCCAGACAGGTCAGACCCATTATATCATAAAAAGTTGCTTTTGGGCTGTATCTTTTGTAATTTACGGTAGAAAAATTTTCAAATCCATACTCCAGAATCGCAGAGGATTCTTCATATGCCTTGCCTGCCCCATTTACCCGCAGTATGACGGATACAAGCCGCTGCCCGTCCTTCTCTGCATAGATGACCAGCGTGTTCAGGCACTGCGTTGTGAATCCATTTTTCCCGCCGACACAATAGGACTTGTAATAATCCTCCTCCGGCTGCAGCATTTTATTATGGTTGTACAAATAGCGCTCTTCCTCGACCAGGTTCGTCTCCGGAATTGTATGAATCCTTGTCCCGGTGATTTCGCGGAAAGCCGGATTCCGGAACGCTTCTGCTGCAATCAGTGCCATGTCATACGCACAGGTGTAGTGATCGTCCCTGTACAATCCATGCGGATTGGAAAAATGCGTGTTGACGCATCCGATCTCGGCCGCGCGCTCATTCATCATGTCCGCAAATCCGCTGACGCTTCCCGCAATATACTCGGCAACTCCATTCGAAATATCGTTTGCCGACTCCAGCATGATCCCATAGGCTGCATCGCGCAGCGTCATGGTCTCTCCCGGATGGATACCGCAATGGCTGCTTCCCTCCTCGATGTCATAGACAATCTCAGAGAAGGTGATCTCATCGTCAAGGTCACAATTCTCGACCAGCAGAAGTGTCGTCATGATCTTGGTAATGCTGGCCGGATACTGCGTCGCCTCCGCATTTTTACTGTACAAGAAAGTACCGCTGTCCAGATCCATGACGGTAGCGGATGCAGCCTCGATGGCTGGTCCCTGCGGCCATCCCTTGATCGCGTTTGACTCTATCGGGTAGTAGTATGAATCTGGAATTGGCGGTTCCGTTTCCTCTTCCTGTTGCTCGTCGCCCTCCTCCGCGCGTATGGGCTGGCAGGAGCTGCAGGCAAACAGACAGAGCACTAAAAGCATTGCTAAAACAGCTTTCCAGTTTTTCATTTCCTTTCTCCTCATATTCAGTTTTAAACGCCCAGCGCTGAATTTTAGTATAGGGGATTGTAAAAAAAAAAGCAAGACATGTACGGAATTTTTTTGAAATAGATAAGGAGCTGGCTGGACGGTAACTGAGGGGCTGCGTCAGCCTGGGATACGCCATCGGAAGCAAAGAGCATCATAAGTCGCAGAAATAGCCGCCCATTCCTTGAAAATTGAGCGGCTATTTCCAGCTTCGGTACACACCATTATCCCGCTGCACGAAAATCCTCACACAAACGCGTTTCTGGCTGCGTCGTATTCGTAGTCAACGGCTGCGAGCTTCTGCTCCAGCGCGGCGCGGTCGGCGCCAAGTGCGGCGCAGAGCTCATCCAGCGATGCATAGTTGTCCCGCAGCTGCGTGTTGACATAGCTCAGCAGCATGATGGGATCCTGCGGCATATCCATAATATTGCTCCTCCGTTTTCTTATATTTTGTGCTTTGCATGCCGGAACCGGGCAGCTCTGCTCACGAACCGGCACTTTCGCAATTCTAACGACTTCTTCAAAGCGTTTCTTCATACTGCCGGGAAGCACTTTGTGTTATTATTCCAGTGAGGATACTGAACAGATACACCTGGCTTTACTCTACAATCTCCGCGTAGGGCTGCACCTCAGCAACCAGGCTGCCGTCACGCACCGTAAAAACGATCGTGTCGTCCATGCCCACCTGGCCGGACAGGATCAGCCGCGCTGCGAGTGTCTCGACATTCTTTTGCAGGAAACGCTTCAGCGGACGCGCACCATACACCGGATCATAGCCGCCGTCGATAATATACTGCTTTGCGTCGCCGTCCAGCTCCAGATGAATGTCCTGTGCCGCAAGACGCCGGTTCAGATCCTTCATCATCAGATCAACGATACTGCCAATGTTCTCCTTCGTCAGCGGCTTAAACATAATAATCTCATCGAGACGGTTCAGAAACTCCGGCCGGAAGCTGCCGCGCAGCTGCTCCATGACACGTTCCTGCGCTTCCTGACGGATGCTTCCATCTGATTCGATGCCTTCCAGCAGATACTGCGAGCCGATATTCGAGGTCATGATCAGGATCGTATTCTTGAAATCTACAGTCCGCCCCTGGGAATCCGTGATCCGGCCGTCATCCAGCACCTGCAGCAGCACATTGAACACATCCGGATGCGCCTTTTCCACCTCATCAAACAGCACCACAGAGTATGGCTTCCGGCGGACTGCCTCGGTCAGCTGACCGCCCTCCTCGTATCCGACATATCCTGGAGGTGCTCCGATCAGACGAGATACGGAATGCTTCTCCATATATTCACTCATATCGATACGAACCATATTTTGCTCATCATCGAACAGATTCTCCGCCAACGCCTTTGCCAGTTCCGTCTTGCCGACGCCCGTCGGTCCAAGGAACAGGAAGGAGCCGATCGGCTTTGTCGGGTCCTTGATGCCCGCCTTCGAGCGCAGGATCGCCTCTGTCACCTTCGTCACACCGTCATCCTGCCCGACCACTCTCAGGTGCAGCTGATCATCGAGTGCAAGCAGCTTCGCACGCTCTCCCTGCGTCAGCTTCGTCACCGGAATGCCGGTCCAGCGGGAAATAATCCGGGAGATCTCCTCCTCAGTCACACTCTCGTGCACCAGTGACATATCGCGGCTGTGCACACGCTCTTCCTCCAACGCCAGCTGCTTCTGCAGCTTCGGCAGCTCGCCATACTGGAGCTCCGCCGCCTTATTCAGATCATAATTGCGCTGCGCCAGCTCGATTTCCTTATTCATCGCCTCAATCTGCTCACGCAGGGCGGAAAGCTTCTCCACAGACTTTTTCTCATTATCCCACTGCGCCTTCTGTGAATTAAACTGGTCGCGCAGCTCGGCAAGCTCTCGCTGCAGCGCTTCCAGCCGTTCACGGCTCGGCTTGTCTGTCTCCTTTTTCAGCGCAGCCTCCTCGATCTCCATCTGCATGATCTTCCTCTGAAGCTCATCCAGCTCCGTCGGCAGCGAATCGAGCTCTGTCTTAATCAATGCGCACGCCTCATCAACCAGGTCGATCGCTTTGTCCGGCAGGAAACGGTCTGTGATATAGCGGTGTGAGAGAGTTGCCGCCGCCACCAGCGCACTGTCCGTAATTTTCACGCCGTGGAAAACCTCATAGCGGTCCTTCAGACCTCTCAGGATGGAAATCGTATCCTCCACACTCGGCTCGTCGACCAGCACTGGCTGGAACCGGCGCTCCAGCGCCGCATCCTTTTCAATATATTTGCGGTATTCGTCCAGTGTTGTCGCTCCGATGCAATGCAGCTCGCCGCGCGCCAGCATCGGCTTGAGCATATTACCTGCATCCATCGCTCCGTCTGTCTTACCTGCGCCGACGATCAAATGCAGCTCATCGATGAACAGGATAATCTCGCCTTCGCTCTTGCGGACCTCCTCCAGCACCGCTTTCAGACGCTCCTCAAATTCGCCCCGGTACTTCGCGCCTGCGACAAGCGCTCCCATATCCAGCGCAAAAATCTTTTTATTCTTCAGTCCTTCCGGAACGTCGCCGCGCACAATCCGCTGCGCCAGCCCCTCGACCGCCGCCGTCTTTCCGACGCCGGGCTCTCCGATGAGTACCGGATTATTTTTCGTCTTCCGGGACAGGATCCGGATCACGTTGCGGATCTCCGCATCGCGCCCGATGACCGGATCAAGCTTCTGGCTTCGCGCCTTTTCAACGAGGTCCTGTCCATATTTATTTAAAGTATCGTATGTGGCCTCCGGATTGTCCGATGTCACACGCTGATTGCCGCGCACGGTTGAGAGCGCCTGCAGAAAACGCTCCTTCGTGATCCCGAATTCACGCCACAATTGCTTCATGGACGGACTCTGATTGTTCAGCATTGACAGAAACAGATGCTCGACGGATACATATTCATCCCCCATCTGCTTCGCCACATCCTCCGCACTGACCAGAGCTTTGTTCAGATACTGGCCAATATACGGACTGCCTCCGCTCACCTTTGTCCTGCCATTCAGCATCTGCTCCACGCGGTTTTCAAAATATTCCTTCTGTATCTCCATCTTTTCGATCAGCTTCGCGATCAGGCTGTCCTCCTGATGAAGCAGCGCATACAGCAGATGCTCCTGCTCGATCTCCTGATTGCCAAACTGATAAGCGACCTTCTCCAGATTCTGGACCGCTTCCATGGACTTCTGCGTAAATTTACTGATATTCATAAACACACCTCCCTGATGACCTGCACTGCTGCGGAACCGGACAACCCATATTTTAAAGACGCCCGGCATCCTGCGGTGCCTGGTATGTGTAAGCTTTTCCTTGTGCTAGTGGAACTATAACACTATTTGTTAGCCGCGTCAAGAGGTGAGTGCTAATTTTTTAATATTTTGGGGGGTGCCTGAAGATTTTCTCAAACACCGTACGGAAAAACAGCTGTGAGAAATAAGCAGAAGGAAAATTGAGGCATACAGGCTTCAATCAATTTGCCGGCAGAGTAGTGAACTTTCCCTTGAGTCCCAACCCAAAATCAGATATACTATGTAAAACTTGTGTGCTGTCTCATTCCTATCCGGCTAAATTCCGCAGCATGATTTTTCATTAGCAAGACGGCCGGGTGAGACGATGCGGTGATATCGTCAATCAAAGTCAACGCTGTCCTATAAGAAATCAGCCAAGGAGGTTTGTTTGAATATGATTCAGACAGTACACGAATTCCGCCATGCACAAAATATGAAAAGGCAGCCCACACAGACTTGTATGATAAGGGATGCATTTTCATATACAAACCACCTGCTCTGCTGAGCAGATAAAGGAGAGCTATCAAATGAACATCGTACTACAAAATCTCACAAAAAAATTCCCCGGCCACGGACGAAAAGCGGCAGAGGAAGTAGTCGCCGTAAATGATTTCACCTTTGAGATACCGGACGGCAAGCTTGTCGGCCTGCTCGGGCCCTCCGGATGCGGCAAAAGCACCACGCTGAACCTGATCTGCGGCCTGATCAGGCCCTCCAGCGGCCAGATTTTCTTCGGCAGCCAGGATGTAACCAGCCTGCCGCCCGAGCACCGCGGCGTTGGGATGGTCTTTCAGAACTACGCGCTCTACCCGCACCTGACCGTCCTGCAAAACATCCTGTTTCCTCTGCAAAATTTAAAAGGCAAGAACCGGCCTTCCAAAGCCGAAATGCAGAAGCGTGCCCTGGACGCTGCAAAGCTTGTCCAGATCGAAGAGCTGATGGAGCGCAAGCCCGGCGAGCTCTCCGGCGGACAGCAGCAGCGTGTTGCCATCGCACGGGCGCTTGTCAAGATGCCGCATGTCCTCCTGCTCGACGAGCCGCTCTCCAATCTTGACGCGCGCCTTCGTCTCCAGACACGCGAAGAGATCCGCAAGATTCAGAAAGCGACCGGGATCACAACGATCTTCGTGACGCACGACCAGGATGAGGCGATGAGCATTTCCGACCAGATCGTCGTGATGAAGGCCGGCGTCATCCAGCAGATCGGAAAGCCGCAGGAGGTCTACGACAATCCGGCCAATCTATTCGTGGCACGTTTTCTTGGAACGCCTCCGATTAATTTATTCGCCGGTACTGTCCGCGACAGTAAGCTATACCTTGGAACGAACTGTGTGCTGGACGCGCCTGGCATACCGGATCAGGAGGTCTGGGCAGGTGTCCGCCCAGAGGGGTTCCTTCTGCAGCCGGACGGTCCTCTGATCTGCCAGCTGACCGGCATCGAGGTGATGGGACGCGATATCAGCGTCGTCTCCACGCATCCTGCCTGTCAGGCTGCCGCGATCCGCTCTATTATCGGCTCTGACACCCGCGTAGACACGTCGCAGCCGACTGTCCGCTTCGCGCTGAAGCCGGGCAAGGTCTTTTTGTTCCGCAAGGATACAGAAGAACGGCTTGCATGCCAGCTGCGATAAAATCTGTTGTTTTACTCTGGCAGAATAAGAACAATTTAAGTAACTGCTCAGCAGCCACTGACCAGCGAAGGCGCTGAACAGATACCAATTCAGACAGACACACCGCCAGCAGATATGCCAGCTGTATCAAACGCTATATACAGCCTTGAACATGCCGCAGCTGAATACAACTTGCGCATACTGTCATTGAAGCTATGTACAGACATGCGTGTACGACTGCCGCTGCCATAATCACGTTATGGACATCTGTATTTGCCGTGATTGAAACGGAGGACTTTTAATATGGAAACAAACAATCGAAAGGGCTGGCTGTATCTTTTGCCGGCGATCCTTTTTCTCGGATTTTTTATGGTATACCCGCTCATTGACGTATTTATCTACTCCTTTGAAGAGGGCTACAACTCTGCGTCGCAGACCTACTTCGGTGTCGGCACGTATAATTATTCCTATGTCCTGCATGACCCCTACTTCATCCAGGCAGTGAAAAATACGTTCCTGCTCGTCATCATCACTGTTCCGGTCTCGACCGGGCTTGCATTGCTGATTTCCGTCGGCTTAAGCTCGATCCGGCCGCTGCGGAACCTCTTCCAGACCATCTATTTCCTGCCCTACGTAACCAATACGCTGGCAGTCGGCCTTGTCTTCATGATCCTTTTCCAGAAGACGCCGTACACGGACGGGCTGGTGAATCTCATCCTGCACTGGTTTGGAGCCGGACCGGTTGATTTCATTGACGGCCCGTACTGGGCAAAAATGTTTGTGCTGTGCTTCTATACTATCTGGGTCGTGATGCCGTTCAAGGTACTGATCCTGACCAGCGCACTCGCGTCCGTCAACCAGAACTACTACAACGCCGCGCGGGTAGACGGTACCTCGCGTCTCCGCATCTTCCTGCGGATCACGCTGCCGATCATCTCCCCAACGGTATTTTATCTGATCATCACCGGATTTATCGGGGCATTCAAAGCGTACAGTGACGCGGTCGCGCTTTTCGGCACGAATCTGAACGCGGCAGAGATGAATACGATTGTCGGCTACGTTTATGACATGCTCTACGGTGACAGCGGCGGATATCCGTCCTACGCATCGGCAGCGGCAATCCTGCTGTTTGCGATCATTCTGACGATTACCTCGATCAACCTGCTGATCAGCAGAAAGCACGTGCACTACACGAACTGACGCGTCTGCGTCCGGCTTGCATGCTGCTGACTTATCCGGCCTCTACCGGAAGGAAAGGATCTACTATGGAACATCAACTCGATTATCAACACGTGGAACAGTCCGCCAGACTGCACCGGAAAATCGCAGACGCGATCACCTATGTGCTTCTTGCCGTCTGGGCGCTCATCGTCCTGTTCCCATTTTACTGGATGGTGCTGACCTCCGTAAAGAGCTACGGCTCCTACAATGCGGAATACACCCCCAGCTTTTTCACGCTGACACCGACGCTGGAGAACTACCGCGATGCCTTCACTACTGTACCGCTCGCCCGATACCTGGCAAACACGGTTCTCTTCACAGCGGCGACAACAGCCATCATGCTGGTTGTTATCACTCTCGCGGCATTCGCATTTGCACGGCTGCAGTTTCGCGGAAAAAACCTCCTGTTTACCTTTTTTCTCTCCCTGATGATGATTCCAAATGAGCTTGTGGTCATCACAAACTTTGTGACCATCACGAATCTGGACCTGCGCAATACCTTTGCAGGGCTGATTCTTCCAAGTGTCACCTCCATCTTCTATATTTATCTGCTGAAGGAAAATTTTGAGCAGGTACCGGACGAGCTCTACCGCGCTGCAAAGGTGGATGGCACCTCAGACCTGAAATATCTGTGGAAGGTGATGATTCCGATCTGCCGTCCGACGCTTGTCACCATCGCGATTCTGAAGGTCATCGAGTGCTGGAATTCCTACGTCTGGCCGCGCCTGATCACGGATGATCCAAATTATTACCTTGTCTCGAACGGCATCCAGGAAATCCGCGAAAACGGCTTTGGGCGTGAAAACATTCCCGCAATGATGGCGGCTGTCGTCGTCATCTCCGTCCCGCTGATCATTCTGTTCCTGATTTTCCGCAAAAAAATCATGGCGGGCGTTTCGAGAGGAGGCACGAAAGGATGAAGCTGTCACAAATCATAACCGAATCGTTCTTGCAAACCTACGGGCATAAATTCTCCCGCAGATTCCGCCGAACAGCTCTCGCCTGCGCACTCGCAGCCGCCGCTGCGTCCTGTTTGACCGGCTGCCACGGCTCTCAGGAGCAGGCGAGCTTTGAGATTCCGGACGAGTTTGACATGTCACAGACTCATGAACTTACCTTCTGGGCAAAAAACGACACAAACAAAGCACAGACGAATATTTATAAGAAGGCAATCTCGGATTTCCAGTCGCTCTATCCAAATATCACGGTCAATCTGCGCCTGTATACGGATTACGGCAAAATTTACAATGATGTCATCACCAACATCGCGACAGGTACGACACCGAATATCTGCATCACCTACCCGGACCATATCGCTACCTACCTGACCGGTCAGAATACGGTCGTCCCGCTCGATGGACTGTTTGCGGATGAAAAATACGGGCTGGGCGGAAGCGCGCTTGCCTATGATTCTCCCTCGCAGGAAGAAATTATCCCGCAGTTTCTGGAGGAATGCTCGTTCGCAGGCCACTATTACGCAATTCCATATATGCGATCCACCGAAGCCTGCTATGTCAACAAGACCTACGTAGAAGCGCTCGGCTATAAGCTGCCGGAAACGCTGACCTGGGACTTCATCTGGGAGGTCTCGGAGGCTGCCACCGCTAAAAACGAAGACGGTACCTACGCACTGAACGGGCAGCAGGTCATGATCCCGTTCATCTACAAATCTACCGACAATATGATGATCCAGATGACCCGGCAGCTCGGCAGCGGTTACTCCACAGACAGCGGTGAAATCCAGCTTTTTAACGATACCACCGCAGATCTGCTGTATACGATTTCCGATCATGTAAAAAGCGGAGCATTTTCTACCTTCAAGATTTCCAGCTATCCGGCGAATTTTCTGAATGCCGGACAATGCGTTTTTGCGGTAGACTCCACTGCAGGCGCCACATGGATGGGTACGCACGCTCCGCTCTCCGATATCAGTGAGGACGCGCTGATCGAATTTGATACAGAGGTCATGACCGTGCCGCAGTTTGACCCGGAGCACCCGCAGATGATTTCGCAGGGGCCGTCCGTCTGCATTTTCAACAAACAGGACCCGCAGGAGGTGCTCGCCTCCTGGCTGTTCGCGCAGTATCTGCTGACAAACGAGGTGCAGACCGCCTATGCAAAAACTGAGGGGTACGTCCCGGTAACGTCAAAAGCACAGAATTCTGAAGGCTACCAGGATTATCTTTCAAGGTGCGGTGAGGACAACGACACGTACTACGATGTCAAGCTCAAGGCTTCTCAGCTGCTTCTGGACAATACAGGCAACACATTCGTGACTCCGGTCTTCAATGGCTCCGCTTCCCTGCGCGATGCCGCTGGACAGCTGATTGAAACTGTCGCGAAATCGACGCGCCGAAAGCAGGAGGTTAATGAGGCTTTCATAGAAAAGCTCTATGACGACGTTATCTCGCTCTACCGGCTTGACCAGATTACCTCGTCCACAGGCAAGGCTGACTTAGGTCCTCTTCCCTCCACTTCTGTGGCGCTCCTCGCGGCGCTTGCCGTGACGTGGCTGCTGATTTTCCTGTATCTGGGGCTTTCGGCAGCAAAAAAATATAAAAGAAATCATCCTTCCCATTGATTTCTCGGCAAATTAAGGTATAATGTGAGCGTAACCGATTAGTAAACAATACTGCGGTAAGAAAGGAAGAAATTACTATGAAAAAGAAACTGGCAATCGTACTGGCACTTTCTCTGACCTGTGCTTTCCCTGGATTCGCGATGGCGGAAGAGAGCACTGAGGCTGCGACCGAAGCTGCTGAGACTGAGGTTCCGGATGTCAAGGGCGAGGGCGTCATGACTTACGAGGAGTACATGGCGGCAGAGCTGGACGCTGAGGTCGTGGTCGAGACCTATGTTCAGGCAAAGCAGTCCTGGTGGGAGGACAAGGCGACCGTCTATACTCAGGATAAGGACGGCGCATACTTCCTGTATGATATGGCATGCTCTGAGGAAGACTATGAAAAGCTCGTTCCGGGAACAAAGATTAAAGTTACCGGCTTCAAGTCTGAGTGGTCCGGAGAAGTAGAGATCATCGATGCAACCTTCGAATTTGAAGAGGGTGAGTACATCGCACCGGTTCTGGATGTGACCGAGCTGCTTGGCAAGGATGAGCTGATCGACCATCAGAATGCGTTCGTAGCATTCAAGGGTCTGACTGTTGAGCCGTCCACAGACGCAGACGGCAACGAGACTCCGTTCTTGTACAACTGGGACGGCTCCGGCGACAGAGATTCGAACTCTGACCTGTACTTCAATGTCTCCCTGAACGGTGAGACCTATACCTTCACTGTAGAGTCCTACCTGTGCGACAATACGACTGATGTCTATGCAGCAGTCGAGGCTCTGCAGGTCGGTGATGTCATCGATGCAGAGGGCTTCCTCTACTGGTATGAGGGCGTCAACCCGCACATCACAACGATCACCAAGGCGGAGTAATTGGAAGCTGTATCGTATTTTCCCTGACAGCAGTGGTTCTGTGGCTGTGGGAAATTTACTGATTCAAACATAACGATTGGTATCTTGTATAAGAGGGTGTTGCAAAATACTCCAAGGCTTCAAACTCTGGTAGTTTAACCGAGTGGTTATATACCATAGAATGTAGAGCCCGGAAGTTTTGCAACACCCTCTTTGCCTCTGTACCATAAGGACTATACTATATCCTGACCGATGATGACTCAGTTACTCATTCATGTGCCGTCACACATCGTGCAATTCTGTCAATTCTGTCATCCGTTCACGCGTGCGTCCGCCGCATCTGCGCCATCCGCGCCGCCTACATTTACGACGACATCCTTCCCCTTATTCTGCAGCGTCGCTCCAAGAAATCCGGCGAGCAGCGCTTTTACATCTACACCGAGGGATTCTCCGAGGCCGTCCGAGATCTGCGTGACCGTATTTAAAATATTTCCGGTCAGCTGCGCGGAATCGCCGCCGAACATCTTGATCGAATCCACATTGGTATACGCTTCACCGGCAGCCTTCGCAATAGCCGGGAGCTGCTCAAAGTATGTGGTCAACGCCTTCAGCTGCATATCCATCGTCGCAGCCTCGCCGTACTGCTTCATTGCTTCCGCTTTCTTCAGGATACCTTCTGCTTCTGCCAGCGCCTTCGCCTGGATCGCTTCCGCCTCCGCACGACCCTTTGCCGCGATTGCTTCTGCTTCTGCCAGACCTGCTGCCTTCACCGCTTCCGCTTCCTGCTCCTTCGCAAATTTCTCTGCCTCTGCTCTTGCCTTCTGAGCCTCCGCCTGCTGAAGCGCCTCAAACTTCTCCGCTTCCGCCTGCTTCTGACGCTCGTACAGCTCTGCTTCAGACTCCTTCTGCGTCTTATACAGGTGCGCATCCGCCTCCTGCTGTGCCGCATATTTCTTCGCTTCCGCCTGCTTCTTGACCGTCGCCTCCAGCGATTTCTCTGTAATCGATACCTCGCGCTCCTTCAGCTCGATCTCCTTCTCCTGGCGGGCCAGGTTCGCATTTGCCGTCGTGATCTCGATCGTCCGGCGCTGTTCCTCCTGCTGGATCTGGTATGCCGCGTCCGCCTCTGCCTTCTTGATATCAGAAACCTTCTTCAGCTCCGCCTTCTGGATATCCAGCTCATTTTGCTTCTTCGCAATTTCCGTGTCCGCAATCACCTGTGCTTCATTCGCAGCTCTGGATGCCTCCGCACGCGCCACCGCGATTTCCCGCTCTGCGACCGCCTTGGAGATCGCCGCATCCTTGCTGATCTGCACTGTGTTTTCCAGTCCGAGATTGTCAATCACACCGTTGCGGTCCTTAAAGTTCTGAATATTGAAGGTTGTAAGATCCAGACCCATATCCCGCAGGTTCGGTGTTACATTCTCAATGACCTTCTCCGCAAATGCCTTTTTATCTCCCTGGATCAGCTCTTTCAGCGTCGTCTGAGAAATGATCTCGCGGATATTTCCTTCCAGTACCGGGGTAATGATCTGACGAATCTGCTCCGGCTTGTAGCCGATGAATTTTGATGCTGCAATTTTCAGCCTTGCCGGATCCTGTGAAACGGATACGTTCGCTACTGCGTCTACCATGATATTGATAGCGTCACGCGTCGGGATCTCGTCTCTGGAAGTGAAATCCGACTGAATGTTTTCCAGCGACAGATAATCGACACGCTGCAAAATCGGGATAACGAAACAGCCTTTTCCAATTACCGTCTTACATCCGCGCGGTCCGGTGACAATCATTGCCACGTTTGGCGCCGCCTTCTTGTACATCAACTTGGAAATCAGAAGAATCACTGCGATTACCACTGCCGCAATTGCGATTCCAGTTGCCACGGGGATTACGATTGTTGTGATTGCATTTGACATCATACTCTTTCTCCTCTCTTGTGTGCCTGTTCTTGAATGATGAGGCATATGACTTTACCATTTTTATGTATCTGTTTAGAAGTCTTCGTACTATCCTGAACAGATCTCTCCTTATAATCTATGCAGCTGTTACCTTTTCATCTCCTTTCCCGCTGCTGGATTTTTGTATAAAAAAAGACTTATCATGACTTTGCGGTCACAATAAGTCTTGCCATCTCATTTGATACGGGTGCATCTCTGCGCCGATCTGACGATTTCAAATCCGCTCCTTTGAGCGTTTGGCTACTCCCCTGTTGGATTGTTAAAAATATAACACACCTGTCAGATTTTGTCAACTACTTTTTTCTGAAATTGATAATTTTCTGACAACCGCTGAATATCTTTCTATTTGCCTTTTTATTGCCTTCTTGATTTCCCTTCCTGCGCGATCCGGCGTGCAACGTGGATACCGCTGGCGGACGCATGGGAGAGGGAATGGGTGACACCGCTTCCATCCCCGATGATGTATAGCCCCTTGTGGCGGCTCTCCAGGTTCTCATCGATCTCGACTTCCATATTGTAGAACTTGACCTCAACGCCATAGAGCAGCGTGTCGTCATTTGCCGTACCCGGCGCGATCTTGTCAAGCGCATAGATCATCTCGATGATGCCGTCCAGGATCCGCTTCGGCAGCACAAGGCTCAGGTCGCCGGGCGTCGCGGCAAGCGTCGGCTGCACCATCCCCTCCTCAATCCGCTTTACATTGCTGCGGCGGCCGCGCACCAGATCGCCAAAACGCTGTACGATGACTCCGCCTCCCAGCATATTGGACAGCCGCGCGATGCTCTCGCCATAGCCATTGCTGTCCTTGAACGGTTCCGAAAAGTGCTTTGCGACCAGAAGCGCAAAGTTTGTATTCTCTGTCTGCCGCTCGCTGCCCTCATAGCTGTGTCCATTCACCGTCACAATGCCGTTCGTATTCTCATTCACGACGATCCCGTTCGGGTTCATGCAGAAGGTCCGCACATTGTCCTCGAACTTTTCCGTCCGGTAGACGATTTTGCTCTCGTACAGCTCATCCGTGAGGTCCGAGAAAATGACGGCGGGCAGTTCCACGCGCACGCCCAGATCCACGCGGTTTGACGCGGTCGGAATATCCAGCTCCCGGCAGACAGTCTCCATCCACTTGCTGCCGCTTCGTCCCACGGAGATAATGCACTTTGCACAGTCTGCATAATCCTCCTCGCCGTCTCCGTAACGCACCCGGTATCCATCCGGAATCGCCTCAACATGTTCCACGGACGTACGGAACCGGAATTCGATGTGGTCCTTCATTTCATTGTACAGGTTCTCCAGCACGATGTAATTGATATCCGTGCCAAGATGCCGCACTGAAGCGTCTAAAAGCTTCAGCTTGTTCTGCATGCAAATCTTCTTAAATTTTGTACCCGCCGTTGAGAACTTCCTTGTCCCCCCGCCGCCATGGCTCACATTAATCTCATCCACGTACTCCATCAGCTCGATGGCCTCGTGCCGGCCGATATGCTGATACAGCGTACCGCCGAAATCATTTGTGATATTATACTTTCCGTCTGAGAACGCGCCCGCGCCGCCGAAACCGCTCATAATGGCACAGACCTTGCACTTCACACAGGATTTTACCTTTTTTCCGTCAATCGGGCAGCGCCGCTTCTCCAGCGGATAGCCTGCCTCAAAGACTGCAACCCGCAGATCCGGAGCCTTCTTCATCAATTCATACGCGGAAAAAATACCGCCAGGTCCTGCACCAACTATAATTACGTCATACTTCATGTTCATTCCTCCCTGATATTATCTCTGCGGCAGCTGCATATGGAACTACTGTTTCACAGCCCCTCTATGGCAAAGCTGTCATTTCTTACGTGCACGCACGCTGATCCGGCACGCTGTCCAAGGCGGCATCACAGCCCGTATCTTCCGGAGCAAATTTCAGATAAATAGTAGCCACAAATGTTGTCCCCTTACCCACTTCGCTCTCGACGCGGATATCACCGTCCATCATCCGGACCATGCTGCGGGTAAGTGCCATCCCGAGCCCCGATCCATGCCTGCCGTCCGTGCATTTCCCGCCGGGGCGCTCCGCCGGCTCGAATATTGTCTTCAGACACTCCGGCTCCATGCCGCAGCCGTCGTCCTGAAACGTGAGTATATAGCAGCCGGCCCGCGACTGGCCTACCGGCTTCTCCTCCAGCGTAAACGCCAGATGGCCTCCCTGCGGTGTGTATTTCACCGCATTACCCATAATATTCATAAATATCTGCTGAATCCGGAGCCTGTCTCCAAACACATGCCTGTGCTCTATGCCGCGGACACAGAAATCCAGCTGCTGTCCCTTTTCGTCTGCAGACGGGCGGATCAGCCCTTCCAGCTCCTCTGCAAAAACAGGCAGGTCGATTTCATCTTCCTCCAGTTCGAATCCGCCTGACTCGATTCTGCTCATATCCAGCACATCATTGATCAAAGAAATCAGATACTGTCCCGACGATGCAATCTCATCCAGGCAAACTGCAAGCTTCTCTGGATTCTGCAGATTCTGCTGTGCCTGCGCAATCAGCCTCGTAATCTCATCCATCGGCATGTGGATATCGCGGCTCATGTTCAGCAGAACATCCATCCTTGCATCATTGGCCCGCGTTGCCGCCGCATAGGCTGCCTGCAGCGCCGCGTTTGCCTCAAGCAGCTTCTCCGTGTACTCGGCGTCCTTCCCCTTCATGACTGCCTTCTGCAGCTCCACAATGGCTCCGGCAAGCTGGTCAATTTCCTCGATGCCGGACGAGCGGAACACAACCGGATGTCTTCCTGCACCACTCTTTTCCAGCTCTTTTACCATCTGGTTAACCGGTAGACTGAGCTTCTGGCTGACTATCAGCGCAAAACATACTCCAATTATGATGGTCACAACCATCGCGATCACAATCGTCCGCCACAGCGTATGGTGCATTTCCAGCAGCATTTCCTGATCCGCCACGGAAATCAGCGCCCACTGCCGGTCCAGATAGGGGGAGCCGGGGCCATACAAATTCATCCTCTGGATACTGCCAACGCACTGCACCCCTCCCGGAACAGAAAAATCCCACAGCCCGTTTCCTGCTCCTCTTACCGGCCCCAGCACCGTCTGCTCTGTAACCAGGCGCGAATAAGAGGCCCCCGAATGAATTACCGGCACGTACTCTCCGTCCGCTTCCTCATCCGCCGCCAGCACATAGCAGGCGCGGTCATTAAAGAAATCATTCACTGGAAGCTTTTGCTGGATAGTCTTTTTCAGCAGGCCGATCCCAATCACTCCATACACCGTGCCGTCCTCCGCCACGAGCGGCAGAGAGTATTTCAGACTTCCCTGCTGAGACTTGGAGATACTGGAAAACACACTCCAATACCCGAGATTATACATTGGAATGCCCTGATGTGCCTCATAAGTAGCAAGCGGCTCATAAAAAAAATCGAAATCACCGCTGTCCCGGTCCGTCACATCCAGGTGCAAGGACCATCCGAAATCCAGCGCAAGCCCATATTCGCGCGCCTCTTTGGAGGCTCCCATCTCCATATAGATGTCTGCGTTGTCCGTAAAACTGCTGGCATCCACATCCATATCCCGCATGTACAGCCCTGACCGCAGCTCGCGCCCGTTCTCATTGTACAGCGTTCCCGAATCGAGAATCAAAAATGCATCATTGACCTTGTCTCTCCGCACAAGGAAGATCAAGCTCTCCATACATTCTGCAAGCAACTCTTTATTCAGTTCCTTATCCGTGCGCAGCTCAGAAATCTTTTTCCCCTGTTTCTGGCAAACCTGTTCTGCGATCACATTGATTTCCTGCGCTGCCTGATAGACCAGAGCTGTCTTTTCATTCAGCAGCATCTCAACATAATTTTTCCGGTTCTCTGTCTTCTCCGCCAGCATGGTAAAGGAATAATTCTTCGCGTACGAAAAACCTCCGTTCAGATTCAGGATTACCATGAATATGAATACCTGCAGCAGAGCAAGCACACACATCGGAACCATAATCCTTGAGAGCAGACCAGCGCTCTGCCTGGTTCCGCTCCGCATCCACTTCTTTTCTTCCCCAGCTTTCTTGTTCATGCCTCTCCCGCTGCCTTCTTAAATCCCGCTTCAAATTCTGCATACCATGTATCAAATGCATCCTCATTCGTGTATTCCTCCAGGATAGCTGCCCGGTCTTCTCCTGTTGCAATTTTGCTTGCAGCTTCCTGATACGCACGTTTGGCGGTATCCCCGACTGCTGCGCTGATGTAATCGCGCACCTGCGAGGACCGGTCATACGGAGGACTGATATACAGCTCGCTCGCCCCGATTTCTTCTATCGCTATCTGCAGCGTTTTCTTCATCGTATCGCCGATCCCGTCTGTCCCGGCCTCCACCTGCCCGGCATCGTTCGCCGTCTTTTTCACCGGAAGATAGCCGGAATTTCCCGCAAACCGGATATTTCGTTCTGCCTCTGTGAACCATTTCAGGAATACAGAGCATGCATATTCCGTCTTCTCATCTGACTTCAGCACGCACATACCCGCTCCCTGCTGAACTATGTACGGATCACAACCCTCGAAATTCGGAAGCGGCAGCACCTCATTTTCAATCGGATAGGTATACTCATCATCGATAGTCACCTCTTCCGGATAGTACACTGCGCCTGTCGTCGAGCAGACCATCGCGATGATCGAACCAATCTTGGCGTCGTCACTGCGGAAACGACTCTCCGCCGTAAAATACCCCTTTACAAACGGCACATAAAAATATTCCCACAGCCTCCGGACTGTCTCTTTGTCCAGCTGAGCCTTTACCGTGCCATCCTCCGCCTCTTCGACAAGCGGATGGCCCAGCTGCTTCGCCCCGACCAGCACATAGTTTGCAACAGAATCTCTCCCGAAAAATGCTTTTCCGTCATTTGGCACATCCGGTGTCTGGCTGTCTGTATAATCATAATATTGTGCGGACACCTCGCAGAGTCCCTCCCAGGTGCTAAGATTCTCATACGTCACTCCACAGGCGGCGGCGAATTTTTCCCAGTCCGTCGCATTCACGATCATGACCTCTGTGCTTTTCGCCGTAGGAAAAATTTTCAGAGTCCCTTCTCCGGCAAACGCTCCTTCTTTGATATAGGCGTCCATGTACTCGTCCAGCTCTTCGTCTGTCAGGTACGGAGAAAGATCTGCCAGCTTTCCAAGTAAATCAACCTGATACGCAGTATCAACATAGGAACCAAAAATATCCGGCGGCGTATCTGCACCCGGTTCCTCCTTGACACAGGCAAGTACACTCTCCGCGAGCTCACTCACCGAATTCTTCGAGTTTGCCTCCACAATGATGCCCTTCTCGCTCCCTACGGTATCGTTGAATTCATCCACAAGCTCGTCAAACTGCGCCTGCTGCACACCATTGTAATAGTGCCAGATATTCACCGTCACCGGCTCGGAACGATCCAGCAGCGCCTCCGGCCCCTTTTTCTGCCCGCAGCCGCCGCATAGAACCGCTGCCAGAACAGCCAGTACCGCAAAGGAACGCCTGTAACTGCCTGCCCGCCTGTCTGACGGTCGCATATCTATACAAAGACCGGGCCTCTCATCCGCGCACAGATCTGCCTTCTCCTCCACGCAGAGGTCTGACCTTTTATCCACACAAAGATCCGCCCCCTCATTCACGCAGAAGTCTGACCTCTTATCCGCACAAAGATCCGCCTCCTCATTCACGCAGAAGTCTGGCCTTTTATCCGCACAGACATTCCGGCTGCCGCCCCACAGGCTGCTGTCAGCGCAATATCTGTATTTGCTCCGTCCTCTTCTCATGACCGCTTCCTCTCCTCCATCTATTTATCAGGCTGCAAGCAGCCTATCTGTCCATTCACCAAGACCGGGTCTTACAATGACATTTTAAAGCATAACAGTAGGAAGGTCAACCCTCCGTCCGAACTGCAACTTGTATTTTCTTTCAATCTGGCGTATAATCGAAAAAAAGTTTCGGGCGGCCCAACAGCTGTCCAACAGAAACGGAGGATTCTGTTCTATGGTACAAAGATGGAATGTTTTCTTCCCGACGCCAGACGGGCCCGACCGGCGCACGGCTTACCTCTATCTGCCCGAATCCTATGGATTTGAAGCAGACCGGAGGTACCCGGTACTCTATATGTTTGACGGCCACAATGTATTTTTTGACACGGACGCCACCTATGGAACGTGCTGGGGAATGAAGGAATATCTCGACTACACAGACGCGCAGCTCATCGTCGCCGCCGTAGAGTGCAGCCATGACCCGGACAACGGCAGACTGAAGGAATATTCGCCGTATTCTTTCACTGATCCCGGACTCGGAAAGATTGAAGGACGCGGCAAACAGACGATGGAATGGATGATACATACCTTCAAGGAGGAAATCGACAGCAACTACCGGACTCTCCCTGACCGGGCGCACACCTGGATCGCCGGCAGCTCTATGGGCGGCCTGATGAGCCTGTACGCCGTACTGGAGTACAATTCCGTCTTCTCCCGCGCCGCCGCACTCTCGCCGTCCATCTGGACAAGTCCGGACCGGCTGAAGCAGCTTGCACAGCGCGCCAGAATCGCGCAGGATACCATTGTCTATATGGACTATGGCTCCCGCGAACTCGCTTCCCGCAAAACTATGCAGACGCAGTTCTGGCAGATGGCTCAGCTGCTGGCAGAGCGAGGGATTTTCCTCACCAGCCGGATTGTCCCGCGCGGGACGCACTGCGAAGCCTGCTGGGAAAAACAGCTGCCATTTTTGATTCACACCCTGACCTACGAGCCTTAGAGCGTGTTTGAAAATCATTCCTACCATCTGCGCCCCACTTTGCGTGATATTTCTGCCAAATTCAGTTGACGTAGCCCGGGGCAGCTGTGGTACAATTCCCGTCAAATCAACATTTTCCGCGGAACAGTTGCCAAAGCCGTGATCAGCTATCTTTGTCTCTTGCATTATTGCAGAAAACGAAGATAAGGCGACCACTGCTAAACGGATACCTTCCACCGCTCGAAAGGAGGTTTTGCACATGGAAACAAAATACTTCAAGTTCTACAGCCCCGCGCTTTGCCGGGATATGGAGTGCAAAATTTATGGCCGGACCGGACGCCCCGTCCTGTTTATTCCCTGTCAGGATGGCCGCTTCTTTGACTTTGAGAATTTCGGGATGACTAACACATGGGCTCCCTGGATTGACAGCGGACAGGTCCTGGTCCTCGCAATCGATACGATAGATGCTGAGACCTGGTCAGATACCTCCGGCAACCCGCGCCAGCGTATTGAGCGGTATGAGCAGTGGATCCGCTACATCACCGATGAAGCTGTCCCATTTCTGCGCCAGGTGGCGAACCAGCAGAATGGCTGGGAAGGCTACCCCGGTGTCATGGTCTTCGGCTGCAGTCTCGGCGCCACCCATGCTGCCAATCTCTACCTGCGCAGACCGGATCTGTTCGACCGGCTGCTGGCTCTGAGCGGCATCTATACGGCGGAGTATGGATTTGGAAGCTACATGGATGATCTCGTTTACCGGAACTCCCCAATCCACTATATGGCGAATATGCCATACAATCACCCCTATATCGCACAGTTCAACCAGAAAAAAGCGGTCCTCTGCGCCGGGCAGGGTCCCTGGGAGCTTCCGGACTCCACACGGCGTTTGGGCGATATCCTGCAGGCGAAAGGGATTTCCGTCTGGACCGACCTCTGGGGCTACGATTGTTCCCACGACTGGTACTGGTGGTACAAGCAGGTGGAATACTTCCTGCCGTATCTGCTGTGAGGGGCTGATTTTCATGTCCGGACAGACGGACTGCATACAGTTCACTCCTGCCTGATAGTGATTGTGCAATCTGAAACAGTAAATGAGTCATTGAACAACGTGAAGAAACGATATAAAAAATAACTTCTGAAACAGCAAACAGAGACACTGTATAAGAAAAAGGCTTCCGTTCAGCGCAAGGAAGCACCAAGAGGAGTACATTTATGAAAAATTTTATTTTTATTTCCCCGAACTTTCCCACTAACTACTGGATGTTCTGCCGTGAGCTGAAGAAGAACGGCCTCAATGTTCTCGGTATCGGAGACCAACCCTACGATGAGCTGTCTCAGGAGCTGAAGGAAAGCCTGAATGAATACTATAAGGTAAGCAATCTGGAAAATGAGGACGAGGTCTACCGTGCGGTCGCATTTCTCACCTACAAGCATGGGCGGATCGACTGGCTGGAGTCCAAC
>DKWE01000005.1:0-1021 GCA_002491565.1 Lachnospiraceae bacterium UBA7160 | reverse complement strand
GACTGGCTGGAGTCCAACAACGAATATTGGCTGGAGCGCGACGCAAAGCTGCGCACTGATTTCAATATCCAGAGCGGCTTCCAGGTATCTGACATGCCGCGCATCAAATGTAAGTCAAAGATGAAAGAATTTTACATCAAGGCAGGCATTCCTGTCGCGCGCTACCACATGGTCGACGACCTTGCAGGCTGTCTGGAATTTGCCGAAAAGGTACATTATCCCGTTGTTGCAAAGCCAGACAACGGAGTCGGCGCTTCGCACACTTTCCGTCTGGAAAATGAAAATCAGATCCGCGAGTTCTTCGACTATAAGTGGCCGAACACTCAGTATATCATGGAGGAATACGTCAACGGCGAGGTAAACTCCTACGACGCCATCATCGATTCGAAGGGGGAGCCGATGTTCGAGACCGGCAATGTCACCCCTATGTCCATCATGGACACCGTGAACAATGCAGACAACGCAATCTATTATATACTGAAGAATCTGCCGGATGATACCCGCGCGGCCGGACGCGCGACCGTCAAGAGCTTCGGCGTGCGGAGCCGGTTCGTCCACTTTGAGTTTTTCCGGCTGCTTGCGGACCAGGAGGGTCTGGGCAAGAAAGGAGACATTGTCGCCCTCGAGGTCAATATGCGTCCGTGCGGCGGCTTCTCCCCGGATATGATGGACTTTGCGCACAGCACCGATGTCTACAAGATCTGGGCGGACATGATCGCCTTTGACCGCTCTACAATGCCCGTTGGCAAACATGCCTACTGCGCATTTGCAGGGCGCAGAGACGGCAAAGACTTTGCGATGAACCACGCCGATATTCTTGAGAAATACGGACACTGCATGAAAATGGCAAACCGGATGCCGGATGCGCTCGCGGGCGCGATGGGCAATCAGATGTACGTCGCTGTCTTTAAGACACAGGAAGAAATGGACGAATTCTATGCAGATATCCTGCGCTGTAATGAATAAATCAAAGACCCCGCTGCAAGCAACGGAGTAGCAAGCTTGCAGCGCTGCAGAGCAG
>DKWE01000056.1:16152-32006 GCA_002491565.1 Lachnospiraceae bacterium UBA7160 | reverse complement strand
AGGGTGAGCGAAAAAGCCTATAGATAAAGCAAAAGTGAGCTTATTATTGCATTCGTGAGTGAAATGTAGCAGTTGATTTATCACGTTCCGCCTGCTCCCATTATCAACCCCGAAAAAGCTTGATTTTAAAGGCATAAACTGCAAATAATGCCCCGTCACGCTCCACTATTGTTTGTGGAGGTGTGGCGGGGTACTTGCGTTATTTGGGGTAGAAATTGGGGTAGAGAGTGGGGTGGAAAATGGACGGGTGGAGCAGGTTGCAGAACCAGCTCGGGAGCTTACCGGAGAGCTGCGGCCCTGTTCCTGCTGCATGTTCTGGAGAGATCCCGGAGGGGCTTCATGCTGGCGTTGTATCCTGCTACTCCTCAGAAGAATCTTTGCGATATTTAGGTATTTCAGTAAGTTCTTTTACGCGCTTCAGAGCTTCATACCGTCCTGGAAAGTTTAATTTTGAATATGCTGCTAATAAGTCTTCTTGCGAGGATTCGGTACGAATAACAATACGATCATCCTCTATTTCGTCTTTACCGCATATTATGCGAAGCACCTCAAGCAGCTGCTCCTTTTGATGCTCTTTAATCTCTATCTCTCTTGCGTTTATTTCTGCAGGATAGAGTTCAGATACACTGACCTGAAGAGCAGCTGCAATTTTTTGCACTGTTCCGAACTTCGGATTCGAACCCCCGTTTTCATATCTCCGGATGGCAGAATCAGCCATCCCGCACAGATCGCCGAGCTGCTTTTGTGTTAATCCTTTTTCATTTCGTAATCTTTTTATATTATCCCCAATAGACATTTTCCTCACCTCCACCAATACTATACCACAATTAGCGTGAAAATGGAAGAACAAAAAAGTTCTATTTTGCACTTGACAAGAACATGATTGTACTGTATTATAGTGAAAACAGAACAAAAATGTTCTATATCAAGAGAGGAGTGACTGCATTGAAAATTGATCGCAAAAAGTACGAGCTTGCTAGGGCTAGAGCTTGTAAAGGCCAAAAGGATCTTGAAAAGGCCGGAATCTCAAAAGGGACGCTGTGTAGGCTTATCGGTGGCGGGAATGCCAGGCCGGAGACTATAGGCAAACTCGCAAGAGCGCTTGGTGTTGATATAACAGAGATACTCGAATAACAAAGGGGAGGTAAAGAAAAATGCAGAAAATCGAAAGAAACATTCCAGAGATGAGAACCGGGAAGATTGACCAAGCGTGTCTGAGGTACGGGCTTGGCCGCAATACGATGCGGAAAGTAGCGGAGCAGGCCGGGGCAGTCGTGAAGTTCGGCAAGTGCTACCTAGTGAATTTCGCGAAGGTAGACGCATACATGGACAGCATTTCAGAATAGAGGTGCAGCGCACATGAATGTTCAGGAAGAGCTGCAGTCTGTTTTAACAGAGGTGAGGGCAAAGAGGTGGACACCAGAGCTATTCGACCGTGTGCGGATGCTTCTGCCCTATACGAATGTGTTCAACATAATCCGGCAGGAACTGACAACGGACGAATTCGAGGAATTTGATCTGGAATACTGCTGCCAGGACTGCCCACAAAACAGAGAGCTGATACTGTGGCTGAGGAAGGAAAGGAAGGTGAGAGAGTGCAAGGAGAAGGAGGCGAAGCCCCTGGAAAGGAAGCCGCAGGGCAGGCAGGGAAGAACGAAGCCGTGCAGGCGGAGCTTGACTCGGGAATATGTGTCAAGCCAGATTTTGAATTGGTAGGCAATGTGTTCGACAAGCTGGATATGCAAAAAGGAAAGGATGTTCCGGTACAGTCGAGAAAGAATTGTGTGACCGTGCTCGGGCTCGATCCCGTACTGAGCGGGAAAATCAAGTTCAATACATTGTCGAATAAAAAGAACGTCGATGGGGCGCTTCCGTGGAATAAATCATGCAGGCTCAGGGAATGGACAAGCATAGACAGTGAATACCTGATTTATTATATGGAAACATACTACCTGATAGGTGCTGACAAAAAAATACTTGCGGCGTTGGAAATCGTGGCTGACGCGAATAAATTCAATCCATTCATTGATATGCTGAACGGTACAGCGTGGGACGGAACGCCAAGGATCGAGAATCTGCTGACGGATTATCTCGGGATTGTAAAAAACGCCTACTCTGCCCAGTGCATGAGGCTTCTGATGCTGGCTGTCATAAGCAGGGCTTTCAGCCCCGGCACGAAATACGATTATGTGCTTGTGCTTTCGGGGCGGCAGGGAATCGGGAAATCAACATTCTTCATGAAGCTGTGTTGCAATGAGGAGTGGTATCTGGAGAACCTGAAGACAATCGACCGGGGGAAGGAAGCCGCTGAGCTGATACAGGGGAAGCTTATAGTTGAGTTTAATGAGCTGCTCGCAGCGAAGGGCGCGATCGAAGGTGTAAAGTCGTTCGTGACTGCGCGATCTGATGAGTACCGGGGGGCATACGCAAGGGAAGCTGAAAAGAGATACCGCACTTGTGTTTTTGTCGGCACAACGAACGACTCGCAGTTTCTCGTGGATAAGACCGGCAACCGGAGGTTTCTCCCGCTTGAGTGCGGAGCCGTACCGATCACAAAGAGCCTGTTCGTGGATGATGAGCACCTGATGCATGAGTTCAGGCAGGCATGGGCAGAAGCATACAGGATATACCTGAGCGGTAAATTCTCCCTGGTGCTGCCGAAACAGATGCAGGAGTATGTGGAGACGCTACAGGAGGAATTTAAGGAAGATGATCCTCTAGTAGGTATGATCCAGCAGTGGTTGGATTCAAACCATTATGATTATGTGTGCAATAAGCAGATTGCTTCCGAGGTGCTGAAAGAGGACAGGCCAGACAGGCGGATGCTCAATCGAATAACCGACATCATGAACAATGCAATCAGGGGTTGGGAACGGAACGGTACTCATCGGTTCACGGGGCTAGGGAAACAGAAATGTTACATAAGAACCGTACAGTTCGCGGAATGTGATCCTTCGGAGACTCCTTTTAATTAAAGGTCTTTACCATCGTCACCACAGCGTTATCACGTAGTTACCGCAAGAATGCTTTGCTTATAAGGCTTTTGTGCTGTTGGTATCGATGGTAACAATAAGTATGTAAAAAAATAATATTTTATAATGTGGAAGGAAAAGGCAGAAAGAGAAATATATAGAAAACATCGTTCCAATCGATACCACCATTACCACAGAGAGGAGGTGCAAGATGCAGGACGAATTAATTCTGGTGCTGAAGAGCATCAGCCGCAGCCTGCATGTATTGGCTCTGGTTGAACTCCAGAGGAGAAGAGACGAGCTGACAGAAAAGCGGAGGAGATTAGAGGAAAGACAAAAAAAGGAGGAAAACGGAAATGAGCAAGGAAAAATATAGAGAGCTTTTCGAGGAGCTGCAGTCCTGTATGGGTGAACATGGCAACGAGGGCACGGCGCTGGAGCTTATGAAGATCGATCGGCTCGACAAGATTGCAGACGAACTTAAGTGCATAGAAGTTGCACTGGATTACTTGGAGCATCTGGATACCCTGGATGACTTGCGCGACTGCATTTCAGGCACTGGAAAAGATGCTCTGTTTTGTGTGGAGAACATACGCCGTTTCTGACCAGACAGCAGAAAGAAAGCCCCGCTTGGGAGCAGGGCAAGGCATGAGGGCATGAGGATGCGCACCTCTCAAAGTATTTTACGGGGGTGCCGGAGGATGTCAAGCAATGAGGAGTTAGTGGAACGGATTCAGGCCGGGGAAGACCAGGACGGCGAACTGATGCGCCAGCTCTGGGAGAAGAACCGGAGATTCATAGTGATACTGGCACGGCGCTGTGGCAAGCCTGCAGAGCTGGAAGATTTGGAGCAGGAGGGATTTATCGGCCTTTACACAGCCGCGCAAGTATACCAGGCCGGGCATGAAGCAAGCTTCTTGACCTATGCTTCGTACTGGATCAAGCAGAGTATGCGGCGGTATCTCGACAACAACGGGACTGTGATCCGGATACCTTGCCACAGGCGGCAGGAGGTGGCTACTTACCGGAAAATGGTGCAGGCATTCCAGAAGCGCATAGGACGCAAGCCTACCGAGTGGGAGGCATGTGCTGCACTCGGCATAAGCCTGGCACAGCTCTGGGAGCTGGTGAGATCGGGGCACCTGGAGACAGTGCGCAGCCTGGACAAGCCGAACAGTTACGGCGGTGAAGATGATACCGAGACGCTTGCAGACACGGTGCCGGACGGCACGCACATGGAGGACGGTGTACTGGATCGGGTGCAGCAGGAGGAGCTTGAGGCAGCACTCTGGCCAGTGGTGGACACACTGCCGGACAAGCAGGCGGCTGTGATCCGGATGCGATACCAGGAGGGACTGACGCTCAAGCAGTGCGGGGAACGCCTGGGGTGTGCTCCGGAGGGAATCCGCCAGCATGAGAACAGTGCAATACGGGAACTCAGGAAGCCAAGCCGGGCGCGCCTGCTCCGACCCTTTCTCCCTGAGACTGTGGAGGCAGAAGCATATCGGGGCAATGGTGTCGGGCGGTTTGACCGGACATGGACAAGCAGCACAGAGCGAGCGGCGCTGCAACTCTTCGGTGATGAGGATTAAGGGAACGAACAACGAGTGAAGCACGAGAAATGGGAGCAGCAACTTTGTGCGACGTCGCACACAAGAGAAGCGCTCAGATCAGCCGGGGAGACGTTTAGACTCGGCAATTTCGCCGAATCCTTGTATCAGCATACGCACACGAGGAAGGTGTACAGTTCTGGCTGAGGGACCGCCACTAATTGGTTGCCGAGAAGTTTTCCGACTTGAAATCGGGAAACCGGAGGCGGGAGCAGGACGTGCAAAGAATGGTATTGCCAGCATAACAGGTGCATGATATAATCAGGGACGTGGGAAACCAGAAAGCCGGGCGGCTTACCCTCCTGTATCGGAGGGGCTAACCCTCCAGACGAAAGAAAGGAGGGCGTTGCCAATGTATGTTACATATTCTGACTTGGTTCAGACTGGAATATTCATTGTTGCCCTGATTGGACTGTGCTATACAGTAATCAACGGGCAGAGACGAAAATAGCCGCCACTACTCGCAATAGTGACGGCTGACCCCGTAAGGGGTTAGACAATTACTGTTAGGAGGGTAGGCCGCTTTTCTGGCTTCCCCGTTTTTACTATAGCACATCTGGCAGCATGGTGCAAGAGATTTTGCAGCCTGCTGCGCATATCATTCCCCTTCCGGGAATCCGTTTCCGCCACTCTCCTGCTCCATAGCTTCATTGATGGCGCTTATATATCAAGCTGACTAAAGTCAATTGAGAAATCCTCATAGATGCCGGCTTTCACAGTGTCGGAAAAAGTATACTCGTCCGTTTCCTCGTGTTCAAAGTTATAGAGCAGTATTCTGCTTTTTTCCGGGTCAACAATCCAGTATTCGCGGACACCGGCAGAGCGATACTTAAACAATTTGGTCAGGTAGTCCATGCGCCTGCTCCCGGGGGACACAACTTCAATAATCCAGTCAGGAGCACCGGAGCAACCCTTGTCATTCAGTTTGCTGGGGTCACAGATCACAGAAATATCAGGCTCAACATAGTTTGTATCATCTTCATTGAGAAAGACAGCAAATGGGGCAGGGTAGACTTTGCAGGAGCCATTTTTTGTTTCGATGTAATCTGCAATTTTCCGGGACAGTGAGAAAGAAATATCCTGGTGCCGTCTGTTCGGTGGAGCCATGTAGTAAATCTCGCCGTCAATCAGTTCAGCTCTGGTTCCTTCCGGCAGGTCATAAATATCTTCGATAGTGTAGAGTTTTTCCTGTGGTAATGGCATAGTAACACATCCTTTCATGGTTGAGTATAGATTGAATGGTGTCGGGTTATTCACATGAGAGTTGCAGAGTATTTCAAGTAGCCTGCTCCGATCGGCGGGCATCCTGCTCCATGGTTTCATTGATGGCACGGACAACGAACTGGTTCATGGATTCACCCATTGCATCGGCGTGGGCTTTGATCTCCGCTTTGCGTCCTTTGGGGACTCTAATTCGTATATCCTCTACTGTTTCCTTGAGGTACTTTGCGCTTGCTTTGCGCCGTGCGTCTGTTTGTCCCGTGTATGAACTTTTCTTTTCTTCCGACATGTTGCACCCTCTTTCTGCTTTTGATGGACGGGGATACGAGCACACTTCCCCACGCTACAAAGAAATTATAGCACATGTAAATACATGTGTCCATATACATAATTAACAAAGATTAACGCATGTGGGCACACATATTCCAATAATGATGCCAATAGACATATGTGTGCCCACATGCTATAATACAATCATGAAACACAGATACACTTCAACAAGCAGCCGAGCACCCCGAAAGGATGCGAAGCCGGGAGCCATATCCCTGTGAGCCAACGAAGCGGCGGCAATAGTCAGGAAGATGCTCCGGCCGGGTGCTGAGAAGTTCCAGCATACTTGACAGAAAGGAATGGAGATATGCGGTTAAACGGTAAAAAGGTTTTAGAGCTTATGGGAGCAACGAATCTGAGCGCAGAAATGGTCTGTGTGAAGACGGGGCTTAGTGGGAAAACATTGGGCTGGATATTAGAGAATGGCTTCGCCTCAGAGGATGCCGTGGAGAGGATCGCTGATGCAATCGGTATTGGGGTGGGGAGCATCCTGCGGCCAGATGCAACCAGCAGTGAGGAAAATGTGGTTGAGTTCCTCAAGGACGGGAGCAGGGCAACCGTCACCTTTTCACAGGGGCGGTACAAGACCAGGATCAAGAGGCTGGCGGCAGAGCACCCGGAAAGCTGCGAGATCATAGCCGAGAATAGCGACGGCAGCATCCTGGCACACATCCCGGTCAGCTGGGTGAAGATTTCACCATTGAGGGAAGTTTCTGAGGAATTTAGGGAGCAGGCGAGGGAACGCATGAGGTTCTATCGTGCGAAATCAAAGATAGTATCAGGCTGAAACGGGGAAAAACCGCCGAAAACCTTCTCAGGGTACACTTATAGGGGTAAGCAAGTAAAACGCGAATTTGCCCCTGATAGAGCGGTGTATACCGGAGCAGGCCGGAGGGCTTCATCCAGATGGCACACGATGCCAGGCAACCAGAGCCGGAAAGTATTCTCCCAGGATGGCGAAAACCTAATATAGCTACAGGCTGAAACAGGTAAAAACCGTCTGAAATGCTTCAAGGGTACATCTGATAGGGGTAAGGGCTTAAAACGCGAAATTCCCGCTACAGACAACGGTGTAGCGGGAAGGGTGACAGATGTTACGGGTTGGGTGTGGCCTGCTCCCTCGCCTGGTTCATAAGACGGGTAAGTGCATCCATGCCGAACGCGTTCATGATGTCAGCCTGGTATTTGATGTCATACGGCAACCGCTTCAAGTCTATCTTAGCGGCGGCTTCCGGGGTGAGCGGAGCGTATACCTTGCGTTTCTTCTTCGGGGTGGTTGGCTCCGGCTTTGTCTCCTGCTCTGCTCCGGTCGGTTCCGGTTTGGTCTCCTGCTCCGGTGACTCTGTGGGAGCAGGCGTTGCTGCAGGTGAAGCGGATGCGGGCCGTTCTGACGCAGGGCTTCTTAAATCCGCTAATGTGAGAAAGATTTTCTGAGTATCATCCAGCTCGAAAGCAAGTTGACATTCAACGAAGTCAGCTATCATGATGAGTTCATCTGCTGAAAAGCTCCCTCGTGCAAATTTGTTTCTCATAGCCTGTTCACTGATTCCAAAAAGGCCTGCTAATTCTTTATACTTTTTTCCTCGCATACTGAGCAATGCTTTTATTTTGTCGCTAACCATTCAGGCACCTTCTTTCATTTTTGGTAAGTACGATTATACAGCATAGACAGGTTAATTGCAATCAGAAAAATATAAAATGTAATCAAAAAAGTGTAAAAAGTAATTGACATGGTAACGCAAAACGTGTATAATGTAATCAGAAATGAAACAAAGGAACAAGCGAAGGGTGAAAACGAAGTGGCCGCAAGGCGTACCGGAGACACCAACATAACACCGGGCAAGGGTAAGCAAAGTACCACAGGTGACGAGATCGGTTTAAGACCTGCCGGGGCATGTTCCAGATCACAGGAGGCAAGGACATGAAGAAGTACGATTTAAGGCACATCATGACAAAGGCGTGGAAGTTGTTCCGCAAGATGGAGATCACATTCTCTGAGGCGCTGCACAGAGCATGGCTCTCAGCAAAGGCTCAGGGCGTGAACGCAGAGCGCATTGAGGAGGCAAAGGCTGCGGCTGGCATCCAGGAGGAGGTCAACACCTGGGCAGGCTGGCAGAAGCTCGGCTATGAGGTGATGCACGGCAGCAAGGCCCTGTTCGGGACTGACCTGGTCTGGGGGAGCAAGGGAGACGGAGCCACTTACAAGGCGCGGTTCTTCGGGCGGTCGCAGGTGCAGGAGCTGATAACGTCATAAAGATACCAGAGCGGGAGCAGGAGCCTGCTCCCATGGGGCCACTCACCACAGGTTGCATTTCAAATAGACAGCCCGCATTTCAAATGCGAGCGCTACCATAACACGCCGGCAGGCACAGAGGCACGGAACTGGCGGTAAAGCAATTTCCCTGCAGCCCTTCCGAGAACGGTGCGTCAACACCAGAACCGGACGGCTGCAGGCGGTCAGGACGATGGGCGGATTTCGTCACTTTGAAGATCGGTTTTGTGTGACGTCGCACACAGGGCAGGGAGCACACCTGCTTCGGAAAGAAGGTAAATAACATGCACAATCTGCAGGAGGTAAGTTCTGAGTGTATACAGGAACTCGGTCAGCTTACTGTTTCAGAAATACAGGAAGTAAAGGCCGAGTGGTTGGCAGAACTCGAGGCGGCATCCGTCCCGGAATGGATCAAGACATATTGTTCAGAAATGTGCCGGCTGGTGATTGAAAAGAAGTGCACCGCATGTGAATAGGGGGTGTGATTATGAGCGCAATTCAGATGCAGCATGATTATTGGATGAACCACCACGCAGACGCGCCACAGGTGGCGCAGGCGTGGCGGCTGCTTGAGTCTCGGGTAGCGGGGAATATCCCGCCAGGGATAAGAGAAATGCTTGAGCCGGAGTTCAGGAAGTACCTGGGCGAGCTTGAGCTGCAGGCGTTCCGTGGCGGTTTTGCTGCTGCTATCGCTCTGGCGGCTGAGTGTATGGTGGAGCAGGCCACGGCTACATAGAGGGCCGTGTGCTGCCGTTGGCTGACTAGGATTTACAAGGGTGTTTCCGAACGTTCGGAGCATTGCGGGTGACTCGGATTTACTCGGATTTAACGCAGGCACCTACTTCAGAAAACTTCAGATTCACTCTGAAGATTTGCGCTTGCTCCTGGTGCTGCGGATACCCCGGAGCAGGCCATGCAGATGTTGGAAAATGTTGGAGTTTAGCGGGCTTTCAGAGGCTGAAAACACTGGATTATAGAGGCCCCTGGGCGCTGGTGGCGGGAGGTCAGAAGCGCTGAAATCTCAGCGTAATTTTATCCGAACGTTCACTTCCCGCTATCCGAACGTTTGAAACGCAACGTTGCAATAAACGAATGCAACGTTGCAAACGAAAAAGCAGGCGTAAGCCGGAAGGAAGGGCGCTGCCGGGAGCCCCTGGCATCGTCACAGCCGAGGGCATGGATGTTAGGAAATGTTAAGGTGATTCTGGATTGGGGAGGTGGCAAGTGATGGACAAGACGGGGGCATGGAGCAGGCAGGATTATATCCGGAACGAGCTGCAGTGTCTGAAAAAGGCTGTTCCCAGTGAGGAGGCGCTGCAGCTTATGCAGATCGAGCGCATGGAGCGGATCATTGACGCTCTGGATTATATTGGACAGGTGCTTCTTGCGAGCAGCTTTTGGGGCAGTCAGCGGGCAGGCTGCAATTCCCAAAACGACGAATGCAGCGCTCGGGTGGGAAGTTTCCAAAACAACTCAAATACCGCTCGGATGGCTGGCAGTTTCCAAAACGAAACGAATAGCACTTCGAACGAATAGGAGAAAAGTAACCACAGTGAAGCGGATCAGGAGCAGGCGTGGTGCGTGTCCTTCTCCCCTGCTCCACCACAGGAAGAAGAAAGGCGGCGGATAATATGGCAAGACTGGCGGCGGGCGTGCGGAAGCGCTCTGATGGGACATTTGAGAAGCGGTTCACGGTGGACGGCAAACGCTACTCATCCTATGGCAAGACGGCGAAGGAATGCGAGAAGAAAGAGCGCGAGCTGCGGCAGCAGATCGAGGCGGGGCTTTATGTGGAGAACCGGAACTTGACACTTAACCAATTCTATGAGGAGTGGAAGAAGTCGCGTGTCGGGGTAGTGAAAGAAAGAACAGAAATTTCCGTCGATATTACTTACCAAACACATTTCCGGGATACCCTTGGAAAGAAGAAAATCCGCGACATTGAGAAACGTGAGATTGTGCAGCTACAGCAGGAGCTTGCAAAGAAGCTGAAGCCAACTTCGGTCAATCAATATATGACAAAGCTGAAAAGCCTTTTGGCAGCTGCAGTGGAAGAAGGAATTATCGCAAAGAATCCAGCTGCAGGAGTGAAGCCCTTGCGCACAGATGGATGTACAAAGGCCAGCGAGACCATACACCGAGCATTGACGCGAGAGGAGCAGGAGGCATTCCTCCAAGAGGCAGAAAGCGAATGGCTGTATCCGTTCTTCCTGTTCTCCCTCTGCACTGGTATGCGCATATTGGAGATTGGCGCTTTGGAATGGGGAGACCTGGACTACATTAACAACGTGATCCATGTGAGCAAGACGCTTTCACGCCGCAATGGCTACTATGAAGTAACCACACCAAAGAGTAAGACGAGCATCCGAGATATTCCCATAAATGAGCCGATCCGGCAGGCAATAAAGTTGCAGCGTGATAATATGCTTATGGTGTTCGGAAGCAGCTCGCTTAAGATGTCAGAACGTGTGTTTCTCAGTCTCCGAAAAAAACAGTTGGACTCAGCAGTGGCTAAGCAGACCATCGAAAAAATACTAAAGCGGTTGGATAAGAAAGGCGTGTGTATTGAGCCATTCGCCCATCACGCATTCAGAGACACGTTTGCAACACGGTATCTGGAAGAGGGCGGAAACATGCAGACACTAAAAACCCTACTGGGTCATGCATCCCTTGCAATGACAGCAGACCTCTATGCACATGTGCTGCCTACCACGAAACGGCAGGAAATGGAGCTTGTGCAGAATGCATTTACAAGAGCAGCGGGCGGCTGAACAACTGCCTGCTCCTGTTAGTTTCTTCATTTGGGGTGGAAATTGGGGTATGAGGGGTGTAGGGTGAGCGAAAAAGCCTATAGATAAAGCAAAAGTGAGCTTATTATTGCATTCGTGAGTGAAATGTTGTATACTGAACAGCGTGTTACAGAGAATAAAGCGTGTGGGAAACATAGGAGTATCTGGGGGTAACATGAAGATAGACGGAAAGAAGCAGGAGCAGCTGCCAGATGGAATGGAGCCAGATAAGGAGTATGAGCTGTCAGATGCAGATGGCTTAGCATACGATGGCGGAGTATCGGAAGAGGGCGAATTGTCGCTGGAGGGTGAATGGCCGGAGGTGAATGGACTGCCGGCAGTGGATACATTGTCCGAAGATGGCGGACTAGAAGCAGAACATATAGTTTCTGAAGAGAGCGGGTTCCTGACAGATAGGACATTAGAGACAGAAGGTGAGCTGCCAGTGGGAGGTATGCTTTCAGAAGAAAGTGAGCTGTCAGCGGAGGACATGCTTTCGGAAGAAAGTGAGCTGTCAGAGGACGACGTCCTTCCGGAAGAAAGGGAAATGCTGACGGAGGAGTTGTTTTCAGAAGAGAAACCGCCTGCGGAGAACGTATTTTTGGAGGAGGAAGGACTGGCAGAGGAACTGTCAGATATAGAGAAACCAGTAATACATCAGCCAACAGTGCGGATTAGCCGTGTCCTGATCTGGACAGGAGCCATGGTGGTGACAGCGGTTGCGGTTGCGCTGATGCTTCTGCTGCTTTCAGATAGGAAGGATTCAGAAGTTGATTCTCTGCTGGAGGAGAGCATGTCCTTTGAGCTGGAGACGCAGCCGCCGACAGAGGAAGAGACAGAGCCTGCCAATGTGGTGCCGCGGCCGGATATCGATGAGCAGCTGTTGACTGTCAATGAATTTTCCAGGCCGGGAGAGAAGGTTGACGCGATTGATTATGTGGTGATTCATTATCTGGCCAATCCGAAGACGACGGCACAGCAGAATCATGATTATTTTGAAAGCCTGAAGGATCTGCAGAATGTGTCGATGAGTGCGAATTTTATTGTTGGCCTGGAGGGAGAGATCATCGAGTGTGTCCCGCCTGGAGAAATCGCGTACGCGTCGAACTCTATGAATCATTTGTCGGTCTCTATCGAGAATTGCCATCTCGATACTTCAGGCCGGTTTACGGAGCAGACCTACGAGTCACTGGTGAAGCTGACGGCGTGGGTTGTCGGGGAATATCAGCTGGACCGGGAACACATCATTCGCCATTATGATGTGACTGGAAAGGAATGTCCGCTGTTCTTTGTGGAAAACGAAGACAAGTGGGAAGGGTTTCGTGATGATGTGATGAATTACATAAAAGAATGTGAAGAGGACGCAAACAATGATTAGAGAGAATTATGAGGCAATCTGTGCGGGAAAAGATGTCAGGGCGAATCTCATCGCCCTGAAGGAGGCATTGAGGGAAGAAGAGGCGTTGAAATCATTCGCCTATCTGCTGGGCGGCGATTTTTCCGTTTTGTGCGCGCTGTTATCCGACCGGGATCCGAAGGTGCGGAAGAATGCCGTGCAGCTGCTCGGAAGAATGGAATCGGAAGATTTACTTCCGGTTCTTTTTGACGCATATCAAAAAGAAGAGACACGTTATCTGAAGGCGGACTATGTTCGGGCGATGGCGCGGATGAATTGCCGTGCGTATGCCGGCCAGCTTGAGGAGCGTTTAATTGCGCTGCGGCACACAGAGCCTGCGCCGGAGGAGGAAAAGCATATGGCAGAGGAGATCCGTGCACTGCAGGATCTGCTGCTGCGGTATCAGAGGCATAAAAAGCATGCCTTTGCGGGATATCAGAGGGAGGAAACCGTGATTCTTGTGACGAACCGGGAGCAGCGTGAGGTGACAGCCCGCCAGATTCCGGGCGGTCAGATGACGATGCTGCGCGGCGGAATCCGTGTGAGCGGTGTCAGCCTTGAGGAACTGCTTCCAATCCGTACGTATACGGAGCTGCTGTTCCCGCTGGCGACTGGGGAGCTGCGCGCGGAAGATCCGGCTTTGGTCGGGGAACAGCTGGCAAAAAGCAGTCTGACGGAGCTGATGGACCGGCTGCATAAGGGCGGAAGTCCCTACCGATTCCGTGTGGAGCTGCGCAGTCCAATGGAGCCGGACAAGCGCGGGGCGTACATACGGAAGTTGGCGGATGCGCTGGAGCGCAGCTCGGATGGCGCGTGGATCAATGCGGCAGGGGCTTACGAGGCGGAGCTGCGCCTTGTCGCGAAGAAGGATGGGACCTATGCGGCGCTGCTAAAGCTTGGCACGATTCCGGAGAGACGGTTCGGATACCGAAAAGAGTTTATTGCGTCCTCGATTACGCCGGTAAATGCTGCTCTTGCGATGGAGCTGGCAAAGCCATGGCTGAAGGCGGGAGCTCAGGTGCTGGATCCCTTCTGTGGGGTCGGCACGATGCTGGTAGAGCGGGCACAGGTGCTGGAAGCCGGCCCGATGTACGGCCTGGACATCTTTGCGGATGCAGTGGAAAAGGCGCGCCGGAATACAGCGGCTTCCGGATGCCGTGTCAACTATATTAATCGGGATTTCTTTACCTTTACGCACGACTATCCGTTCGATGAAATCGTGACGGATATGCCGCAGGTGACATCTGCGCGGAAGAAGGAGGAGATCCGCCTGCTGTACCAGGACTTTTTTGAAAAAGCGCCGCAGCATTTTGATGGAAAGGGAATTCTGGTGCTGTATACGACGGAGCCGGGCTTTGCAAGAGAGGCGATACAGGGAAAAGAGGAGTACCGGCTGGAAAAGTCGTTTGTGATCAATGAGAGAAATCGCACGGAGGTTCTGATAATTCAGTATGAGCAAGTACATCGGTGACAAAAAATTCTATAAAATGCTTCTGGGCATCGCAATCCCGATTATGGTACAGAACGGGATTACCAATTTTGTGGCGATGCTGGATAATATCATGATCGGGATGGTCGGCACAGAGCAGATGTCCGGCGTTGCGGTCGTCAATCAGCTTATGTTTGTCTTTAATGTCAGTATGTTCGGCATGCTTTCCGGCGCGGGGATTTTTGGCGCGCAGTTTTTCGGCAGTGGAAATGAAGAAGGCTTCCGGAATACCTTCCGGTTCAAGCTGATTTCCTGTATGCTGCTGACAGCGGTCGGGATCCTGGTATTGGTCTGGAAGGGGGATATGCTGATTTCGCTGTATCTGCATGACAGCAGTGAAAGCGGGATGGTGGAGGCGACGCTTTCCTACGGGATGGGGTATCTGCGCATCATGCTGATCGGGCTCGTACCGTGGACGTTTGCTCAGATCTACGCGGGGACTCTGCGTGAGATGGGGGAGACAATCGCTCCGATGCGCGCGGGTGTGGCGGCAGTGCTGACGAATACGGTGCTGAACTATATTTTGATTTTTGGAAAATTCGGCGCGCCGCGTCTTGGTGTGAATGGCGCGGCGATCGCGACAGTGATTTCCCGTTTTGTTGAGTGCGGCGTCGTGATGATCTGGACACACCAAAGAGCGGATCGCTTTGTGTTTGTGCGGGGCGCATACCGGACGCTTAAGGTGCCGGGTGCGCTGGCACGGAAGATTCTGATTAAGGGTTCTCCGCTGATGGCGAATGAGATTCTCTGGTCGGTCGGAATGGCGTCTTTGTCACAGTGCTATTCGACGTACGGACTGGAGGTTGTGGCGGGCATCAACATTTCCTCTACGATTTCGAATGTCTGTAACGTGATCTGGATGGCGATGGGGAACGCGATTGCGATTATTATCGGACAGCTGCTTGGCGCGGGTAAGATGGAGGAGGCAAAGGATACAGACCGGAAGCTGATCTTTTTCTCTGTCGCAAGCTGTTTTGTAGTCGGTGCGGTTTTAGTGGCGCTGGCGTTTGTGTTCCCGAAGATCTACAATACGAGTGATGAGGTGCGCAAGCTTGCGACACAGTTTATTCTGGTGGCAGCCTGCTTTATGCCATTCCAGGCGTTCCTGCATGCGGCGTACTTTACGATTCGTTCCGGCGGCAAGACGGTGATCACGTTCTTTTTTGATGGAGGGTTTATGTGGCTGTGTGCGCTGCCAGTGGCGTTTGTGCTGAGCCGCTTTTCGGGACTTTCGATTTTGCCGACATATATTCTTTGTCAGAGTGTGGATTTGATCAAGTGTGTGGTTGGATATATTCTTGTGAAGAAAGGAATCTGGCTGCAGAATCTGGTGCAGGATGAGAGGATTGCGGCTGGCTGAATTGGGACTAAAGCGTGTTTGGAAAATGCTTTCTGCCGCATGTGCGTCACAATTAACCAGATCAGATGAAAAATCAGACTGTGGAGTTATGCCAGATAGGAACGAGACAGTATACTGGGAATGATTATTGGAAAATATTCTACTGGCAAAGCTGAAAAAACGGGGACTGTCACTTTTGTGACAGTCCCCGCTGTAGTATCGGAACTGACTTCCGGTGCGTGTTCGCGCAGGCGGGACTCAGGCCTTGTTCTCGCTGCCGAGTACGTCTTTGATCTTGTGAGCAACAACAGCCTTTACGTTTGCACGGCCAACCTTCAGATACTCACGCGGATCGAAGATGGACGGATCACGGAAGATGGTCTCACGGATACCAGCGGTCAGGCCAAGACGAAGATCGGAGTCGATGTTGATCTTG
>DKWE01000056.1:0-15865 GCA_002491565.1 Lachnospiraceae bacterium UBA7160 | reverse complement strand
GGAGTCGATGTTGATCTTGCAGACTGCGGATCTTGCTGCCTCACGAAGCTGATCCTCCGGAACGCCGATTGCATCCTTCAGCTTGCCGCCGTTCTCATTGATGATCTTTACATACTCCTGCGGAACAGAAGATGCGCCGTGGAGAACGATCGGGAAGCCCGGGATTCTCTTTTCGATCTCGTGCAGGATATCAAAGCGAAGCTGTGGCTTTGTGCCCGGCTTGAACTTGTATGCGCCGTGGCTGGTGCCGATAGCGATTGCCAGAGAGTCAACGCCTGTCTTGGTAACGAACTCCTCAACCTCATCCGGCTGCGTGTAGGAAGAATCCTCAGCGGATACCTTTACGTCATCCTCGATACCTGCAAGCTTGCCGAGCTCTGCCTCTACCACTACGCCGTGTGCGTGTGCATACTCAACAACCTTCTTGGTCAGCTCGATGTTCTCCTCGAACGGATACTTGGAGCCGTCGATCATAACGGAAGTAAAGCCGCCGTCGATGCAGGACTTACAAATCTCAAAGTCTGCACCGTGATCCAGATGAAGTGCGATCGGGATGTTCGGGTTCTCGATCAGAGCAGCCTCAACCAGCTTTACAAGGTAGGTGTGGTTTGCATACTTTCTAGCGCCTGCGGATACCTGCAGGATGATCGGGGAATTCAGCTCGCCAGCTGCTTCCGTGATCGCCTGTACGATTTCCATATTGTTTACATTGAATGCTCCGATTGCATAACCGCCTTCGTATGCCTTTTTGAACATCTCAGTTGTGGTTACTAATGCCATAGTTTCATTCCTCCTTTAGTGATAATTGCTTTAGCGGCGGAAAGTCCCGCGCTGATACGGTAGTATTTTACCACATCTTTCTTATATTTACGAGTACAAAATGAAAAAAATTCAGATGACCAGGTCCAGGCGTGTTACGGTTCAGGTAGCGGCTGGCTGAACGGTAAGCAGGCGGTCGTGTAACTGTACAGAAGGAACAAAGGCGGACGAAGGAGCATACATATAGAAGTAAGAGTTTGGAGGAGTGTTTGATATGGGAGTTACCTGGAATGGGTATCAAAGAGGCATAGCAGTGGGGCGAAAGGGCGCCGGATTGCTGCAGGCTGCACAGGAGGAATTGACGGATGTGGGAACTCTGCGTGTGACAGCGGTTACGGAGCAGAATGTTCCGGTAGAGGATGCGACGGTTTCGATTTCCTATACGGGTGATCCGGAAACGATACTGGAGGAAGTACAGACAGACAGTGGAGGAAGAACGGAGGCGCTGACGCTGGCGACTCCTCCGATAGAGTACAGTATGGAATCGAGTGCGGCAATACAGCCCTATGCGGAGTATACATTGCAGATCCGGGCAGCGGGCTATGAAACGGCAGTCATTACCGGTACTGAGCTATTGAGTGGCCAGCTCTCCCTGCAAAATGTATATTTACGTCCGCTGTATCCGGATGAAGCGCCGGATACTATTGTCATCCCGGCACACACGCTGTACGGAGTATATCCACCCAAAATTGCGGAGGCGGAGATTAAGCCGGTCAATGTCAGCGGAGAGATTGTGCTGGATGAGGTCGTGGTGCCGGAGTTTGTTGTTGTACACAACGGGACGCCGCGCGATACGACAGCGGGAGATTATTATGTGCGCTACAAAGATTACATTAAAAATGTAGCGAGCAGCGAAATCTATGCAACCTGGCCGTATGCAACGCTGATCGCAAATATTCTGGCGATTCAGTCCTTTACCATGAACCGGATTTATACGGAGTGGTACCGCAACCGCGGCTACCAGTTTACGATCACCTCGTCAACAGCCTATGACCAGAAATGGATCTATGGGCGCAATGTGTTTGAGAGTATTGATGCGGCGGTCGAAGACGTATTCCGCAACTATTTGTCCCGGCCGAATGTCCGTCAGCCGATTCTCACTCAATACTGTGACGGGAAGCGGGTCCAGTGTCCACAGTGGATGCGCCAGTGGGAGAGTATGACACTGGGGGAGCAGGGGTATCCGCCGATCGATATTATTCGTTATTTCTATGGAGATTCCATGTACATCAACACCGCGGAGGAGGTTTCCGGTGTGCCGGTCTCCTATCCGGGTTATCCCTTATCTATTGGCAGCGTTGGAAGCAGCGTGCTGAAAATTCAAGAACAGCTGAACCGGATCTCGGATAATTATCCGCTGATTCCGAAGCTCGTGCCGGACGGTATTTTTGGGGAACGCACGCAGGAGGCGGTCCGTGTATTTCAGTCAGTCTTCGGGCTTACCCAGGATGGAATTGTCGGCAGCCGGACCTGGTACCGCATCCAGGATATCTATGTGGGCGTCACGCGTATTGCGGAAGGGATTTGAGAAAAAACTTGCTAATTCGCCAGCATTGTGCTAGAATCGTACAAAATTATGAAGAAAGCCTGGTCCTGGTGGAGCGTCAGATCTGTATGGCTATGCAGGTGTACTTTTATCAGACTGGCAGAAACAAGGTCAGAAAGAAAAAACGCATCCTTCAGTTTCGAGTGCCTTGCCTTCAGTTTCGAGTGCCTTGGGGAGAGAGACTTTCGGAGTATCTCACCCAAGGTATCTATGAGTGGAGAATGCAGCTGACCAGAGGGCATTGCTGGCGAAACAGTAGCCAGGTGGGCTTTCCTTTATCGTTTCTCACAGCCAAGAAAGGACACGGTGGCAGTATGAAAGCATATCTGATTCTGGAAGACGGCACTATTTTCACCGGGCAGAGCATCGGCGCTCCAGGAGAGGTCATCAGTGAGATTGTCTTCAACACCTCGATGACCGGTTATCTGGAGGTCATGACCGACCCCTCCTACGCCGGACAGGCCGTTGTCATGACATATCCGCTTATTGGCAATTATGGCATCTGCTATGAGGACATGGAGTCTGAACGGCCATGGATCGACGCTCTGATTGTACGGGAATTATCCCGCCTGCCGAGTAATTTCCGCTCTGGCGACACCATTCAAAATTTCTTATCCAGGTATCAAATCCCCGGTATCTCCGGAATCGATACGAGAGCTCTTACTAAAATACTCCGCGAAAAAGGCACCATGAACGGCTGCATTACCACGGATGGCACATTTCGTCTTGAAACTCTTCTCCCAAGAATAAAAGCATATACAACAGGAAATGTTGTTGAAAAAGTTACCTGCAGTGCGGCGTATGAGCTGGCCGGGGATGGGCCAAGGGTCGCGTTGCTGGATCTTGGTGCGAAGCGGAACATTGCGCGGAGCCTGAATGCGCGCGGTTGTCATGTGACGGTCTACCCGGCGCATACTCCGGCGGAAGAAATTTTGGCTGCGAAGCCGGATGGAATCATGCTTTCCAATGGCCCCGGGGACCCGAAAGCCTGCGCAACAGTGATCCGGGAAATACGGAGGCTGTATGAGGCAGATGTTCCAATCTTTGCGATCTGTCTCGGCCATCAGCTGATGGCGCTGGCTGTCGGCGGAGATACCTACAAAATGAAGTACGGGCATCGCGGAGGCAATCATCCCGTGCGCGATCTGGCAACGGGCCGTGTCTATATCTCCTCGCAGAATCATGGCTATGTCGTGGATGCCGGCCGGCTGGACCGTGCCATTGCAGTTCCTGCCTTTGAAAATGTGAATGATGGCACGAATGAGGGACTGTGCTACACGGGAAAACGCATTTTTACTGTGCAGTTTCACCCGGAGGCATGCCCGGGACCGTGTGATTCATCGTATCTGTTTGACCGTTTTCTGAAGATGATGAGGGAGGAAGCATAATGCCAAGAAATCCGGAAATTAAAAAGGTGCTCATGATTGGTTCCGGTCCGATCGTCATTGGACAGGCAGCGGAATTTGACTATGCAGGTACGCAGGCATGCCGTTCTCTGAAGGAAGAGGGCGTGGAGGTCGTGCTCGTCAATTCCAATCCGGCCACGATCATGACAGATAAGGACATTGCGGATAAGGTTTATATTGAGCCTCTGACGGTCGGGGTGCTGGAGGAGCTGATCAAAAAGGAGCGCCCGGACAGTGTGCTGCCTACGCTTGGAGGACAGGCAGGGCTGAACCTCGCGATGGAGCTGGAGGAGCGGGGCTTTTTGAAGGAGCAGGGGGTCCGCCTGATTGGAACGACGGCGAAAACCATTAAAAAAGCGGAGGACCGTCAGGAATTTAAGGATACGATGGAAAAAATCGGTGAGCCGGTTGCTGCTTCCCGGGTTGTCCGCACGGTGCCGGAAGGCATTGAGTTTACACAGACTATCGGGTATCCGGTCGTGCTGCGCCCGGCCTATACGCTCGGCGGCAGCGGCGGCGGAATCGCGCACAATTATCAGGAGCTGGTGGAGATCCTGGAAAATGGCCTGCGTCTGTCACGTGTTGGCGAGGTGCTGGTGGAGCGCTGCATTGCGGGCTGGAAAGAAATTGAGTATGAGGTGATGCGGGATGGCGCGGGCAATGTGATTACGGTCTGCAACATGGAAAATATGGACCCGGTTGGCGTCCATACGGGTGACAGTATTGTAGTGGCTCCTTCTCAGACGCTGGGCGACAAGGAATACCAGATGCTCCGGACCTCTGCCTTAAATATTATCAGTGAGCTTCAGATCACAGGCGGGTGCAACGTGCAGTTCGCGTTAAATCCGGACAGCTTTGAGTATTGTGTCATCGAGGTGAACCCGCGTGTCAGCCGTTCTTCCGCGCTGGCTTCCAAGGCAACCGGATATCCGATCGCGAAGGTTGCAGCGAAGATTGCCCTTGGGTATACGCTCGATGAGATCAAAAATGCAATTACCAGCAAGACCTATGCGAGCTTCGAGCCAATGCTGGACTACTGTGTGGTGAAAATGCCTCGGCTGCCCTTTGATAAATTCATCAGTGCGAGCCGCAAGCTGACGACGCAGATGAAGGCGACCGGGGAGGTCATGAGCATCGGCAATAATTTTGAGGGCGCATTGATGAAGGCAATCCGCTCACTGGAGCAGCATGTGGACTGCCTGCGCTCGTACGATTTCTCGAAGCTGGATGAGGAAGGGCTTCGAGGGCAGCTTGCCACAGTTGATGATCGGCGGATCTGGGTCATCGCAGAAGCGCTGCGGCGCGGCATTTCTTATGAGGAGATTCATGAGATTACCCAAATTGATGTCTGGTTCATCGACAAGCTTGCGATTCTCGTGGAGATGGAGCACGCACTTGAGACTGAGACGCTGACTGCAGAGCTGCTGCGCGAGGCGAAGCGGATCGGATTTCCGGATGTGGTGATCGCGCGGCTTTGCGGCAGGACAGAGGCGGAGATCCATGCGCTGCGTCTTGCAAACGGGATTACGGCTGCCTACAAGATGGTGGATACCTGTGCCGCGGAATTTGAGGCAGAGACACCGTATTATTACTCGGTATTCGGAAGTGAGAATGAGGCCGGGAACGAAGCCGCCAAAACGGAGCCGCTTGATTTAAAAGACAGGAAAAAGGTGCTGGTGCTTGGCTCCGGACCGATCCGGATCGGACAGGGCATCGAATTTGATTTTTGCTCGGTGCACTGCACCTGGGCCTTCCAAAAGGAAGGTTATGAGACGATCATCGTCAATAACAACCCGGAGACAGTCAGCACGGACTTTGACATCGCGGACAAGCTCTACTTTGAGCCTCTGACCCCGGAGGATGTCGAGAGCATCGTGGATCTGGAGCATCCGGACGGAGCGGTCGTGCAGTTCGGCGGGCAGACCGCGATCAAGCTGACAGAAGCTCTGATGAAGATGGGCGTGCCGATTCTTGGCACTTCAGCGGAGAATGTGGACCGCGCGGAGGACCGGGAGCTGTTCGATGAGGTGCTTGGCAAATGCGGGATCCCGCGGCCGGCGGGGCGTACGGTCTTTACAGCAGAGGAGGCGAAGCGTGCGGCGAACGAGCTGGGCTATCCGGTGCTGGTACGCCCGTCCTATGTGCTTGGCGGACAGGGTATGCAGATCGCCATCCATGATGAGGATGTGGACGCATTTATCGGAATTATCAACCGGATTGCACAGGAGCATCCGATTCTGGTGGATAAATACCTGGTCGGAAAGGAAATCGAGGTCGATGCGGTCTGCGACGGGGAGGATGTGCTGATTCCGGGAATCATGGAGCACATTGAGCGCGCGGGCATTCACTCCGGAGACAGCATCTCGGTCTATCCGGCGCGCAGCCTGACGGATGAGACCAAGCATGTCATTGAAGATTATACGAGGAAGCTGGCGAAGGAGCTGCATGTTATCGGTCTGATCAATATTCAGTTTATCGTGAGCAATGGCGCGGTCTACGTCATCGAGGTCAACCCGCGTTCGAGCCGGACCGTGCCGTACATCAGCAAGGTGACTGGCATCCCGATCGTCCCGCTCGCGACGCGCGTGATTCTGGGCAAAAAGATCCGGGAGCTTGGGTATGAGCCGGGACTTCAGCCGGAGGCGGATTATTTTGCCGTGAAAATGCCGGTCTTCTCCTTCGAGAAAATCCGCGGGGCAGATATCAGCCTTGGACCGGAGATGAAATCGACCGGAGAGTGCCTTGGCATTGCGAAGACCTTTGATGAGGCGTTGTACAAGGCATTTCTCGGCGCGGGGGTACATCTGCCGAGATACCGGAATATGATCATCACCGTGCGTGATTCGGACAAACAGGATGTGATAGAGATCGCACGCCGGTTTGAGGCGATTGGCTACCGGATCTTTGCGACACGCGGCACCGCGCAGATCCTGAATGCAAACGGGGTCCGCGCCCGTCAGACGAACAAGATCGAGGGAGAATCCCCGAACCTGATGGACCTGATCCTCGGTCATGAGGTAGATCTAATCATTGATACGCCGCCGCAGGGGGTAGAGCATGCGAAGGATGGCTTCCTGATCCGCCGCAATGCGATTGAGACAGGCGTGAACGTACTCACCTCGCTGGATACGGCAGGTGCGCTGATTACCAGTCTGGAAGACACCAGCCGCGGAGAGCTTTCCCTCATCGATATCGCGCAGGTGAGGACGCGGGGATAAAGTGCATTAAGAGATAACAGGCAGCTTGCTTCACACTACATGTTAGTATTATAATAGGCTGAGCAGGTGCTGAAAAAGCACCGCGATGTTTGGCACGCTGCATTTTGAAATGATGACATGACGGTTGGGGAAAGTTACCGGGCGGGTCACAGGGCCATTCACTGACTTACATGCGGGCATGGAGTGGATGTTAGTCCTTAGATTCTGGCATCATGGCATTGATAGTGGATTGTAGTGAAACATAAGATGGGAACAGTGTCAGCAAAATGAGAAAATTGGAGGAGGTTTTATCATGGGATTAATCAAAGCAGCGCTTGGCGCGGCAGGCGGCGTATTTGCCGACCAGTGGAAAGAGTATTTTTATTGTGACGCAATGGAATCCGACGTACTGGTGCAGAAGGGGCGCAAGCGCACCTCGCGCCGTTCCTCTAACCGCTGGGGAAACGACAATGTTATCACGGACGGTTCCGGTATTGCGGTAGCAGACGGCCAGTGTATGATGATTGTGGAAAACGGCAAGGTTGTGGAGGTCTGCGCGGAGCCCGGTGAATATACATATGATAACAGCATTGCGCCGAGTATTTTTAACGGAAGTTTAGGAGACGGAATCCGCCAGACCTTTGAGGAGATCGGAAAGCGGTTCGCATTCGGCGGACAGGCAGGCGCGGATCAGCGTGTATACTATTTTAATACGAAGGAAATCATCGGAAACAAATACGGGACGGCGACACCAGTACCGTTTCGTGTGGTAGACCGGAATATCGGCCTGGATGTGGACATTTCGATCCGCTGCAATGGAGAATATTCCTATTGTATTGTGGATCCGATCCTGTTTTACACAAATGTCTGTGGAAATGTTTTCGATGAGTACCGGAAATCGAGTCTGGACAGCATGCTCAAAAGTGAGCTTCTGACAGCGCTTCAGCCTGCATTTGCCCGGATTTCGGAGCAGGGTGTGCGCTACAGCGCACTTCCCGGACATACGCTGGAGCTTGCAGATGCGCTCAATGAGGTATTGTCAAAGAAATGGAAGGAAACGCGTGGCATCGTGATCGTGTCGTTTGGAGTCAATTCTGTGTCGGCATCCAAAGAGGATGAGGATATGATCAAGCAGCTGCAGAAGAGTGCGGTGATGCGTGACCCGTCGATGGCGGCGGCACAGCTGGTCGGCGCGCAGAGCGATGCGATGCGGGCGGCAGCTGCGAACAAGGCCGGTGCGATGACAGGCTTTATGGGCATGGGGATGGCAGCGCAGGCCGGTGGTATGAACGCGCAGGAGCTGTTCGCGATGGGGCAGAACGCTGCAGCGCGGCCGGCACAGCCTGGCAGTGCATATCAGCAGGGACAGGCGACGGCACACTCTGGCGGCGGGTATCAGGAGCAGGTGGCTGCATCCGCAGGCAACGCTTATCCGCAGGCACAGGGCGGGGGAGCAGGCAACAGGGAAAGCTGGACCTGCAGCTGCGGTGCGGTGAATACAGGAAAATTCTGCGCAGAGTGCGGGGCAAAACGCCCCGAGGAGGGGTGGCGCTGCCCATCCTGCAAAGCGGTCAACCGCGGAAAGTTCTGCGTGGAGTGCGGGACCAGACGTCCGGCAGGAGCGCCGGTCTACCAGTGTGACAAGTGCGGCTGGAAGCCGGAGGATCCGGCGCATCCGCCGAAATTCTGCCCGGAGTGCGGAGATCCGTTTGATGAAGGGGATCTTGTAAGGTAAAAATAGGGGGCGGACTGGAAATGAGTGATGTGTTAGAATATAAGTGTCCCTGCTGCGGCGGTGCGATCCAGTTCGACAGCCGCAGGCAGAAAATGAAGTGCCCGTACTGTGACACAGAATTTGAGATGGATACGCTGCGCCAGTTTGAAGAGGAAGCGCTGGAGGAAGACCGCGATCCTCAGTGGCAGGCGGAGAACGTATATCAGTCGCAGGAGCAGATGGAAAATGAGGATGGAAGCTTCGTCTCCTATGTCTGTGAATCCTGCGGCGGTGAAATCATAGCGGAGCGTTCGATGGCAGCAGGCAGCTGTCCTTACTGCGGCAATCCGGTGATTATACCAAAGCAGTTTGAGGGGATGCTGCGCCCGGATTTGGTAATTCCGTTCAAGCTGGACCAGCGTCAGGCGGAAGAAAAGCTCCGGGAGCATCTGAAGGGGAAGGCGCTTCTGCCCAGGATGTTCCGGGAGGAAAACCACATCAAGGAAGTGCGCGGCATGTATGTGCCATTCTGGCTGTACGACGGCGATGTCCATGCCGAGCTGCGCTGCCGTGCCACCCGCGTGAGGACCTGGACACAGGGGGATTACCGCTACACGGAGACACAGCATTTTCTGGTGAGCCGGGGAGGAGATTTGAGTTTTGACTATGTTCCGGCGGATGGATCAGAAAAAATGGCAGACGAACTGATGGATTCCATCGAGCCGTTCCGCTATGAGGAGGCGGTGGATTTTCAGACCGCTTACCTTTCTGGTTATCTGGCAGACCGGTATGATCTCTCAGCTAAGGACTGTGCGCCGCGGGCAAATGAACGCATGCGAGAAAGCACAAAGCATGCATTTTTGAATACAATCAGCGGGTATACAACCGTTATGCCGGAGCATACCGATATCCGGCTGCGGCAGGGCAGGATCACGTATGCACTGCTGCCTGTATGGATTTTGAACACGAACTATAAGGGTGATTCCTATACCTTCGCCATGAATGGACAGACTGGTAAGCTGGTAGGCAATCTGCCCGCAGATAAAGGAAAAGCGCTTGTGATCGGGGGTGGCGTATGCACAGCTGTGACGCTGCTTGTGTTCCTGCTCCTGATGATGCTGCTGTAGAGGAGGAGGCAAAGGATGAAGAAAATTGTTCTCTTTTTGGTAATGAGCATGCAGCTGGCGTTTTCTGCGGCCGTTGTGGAAGCGGCAGGGGCAAATCATATTGCAGATACGGCGGGACTTCTTTCGAGTGCGGAGAAGGAGAAGCTGGAAAAGCAGTTTGATGAGATTGCGGAAGCCTGGCAGGTAGATGTGGCTGTCCTGACGACGGATTCGCTCTGGGGAAAAACCCCGTCTGCGTATACGGAAGATTATTATGAAGCAAATGGCTATGGCTATGGAGCCGAGCTCGACGGCATCATGCTCATGGTGAGTATGGAAGACCGGGACTACTGGATCGCGACGTACGGAAGCGCGCAGTGGATGTTTACAGACAACGGCCTGCTTCAGCTGGAGGACACGTTCCTGAGCAAATTGAGCAGCGGGGATTATAGTCATGCCTTCCGGAAATTCGGGGAGACGGTGGACGCTTTCATCCGGGAAGCAAAAGAAAACCGGCCGTATGATGTCGACCACACGTATCATGAGCCAATGCCGGTGTGGCTTCGGTTTCTCATCGCACTGGCGATCGGGGCAGTCACAGCGGGAATCGTACTTGCAGTACTGTTTCATCAGCTGCGCACAGTGCGCATTCAGCGTGAAGCCCGCGAATATGTGCGGGACGGCAGCTTTCATATTACCCGCGCGATTGATCTGTATCTTTACCGCACCGTTCACCGCAAAAAAATAGAGCGGGAACAGCACTCGGGCGGCGGTGGCGGAGGCTCCAGCACACATACCACCAGCAGCGGGAGAAGCGCTGGCGGCCACGGCGGGAAATTCTGACTTTTACATGGCTATTCTGTCATAATCATTAAATGGGCAAAACGTCTATCGGTATACCTAAAGGGCATCTGTTTGCAGCAGATGCCCTGTTTTTATCCCCATTTTCGTATACGATACTTGGAATTGCAATATTCGCAGTGGAAAATTTCAAAATTAGTCTCGCACGGTCTCGTCCGCTGAGTACACCTGGCGCTTCCGGGCCATCTCGTCGCTCTCCAGATACTCATCGTAGGTGGTAATCTTATCGATCAGCTTTCCATTCGGAAGGATTTCCATGATACGGTTTGCCGTAGTCTGCACGATCTGGTGGTCACGCGAGGAAAACAGCAGTACGCCCGGGTACTTGATCAGGCCATTATTCAGCGCGGTAATTGACTCCATATCCAGGTGGTTCGTCGGCTCATCCAGCAGAAGGATGTTTGCCCCGGAAATCATCATCTTTGAGAGCAGGCATCGCACGCGCTCACCTCCGGAGAGAATGTTCAGATGCTTGACACCGTCCTCGCCGGCAAACAGCATGCGGCCGAGGAAGCCGCGCACGTAGGTCGCGTCCTTGATCTCTGAGAACTGAGTCAGCCAGTCCACGATCGTCAGATCTGTGTCAAACTCCTTCGTGCTGTCTTTCGGGAAATATGCCTGGCTTGTCGTTACCCCCCACTTGTAGGTGCCCTCGTCCGGCTCAAGCTCGCCCATCAGGATCTGGAAAAAGGTCGTCTTTGCCAGCTCATTGCCTCCGACGAGCGCAACCTTGTCATTGTGCCCGAGCGTGAAGGTCAGCCCGTCGAGTACCTTGACTCCATCAATGGTTTTCGAGAGATTCTCTACCTGGAGCACCTCATTTCCGATCTCGCGGTTCGGGCGGAAATCAATGTACGGATACTTCCGGCTGGACGGACGGATCTCGTCGAGCTGGATTTTCTCAAGCGCACGCTTTCGGGACGTCGCCTGCTTGGACTTGGAAGCGTTCGCGGAGAAGCGGGAGATAAATTCCTGCAGCTCCTTGATCTTTTCTTCCTTTTTCTTATTCGCTTCCTTCATCTGACGGATGATCAGCTGGCTGGACTCATACCAGAAATCGTAGTTGCCCGCGTAGAGCTGGATCTTGCCATAGTCGATATCTGCAATCTGCGTGCAGACCTTATTCAGAAAGTAGCGGTCGTGGGAGACTACAATGACCGTGTTGTTGAAATTGATCAGGAACTCCTCCAGCCAGTTGATCGCGTCGAGATCCAGGTGGTTCGTCGGCTCGTCGAGCAGCAGGATATCCGGGTTGCCGAACAGTGCACGTGCCAGCAGTACCTTAACCTTCTCACTTCCGTTCAGGTCCTTCATAAGCATATAGTGCAGCTCTGTCTCGATGCCGAGGCCGTTCAGCAGTGACGCAGCGTCAGACTCTGCCTCCCAGCCGTTCAGCTCTGCAAATTCGCCCTCCAGCTCGCTGGCGCGGATGCCGTCCTCGTCGGTGAATTCCTCCTTTGCGTAGATCGCTTCCTTCTCCTTCATGATATCGTACAGCCGCTGGTTTCCCATGATGACGGTGTCGAGGACCGGGTATTCATCGTACTTGAAGTGGTCCTGCTCCAGGACAGAAAGCCGCTGTCCAGGCGTCATGACAATATCGCCGTTTGTCGTCTCCAGCTCGCCGGAGAGAATCTTCAGGAATGTAGACTTTCCGGCTCCGTTCGCGCCGATTACGCCGTAGCAGTTCCCCTCGGTAAATTTAATGTTGACGTCTTCAAATAACGCCTTTTTGCCTACACGGTAGGTCACATTGTTTGCACTGATCATCTGATACCTCATTTCCGGAAGCCGGTAGTCCCGCATGTGGCAGAGCCGGCAGCTTCCCGATTTTAATATTCATAGTTTGTTTCCTTTCACGCATCCACTATCCCGCGAAGCGTGTCTTTGTTCGCGGCCAGGTTGACCGTGAACAGTAACCATAGTTTCCTCTTTCGCCGGGCCAGGAGATGTCCGGCAGTTTCGCTACCTATTGTACCGAAAAACTGGAAAAAAGCAAGTGTTTCCATTAGAAAAAGCAATAGAAAATCAGGAAAAGTTCATATTGCTTTTCCCGGACGGATGCGTTATGATGGGTAGCGTTCACACCAAAAATACAAGGAAAGGAAGAAACCATCGTGTCACAACAGGCTACTCATTCAAAAGGGCAGGCCAGGACCCAGACCATTGACATGACGCACGGGCCGCTTGCCGGAAAAATACTGTTTTTTACATTGCCGATCATGCTCTCAGGCGTACTTCAGCTGCTGTTTAACGCTGCGGATATCATTGTAGTGGGACGCTTTGCCGGAAGCAACTCGCTGGCAGCCGTTGGCTCCAACGGGGCGCTGATCAATCTGATCGTGAATCTGCTGATCGGGCTGTCCGTCGGTGCAGCTGTCGCGGTCGGCTTTTATTATGGGGCGCAGGAATTGCAGGAGGTGAAGGAAACGATTCACACCTCGATCGCGATCAGCCTGATCGGCGGTGTGATCTGTCTGGTACTTGGCCTTGTGCTGAGCCCGGTGCTGCTCCGGATGATGGGCACGCCGGAAAATATCATCAGTAAAGCCGAGCTGTATCTTCAGATTTATTTCATTGGGCTTCCGGCGATGTCCGTGTATAATTTCGGCAGCGCAATTCTGCGCGCACTTGGCGATACCAAGCACCCGCTGTATTATCTGATTGTAGCGGGTATTGTCAATATTGTGCTGAATGTCGTATTCGTAGCCGGATTTTCCATGGATGTAGCGGGCGTTGCGATCGCGACGGTAATCTCACAGGTAGTTTCCGCGTTCCTCACCGTGCGCCACATGATGCGGATGGAGGAGGAGCTGCGCCTGGAATGGAAAAAGGTACATATAAATAAGGCGAAGCTGGCGCGCATTGCAAAGGTTGGCATTCCGTCCGGTATCCAGTCAACGGTATTTTCCTTATCAAATGTTCTGATTCAGTCCTCGATCAACGGTTTCGGAGAGCTGGCGGTCGCGGGAAATTCGGCTGCATCCAATATAGAGGGCTTCATTTATGTTGCGATGAACTCGTTTTACCAGTCTGCGCAGACCTTCACGAGCCAGAATGTCGGTGCGCGCCGCTATAAGCGGATCAACCGGGTCTTTGCGACTTGCGCATTGATGGTTACTGTGACTGGTCTGGTGCTCGGAAACTGCGCGTATTTCTTTGGGAAAGAACTGCTCGCGATTTATCTTCCCGGAGACGCGAAAGCGATCGAATACGGAATCATTCGAATGGGGGTAATTGCGACGACGTATGCACTGTGCGGCATCATGGATGTTCTTTCCGGCGAGCTGCGCGGGATGGGAGAGTCCGTGCTGCCGATGATCGTGTCGCTGGTTGGCTCCTGTCTGCTGCGCGTCGTCTGGATCTACACGATTTTCCAGCAGTTCCACACGCTGAAGGTACTGTATTATTCCTATCCGGTGAGCTGGATTCTGACCGCAGCGGTGCATCTGCTGTGCTACTTCTATGTCAGAAACCGACTGATAAAACGAGATCCGCAGGCAGCCTGACAGACGAGGAAGAGATGCAGCAGATGTTTGATAGTCCGTAGAGAGAGTTTTTAGTAGAGCCAGCTACTGTCAAGAGAAATACGACTGGGGATTCGGAAGCTCGTGTAGTGAGTCTTTACAAGTTCTAAAGCTCCGGGAGGCCGGAGCTTTAGAACTTGTAGACGAACGATAAGAGCTTCCGAATCCCCAGTCGTATTTCTTGACCGTGCAGATATAGACTAGGGAAAGTTACGCCTCCAGACAGGCTTTCCGCGGATTGTAGCTTGAAAAATACAAAAAAACACAGAAAAATCACTCTGCAGAAATAGACAAAGAACGGGAACTGTGCTAGAATGAAATTGTATGAGATGCTGCAAAGAGTATGTTAACTCTGCAAGATAATCAAGGAGGAATTTTGAAATGGCTAGAAAAATGAAGACCATGGATGGTAATCATGCTGCCGCACATGCATCGTATGCATTTACCGATGTCGCAGCGATTTTCCCGATTACTCCGTCATCTGTTATGGCAGAAGCTACAGATGAGTGGGCTACTCAGGGACGTCTGAACATGTTCGGCCGCACCGTTCAGGTAACAGAGATGCAGTCTGAGGCAGGCGCAGCGGGAACAGTTCACGGTTCTCTGGCAGCAGGCGCACTGACGACTACATATACTGCGTCACAGGGTCTGCTGCTCATGATCCCGAACCTGTACAAGGTTGCAGGTGAGCGTCTTCCGGGCGTATTCAACGTATCGGCGCGTGCACTTGCAAGTCATGCACTGTCTATCTTCGGTGATCATTCGGACGTTTACGCATGCCGCCAGACTGGCGCCTGCATGCTCTGCGAGTCCAGCGTACAGGAAGTTATGGACCTGACGCCGGTAGCACACCTTGCTGCGATCAAGGGCCGTCTTCCGTTCATCAACTTCTTCGATGGATTCCGTACCTCCCATGAGATTCAGAAGATCGAGACCTGGGATTACGAGGATCTGAAGGAGATGACAGATTTTGATGCGATCCAGGCTTGGAGAGACCAGTGCCTGAATCCGAACCATCCTTGCCAGAGAGGTTCTGCACAGAACCCGGATATCTTCTTCCAGGCAAGAGAAGCAATCAACCCGTACTACGATGCAATGCCGGCAATCGTCCAGGAGTACATGGACAAGGTCAACGCAAAGATTGGCACGGATTATAAGCTGTTTAACTACTACGGAGCTGCAGATGCGGAGAAGGTTATCGTAGCAATGGGTTCCGTATGTGACACGATTGAAGAGACGATCGATTACCTGATGGCAGCCGGCGAGAAGGTTGGCGTTGTGAAGGTACGTCTGTACCGTCCGTTCTGCGCAGAGGCACTGGTAGCTGCGATTCCGGAGACGGTAAAGCAGATCACTGTTCTTGACAGAACGAAGGAGCCGGGCAGCCTTGGCGAGCCGCTGTACCTCGATGTAGTTGCAGCTCTGAAGGGCACAAAGTTCAATGACACACCGATCTATTCCGGACGTTACGGCCTTGGTTCCAAGGATACGACACCGGCTCAGATCGTTGCAGTATACAACAACACAGAGAAGGCAAGATTCACGATCGGTATCAACGACGACGTGACGAACCTTTCCCTGGAGCTGGGCGCACCGCTCGTTACGACTCCGGAAGGCACGATCAACTGCAAGTTCTGGGGCCTTGGCGCAGACGGTACGGTTGGCGCAAACAAGAACTCCATCAAGATC